>JBBQHX010000137.1:0-9482 GCA_038324385.1 Gemmatimonadales bacterium | reverse complement strand
GCGCCTCGATCTCGAACTCCTCGCTCTCCACTTCCTGCCCGTTCAGGAGAATCGCGACCTTGTAGGTGCCGACGGGAAAGCCATCGGGCTTCGAGATGTGGAACTCGGTCACCGTCGAGCCACTCGCCGTCACCGTCTGGGACGTCTCGTCGACCAACTGGCCATCCTCGAACGTCCAGCGCGCCGTCAGCGTCGCACCGCTCGCGGTGCCTTCGGTGTCCACCGAGACGTAGATCGTGTCACGCGGCCCGAAGTCATCGGTTTCGGCGTTGTCGTTGACGCGACGGTCGGCACCGATGGAGCGGCCGAGCTCGACCTCGGTCACGCGCAGTTCCGCGTTCACCATGGTGGTAGCCGGCGGAACATTGGTATCGACGTCGGCATCGTTGCCGCCGCACGCGCCGAGCGCGGGGGCGAGTCCGATCGCGAGGGCCATCGAGAGGGCCCGAAACGAGGTGCTCGTCATTCGTTGTCTCCGTCTGCGGCGGGAATCGTGAGGTCCTGACCCGGGTGGATCAGGTCCGGATTGCTGATCTGATCGCGGTTGGCGTCGTAGATGCGGCGCCACTTCGTGGCATCACCGTACTCGCGCTTGGCGATGGCCGAGAGACTGTCGCCCGACTTGACGGTGTAACGACGCGCGGCCGTTTCCACCTCAGGCGCCGTCGGGATCGTCGGCGGCTGCGTGGACGATCCGCTCTGCACGTTCGAGAAGTCGGCCTTCGGCTTCTCCTTTCGATCGAATAGCCCCACGTGACCCTCCAGATACTCTCAGGGACGAACTAGCGGAGCGATCGATGAATGCACTACGCATGCCGTTTCGGTCCGCCGGTGGGCCGGCTGGTCGTCCCACCGGCGGCGGATGGCCGGCTCGACCGGGGGGCCGATCGGCGCTGTCTCCGCAATGGCGTGGCGTCGGGCGAGGCGTGATGTTGTGGGGATTCTTCACCAGACCGCCCAACTCATCACGGAGCCAGCATGGATATCCTCGAATCAGTAACCGGCGCGGGCAATGGCGCGGCCGTCCAGCAACTCGCGGCCCAGTTCGGCCTTCGCCCGGAGCAGGCGACCGCCGCCATCGGCGCGCTGATGCCCGCTCTGGCGGCGGGGTTTCAGCGCAACCTGTCGACGCAGGGTGGCGCGTCGCAGTTGGAATCGGCGCTCGCGGGCGGGCAGCACGAGACCTATCTGGAGCAGCCCGCCACGCTCGCCAGCCCCGCCACGGCGATGGACGGCAATGCGATCCTCGGCCACATCTTCGGCAGCAAGGACGTCAGTCGTCAGGTTGCCGCCGGCGCGTCGCAGAAGACGGGCATCGATCCGGCGATCCTCAAGCGACTGTTGCCGATCGTCGCCGCCGTGGCGATGGGCGCCCTCGCCCGGCGGCAGAAGAGTTCGGGCACATCGATGGGGGGTGCGCCGTCGAGCGGTGCCGCACCGGCGGGCGGCGGGATCGGCGCGATGCTCGAGCCCCTGCTCGACCGCAACCGCGACGGTTCGATCATGGATGACGTGACCGGGATGATTGGCGGCTTCCTCGGCCGGAAGGGGTAGACACGGACCGGCGCGTGAGGCAGCGCGGCGCGGGGTGCCGCGCGCGGCATGCTGCCTCACGACCACGCGCCACCGTCGCGGTCAGACGTCGATGCGCCGGTATTTGGACTGCAGCATCGAGTGGATGCCGTAAGCGACGAGGCCGAGCGCGACCACGCCGAGGAGCCAGGGGCCGTAGGGCTGTCCGAGCAGGCTATCGAGCGCTTCGGCCACGCCGCCGGCCTCGCTCGAGTCGTACTGCAGCGCGGCCTGCATGAACAGCCAACCGACAAGCACGAACACGACGCCGCGCGCGGCGATGCCGAACCGGCTCACGTGGATGATGCGGCGACTGGTGTCGCGGCTCATCTCGGCCACACGCATCTGCTTCCCGAGATCGGCCTTCCACCCCTGATAGATCCGGTAGATCCCGTACCCGATCATGATCGCCGCGCCTATTCCGACGAGCCATCGGCCGGCGGGCCAGTCCATCACCCGCGCCGTCCAGCTCTCGGTCTGCTGGCTCGACCCACCGCTGTCGCTCGACCCCGATCCCATGGCGATGCGCACGGCGGCCACCGCGAGTCCGACATGGATCAAGCCGCGCAGCGCATAGCCAACGCGTTTGAACGAGTCCTTAAAGCTGTCGCCCAGTCGTTGCGGATTGGCGGCGGCCTGGATCAGGCGCCAGACGCCGTAGCCGGCCATCCCGAGCGCGATGACGACCACCGCGACGTTGCCGAGGGGCTTCTCGGCGATCTCCTGCAGCGCGCCGCGCGAGCCGGTGGTTTCGCCCCCCGAACCGATCGCCAGCGTGAACGCCAGCACACCGATGATGATGTAGAGCACGCCGCGCGAGGCATACCCGACTCGCGCGAGCATCTCGACCCACGAGGAGGCGCCGTTGGCGGCGCCGCCTACGGCGGAGCGATGGTCGAGTCTGATGTTGGACACACGGTCTCCCGGTTCGTTGGTGGATTCGACGGCTGCCAGTGCTAGGATCGGGCCATTCGGGCCGCTGGTCGGCCGTCCTTTCCTCCCATGACCGACTGGCGTGGCTTGGGCGCCGCCATACCGCGCCACGAGCCTGCGTCGTCACGCGGTCGGGTATCGCGAATAGCTACGTCGGCGTAGGATGGATCCGTGCTCTGACCACGCGGAGCCTGGCTGCGGCCTCGCGCCAACCCTCGGGAATGAAGTGCATGCGAACGCTGATCATGTGGAACATCGTCACCATCGACGGCTACTTCGAAGGTGAGAGCCGCTGGGAGCTGCCGTGGCTCGAACAGATCTGGGGCGAGGAGCTGGAGCAGTTCTCGCTCGAGCAGCTCCGGTCGGCGGAGATGCTCGTCTTCGGGCGCGTGACGTACGAGGGGATGGCCAGCTACTGGCGCGCCGCGCGCGGCGAGATCGCCGAATACATGAACGGCCTGCCCAAGATCGTCTGCTCGCGCACGCTCGAGACGGCCGACTGGAGCGGCACGACTATCGTCAGGCGTGACGCGGCCGGCGAGATCGCCGCACTCAAGGCGCAGGGCACGGGGACCATGTTCCTGTTCGGCAGCGCCGATCTCTCCGCCACGTTGATGAAGGCGGGGCTGTTCGACGAGTACCGTCTCGCCATCGCGCCGACGGTGGTCGGAAGCGGGCGACGCCTGTTCGGCCGCGGCGCGGCGCCTCAGCAGCTCGCACTCGTCGAGACGCGCCCGCTCGCGACGGGGGGCGTCTATCCTGCGGTATCGGCCGGCGGTGGGGTGACGCGCGCCACTGATGGTGCGCCCCTGATGGCGCGTCACGCAGGGGGGACGACGCCATCGGCGCAGGTCCAGTAGAACGTCCACGACAGGCCGGCATGGCCCGTCCCCCCCGTGGTGGCGAGCTCCATCCTGAGGTGGGCGCGGGCGTGGGACTCGGTCGGTGTGCCAGGCACCTTGAGTCAGATAGAGCGTGCCGCTTGTCGGCACGTAGCAGACGGAGATCGCCTGCGACTCGGCGCGCCTCGCCGTCAGCGACAGCGCCTCCTTGTCGGGGGAATCCTCTTGGAACATCCCCCGACGACCCGTCAAGCACGCCTGACGATGGGTCCGTCAGGCGTGCTCGTGGCCCCGCGAGCACCGTGCGGTGTCAGAGCGTGACGCGGTCCGCGAACTCGCAGCTTACGGACGGATTCCACGCCGCGAACATGCCGCTGGGGTTGGGGCGCCATGCCCAGATGTGCAGCGCCCACACGCCGAGCGGCTCGTTGCGCATGAAGGGCACGCCAAGGAGCGTCGGCGGTTCGGCCGAGAGCTCGAGCGGCACGATGTAATCGACGCCGACGAGCTGCAGCGAGCCGTCGGGACGCGGCTCGTACATCACCAGTTCGGGATTCAGCAGGTCCACGGTCGCGTCGACCAGTTCGGTGTTGAGGAAGTGGAAGCCCTGCGCGCCCGCGGCGGTGTTCGTCGTCGCGCAGCCAGCCGGATACTGTGTCGTGTAGCCGGCGGCGGTCGCGGCCGCGCGGTCGTGGAAGCGCGCGGTGGCGTTGCGGGCTTTCGCCACGCCCTGGTTCTGGCTGGCCGTGAGCGCCTTGCCGTTCGCGGCGCCGTGTCCAGCATGCGCGCCGGCGGCGGAACGTTGGAGGGTGGCGGTCGGTGCCTCCGTGTCGCTGGTGCAGGCGGCGAGCACGGTGACCGTGGCGGCGGTGAGGAGGAGATGACGCATGATGGGAGTCTCGCGGGAGTGAGTGATGGACGGCGCCCGCCGGATCGCGGTGCCAGGTCGACCTCCGACGGTGCGGAGGCGGGGTTGGCTCGAATCGGCCTCATCCCCTTCGTATGGAGAAAGCCGAAAAGCGCGGCGAATCGGCTCATGCTCGCCGGATTCGCGTGCGGAGCGCCCGATGGGAGTGACTTCGAACCCCGCCTTCCGGCGGCGATCGCCGTCGAACATCCCGCTCCCGTGACCAACGCGCCGCTCGACCGTGTTGAGAGCATCCCCGCTCCGATCCGCGATCCGGCCGGCCCGTGCACCTACCGCCCCCCGGTCGGGTGACGTATCATCGCCTGGAGCTGCTTCCGGGCGGCGCCCTCCCCGCATTCCGGCGCGCCGAACCGTCCGAGACTCGATGGCGTCCACTGACGTGCCCCGCTCCAACCCCCCGGACGATCGCCCGACGGCGAACGCGGATGCCGGGCACCGCAATCCCGCCCCAGCACCCCAGCCAGCCGACGGCGGGCTGGACGACGTCTTTCCCGCGGTTTACGAGGAGCTGCGCCGCGTCGCGCACCGCCACCTCCGCGGCGAGCGCACGGAGCACACGCTCGACACGACCGCGCTGGTGCACGAGGCCTACCTCGAGTTGGCCCGGGTCGACCACATCCAGTGGCCCGGGCGGGCGTACGTGCTCGCGTCGGCCTCACGGGCGATGCGGCGGATCCTCATCGATTACGCCATCGCGCGGCGCGCCGAGAAGCGCGGCGGCGGGCAGCCGGTCGAGCCGCTCGACGACGCGGTCGCGATGGCGATCTCGCGCGGCGACGACCTGCTCGCGCTGGATGAGGCGCTCGACCGCCTGACGCTGGTCAACGCGCGCTACGGCCGCGTCGTCGAGTGCCGCTTCTTCGGCGGCATGAGCGTCGAGGAGACCGCCGAGGCGATGGACACCTCGCCGGCGACGGTCAAGCGCGACTGGACGATGGCGCGGGCCTGGCTCAACCGCGAACTGGGCGAGTGATGCCGCCTGACGGGCCGGCCGGCCGGTGGCAGCGGATCGAGGCGCTGCTGGCGGAGGCCCTCACGCGCAAGCCGGCGGATCGTCAGGCATTCCTGGCCACCGCCTGCGCCGACGACGCCGACATCCGGCGTGAAGTGGCGTCGCTGCTCGCGGCGCACGAGCGGCCGGGGCCGATGGACCGGATGGCGGCCGAGCTGGCGCCACTCGTGGGGCAGCTTCGTCCACCCCTGCAACCGCTCGCGGGGCGCGTCGTCGGCAGTTACGAGATACTCGAGCGGGTCGGTGGCGGCGGAATGGGCGTCGTCTACAAGGCGCGCGACGCTCGGCTTGGCCGCACGGTCGCGCTCAAGTTTCTCCAGCCCCGACTGGGCGCCGACGATTCGGCCGCCGAACGATTCCGGCATGAGGCGCGCACGGTCGCCGCGCTCGAGCATCCGAACATCTGCACGGTCCACGAGATCGGCGAGACCGACGATGGACAGCTCTTTCTCGCCATGCCGCTTTATGACGGGGAAACGCTGCAACGCCGGATCACGCGGGGCCCACTCCCCGTCGACGAGGCGGTGACCATCGCGCTGCAGATCGCTCGCGGGCTCGCCAAGGCCCATGGGCGTGGCATCGTGCATCGCGACGTGAAGCCCTCGAATGTGTTCGTCACCGACGACGGCGTGGTGAAGTTGCTCGACTTCGGGATCGCCAAGCTCGTCGACGTCACGCTCACCGGCGCGGCGGGCCCGTTGGGAACGGCGGCGTACATGAGCCCCGAACAGGCCCGCGGCGCCACCGTCGATCATCGCACGGATCTCTGGTCGCTCGGCGTGGTGCTGTACGAGATGCTGGCCGGCGTGCGTCCCTTCCCAATGGGCATCGCCGCCGAGCCGGCGGACAGCCGCCGCGCGCCGGCGCCACTCGCGACCTATCGCGACAACGTACCGGCGGAGCTGGACCGGATCGTCGCGACCTCACTGGCCCGGTCGCCTGACGAGCGGTATCAGTCGGCGCAGGACGTCGAGCAGGAGTTGCTCGCCCTCGGCCTGACCTCGGGCGCGTCGGGCGGACGCGTATCGTCAGGTGTCAGCCGCCTGACGCGACGACGGCCCGTTCCCGCCCGCCGCATGGCGATCGCCGTCGCCGCGCTCGCGCTACTGGCCGCGGGGCTCTGGTCGGTCACCCGACGCGGTGGGGACGACGAGCCCGCCCCCGGCATCCCGGACCCGGCCGTGGTCCCGGCGACGATCGCCGTGTTGCCGTTCGCCGATCGGAGCCCGGCGCAGGACCAGGGATACTTCAGCGACGGGATCACCGAGGAGCTGATCGCCACGTTGGCGCGCGTGGAAGGACTGCGCGTCGCGTCGCGCACGTCCGCCTTCGCCGTCCGCGACCGCGGGATGGACATCCGAACCGTGGGCGCACAGCTCGGCGTGGCCACGGTGCTCGAGGGGAGCGTGCGGCGCGCCGGCGATCGGCTGCGCATCACGGCGCAACTGGTCAGCGTCGCTGACGGCTATCAGCTCTGGTCGGAGACCTACGACCGGAACGCCGACGATGCGTTCGCCGTGCAGGAGGAGATCGCCCGCGCGATCGCGAGCACGCTCCGTGTTCGCCTGGTCGGCGCCCTGTCCGACTCCACTGGTCGTCCCAGGCCGAACGCGCAGGCATATGATCTCTATCTGCGCGGGATCAGTGAACGCATGCGGTCGAGCTTCGACAGCTCGTCGAGTACCACGGAGTCATGGCTTCGGGCGATCACCTTCTTCGAGGAGGCGATCGCCCACGATTCGACCTACGCCGCCCCATACGCCGCGATCGGGGCCCAGCTCGTGTCACTGGGCTTCTTCGATTACCTGAGCCCCGACGAGGCGTTTCCCAGAGCGGAAGCGGTCGCGCGCAAGGCGGTGACACTCGACCCGACCTTCGGCGAGCCGTATACGGTCATTGCCTATGTCGAGATGTACTATCGGTGGAACTTCCCGCGCGCCGAGGAAGAGTTTCGGCGAGCGCTCGACCTGACGCCGAACGACCGAACCGCGCATCAGTGGTATGCCAATCTCCTCACGATGGATGAGCGATTTCCCGAAGCGGTGCGGGAGATTCGTCGCGCGCAGGACGCGGATCCCCTGTCGGTAATCGCCGTCGCCGCCGAGGGATGGGTGCACTATTACGCGGGTGACTATCCGGCGGCGCTGGACGCGCTGGGGCGCGCGCTGGTGCGCAATCCCAACTACGCCTTGACGCACCTCTGGCGCGCCTGGACGCTCGCCGAGATGGATTCGCTTCCGGCCTCGATCACCGCGCACCGCCGCGCGGTCGCGGCCTCAGACAGTGGCGGGGTGTTCGTCGCCTCACTGGCCCGCACGCTCGCGCTCGCCGGCGAACGTGCCGAGGCGGAGGCGCTGCTCGGCCGGCTCGCGCTGCGCGCCGATAGCGGCGGCTACGTGCCGGCCTACGAGATCGCCAAGCTCCACGAGGCGCTCGGTCGGGCGGATCGCGCGCTCGACTGGCTCGAGCGGGCTCGCGTGCAGCGCTCGCACTCGATGGTCTTTCTCCGCGTCGATCCGCAGCTCGCGCGACTGCGCGGCAACCCCCGCTTCGCCCGCCTCGTCAGGCAGGTGTTCCCCGACTGACCGGCGGCGGCGGCGGCGGTGCGACCGGAGCCCCCGGCGGCACGACCGGATCCCGATCGCTCATCAGGTGGGCGAGCCAGCGTAGTTCGCCGAACGCCTCGAAGCCGAACCGCAGCGCGATCGACAGCGGCACGGCGAGCAGCGCGCCGACCGGTCCCAGCAGCCACCCCCAGAACACCAGCGAGATCACGACCACCGCCGGCGACAGATCGAGCGTCTCGCCGACGAATCGCGGCTTGATCACATTGTCGGCGATGAAATTGATCACCGTGAAGCCGACCACCACCATCACAGCCCGCGACACACCGAACTCCAGCAGGGCGAGCAACGCCGGCGGCACCAGCGCGAGGACGAAGCCGATGTTCGGCAGAAAGCTGAGCAGAAAGCTGAGCACACCCCAGAGCAGCGCGAAGTCCACGCCGAGCGCGAGCATCAGCACCGTGTTCAGCACCGCCGCGACCAGACCGAAGATGGTGTTGATCACGACGTAGCTGCGCAGGCTCTGGACGAACGCCCCGATGCGCCCTGTCGACGCTTCGGTGGTCCGGATCGCCTCGTACAGCTTCTGCGGATAGCGAACCGCCTCGATCATGATGAACGCCATGATGATGATCAGCAGTCCGAGTGCGCCGGCGCCCGTCGTGATGCCGCGAATCACCCGCAGCGTCGAGCCGACCAGCGCCGATGGTTGCAGCGCCTCCGCCGAGAGCACCTGTGACGACTCGATCGGGAGCCGGGCGAGCAGCGCCGAGAGCGATCCGCGGAGGATCTCGACCCGTTGTTGGTACTCGGGGAGCTTCCCCTGCAGTTGCACCAGGGACGTGCCGACCAGCAACCCGATCAGTGCGATCACGGCCACGCCGAGGACGATCCCCGTCAGGGCGGCGACGGCGGGCGGCCAGCCGCGATCGCGCAACCAGCGCGAGCCAGGGCTCCACGCCACCGTGATCAGGATGGCGATCAGCACGGGGCCGATCACCGGCGCGGCGGCCCGCATCCCGGCCAGCACGATGATCGCGCTGGCGAGCGGGAGGAGCAGGCGCGTAACGGAGATCGGCGAGGTATCGGCGTGAGGCATGGGGCGGATGGGCGGGGTAGAGGCGTACCGTCGGGAACAAGTTATTCCACTCGTCGCGCGAACGCCCGCTCGGCGAGTTCGATCCCGCCTTCGATCTCCCATCTTCTATCTTCCACCTCCCATCTCCTGTCTCCTCCTGTCTCCTGCTCCTATTCTCGTGGCCCTCGGCGCAACCGTCCACACGTTCGAGATTCAACTCGCGCACGTCGATCGCGGCGTCTACGAGACGCTGTCGCTGCGCGTCGCCCGCCACCCGTCGGAGACGGCGGAGTATTTGTGGACGCGGGTGATCGCCTACTGTCTCGAGCACACCGAGGGGCTGGCCTTCTCCAAGGGGCTCGCCGAGCCTGACGAGCCGGCGCTCGCGGTGCGCGACCTGACGGGCGCGTTGCGTGCCTGGATCGAGGTTGGCGCGCCCGACGCGGCGCGGCTGCACCGCGCGAGCAAGGCTGCGCCGCGCGTCGCCCTCTACACGCAGCACGATCCACGGCTGCTGCTGCGCCAGTACGTCGGGGAGCGGATCCACCGGGCC
>JBBQHX010000136.1:0-9544 GCA_038324385.1 Gemmatimonadales bacterium | reverse complement strand
CGCGTCGATCAACGCGGAGCTTCCCTCGCCCGTCGTGCAGGCGACGACCAGCGAGGACGCCGCCCGCTTCGGAGATATCGTCCTCCTGGCGCTCCCCTGGCGCGCGGTTGACGGCTATCCCGCGCCCGAGCTGGTCGCCGGCAAGATCGTCATCGACGCGATGAACCCGTACACGGCCGATGGCGGGATCGAGGAGCTGGGCGACTCGACCTCGAGCGGCGAGGTGGCAGCCCGCCTTCCCGGCGCCCGGCTCGTGAAGGCGTTCAACACGATCTACTGGGAGCATCTGGCGTCCCAGCCGCGGCACGACCGCCTGCACGCCGGCCGGCGCGCCGTCCCGCTCGCCAGCGACGACGCGGCCGCCAAGGCGCTCGTCGCCCGGCTGATCGAAGAGATCGGCTTCGCCGCCGTCGATTCGGGCGGGCTCCGCGACGGGGGGCGGCGCCAGGAGCCGGGCATGCCGATCTACAATCGCGACATCACCGGCGCGGCCGCCGAAGCGCTCCTCCGCGGCGAGGTGTGATCCTGCCGATGCACGACATCGAGATCCGCGATCTTCGCACGCAGGCGGAGTACGCGGCATGTGTGGAGCTGCAACAGGTCACCTGGGGCCCGGGCTTTCGCGAGGCCGTTCCCGCGACGATCCTCAAGATCAGTCAGCGCGTCGGCGGCGTGACCGCGGGCGCCTTCGACACGGGCGATGATGCGCTGCTCGGCTTCGTCTTCGGCATCACCGGGGTCGAGCAGGGCGCGATCGTGCACTGGTCGGACATGCTCGCCGTGCGCCCCGACGTGCAGGGACGCGGACTCGGCCGCGCGCTCAAGCGCCATCAGCACGATGCGGTCGCGGCGATCGGGGCGACGCGGATGTACTGGACCTACGATCCGCTCGTCGCCCGCAACGCCTATTTCAACCTCGAGCGACTGGGCGCGCGCGTCGCCGAGTATGTGCCGGACATGTACGGGCGTGACACCGGGAGCCCCCTCCACCGCGGCGTCGGCACCGATCGGCTGGTGGTGATCTGGCCCATCGGCGAGTGGCCGCCGCGTGAGGCACCCGGCACCACGCCCGCATCGCCCGACGCTGCGCCGGTGCTGAACGCGGCTCCCGGCGTTCTCATCCCAGGGCTGGCCTCGCTGCTTCGCGGGCACCCACCGATGGTCCGCATCGCGATTCCCGCCGACATCCACGCCGAGCGCGCCCGGTCGGAGGAACGGGCGGCGGCGTGGCGTGCCTCGACGCGCGAGGCGTTCACTCGAGCGTTCGCCGAGGGCTACACCGTCACGCGCTTCGAACCCGGCCTCGCCGGGGCGCCCGGCCACTACTGGCTCATGCGCGGGTGATTCCTCCGGCGGATCTCGCCACCGCGAGGTGCGTCGCCGCGGTCGTCCGTCACACTCGACGGTTGATCCGCGGGTCACGCACCGGTAGCCTCCATCCAACGCGGCCCGGTCATCTCCACCGAGGCGCGTCCGTTCGTCCCCACCGCCGCGCAAGCCAGCACCGGATCCGGCTCTCGATGTCGACGTCGCCCACCGCCACTCCCGCGTCCGCCGCCGTTCATCTCGATCGGATCATCCTTCGCGAGATCCGCCTGCCGCTGGTCGAGCCGTTCCGGATCTCGTCAGGCGTCGTGGTCGAGCGGCGGATCCTGCTCGCCCAGTTGCGCGACGTGGACGGCGTTGAGGTGTGGGCGGAGTGCGTCGCGGGGGAGGAGCCGAACTACAGCCCCGAGACGATCGACACCGCCTGGCATGCGCTGACGACGTGGATCGCCCCGCGGGTGCTCGGCCGTCGCTTCGACGCGCCGGCGGCGCTGCGTCCGGCGCTCGACCTCGACTTCCGCGGCCACCCGATGGCCAAGGCCGTCACCGAGATGGGCGCCTGGGCGCTCGCCGCGACACGCCTCGCGATGCCGCTGGCGCGCCTCATCGGCGGCACGCGCGACCGCGTCGCCACGGGAATTTCGCTCGGCATCCAGGCGACGCCCGGCGCGCTGGCTGACCGCGCGCGGACCGCGCTCGACGACGGCTACCGCAAGATCAAGGTCAAGATCAAACCCGGCGCCGACATGGAGTTCCTGGCCGCCGCGCGCGAGGCTGTCGGGGACGACACCGCGCTAATGGCCGACGCGAACTCCGCCTACACCCTCGACGACGCCGACCATCTCGCGCGTTTCGACGCGTTCGGCCTGACGATGATCGAGCAGCCGCTTGGCCGCGATGATCTCGTGCGGCACGCGGCGCTCCAGCGTCGCCTGACGACGCCGATCTGCCTCGACGAGTCGATCACCGACGTTGACCGCACGCACGACATGATCGAACTGGGGAGCGGCCGGATCGTCAATATCAAGCCGGGACGCGTCGGCGGGCTGGCGTCGTCGGTGGCCATCCACGACCTCTGCATCGCGTCAGGCATCCCGGTCTGGTGCGGCGGGATGCTGGAGAGCGGCGTCGGCCGCGCCTACAACGTGGCGTTGGCGTCGCTGGCCGGTTTTACGATGCCCGGCGACCTCTCGCCCAGTGCGCGCTACTGGGCGCAGGATGTAGTGAGCCCCGCCTGGACCATGGACGCCGACGGCATGGTCGCCGTGCCGCTCGACCAACCGGGGCTCGGCGTGGAAATTGATACGGGACGGATCGACGATCTCACCGTGCGCTACGAGTCGCTCGCGCTCCCCTCCTCGGCTGCCGCATGACGCACGCCACGATCGCCGCGCTGTTCTCCGACGAGACTCGTGAGGGGCTCGTCACGCTCCGCCGCGACCTGCACCGGCATCCCGAGCTGTCGTTCGCCGAGACACGCACCGCCGCCGCGCTGGAGCGGGCCCTGGCCGATCTCGGCCCCGCGTCGCTCGAGCGCGTCGCGGGCACTGGCCTGGTCGCGCGCATCCGCGGCCGCCGCCGCGGCGCGCCGGTGGTGGCCATCCGCGGTGACATCGACGCGCTGCCGGTCACCGAGGCCACCGGGTTGGAGTTTGCGTCGGTGCATCCGGGTGTGATGCACGCCTGCGGACACGACGTGCACGCCGCCTGGGCGGTCGGCGCGGCGACGCTGCTCGCCGCGCACCCCGCCGAGGGTGACGTGCTGATTGTGCTGCAGCCCGCCGAGGAAAGCGGCGCCGGCGCGGCGGCCGTGCTCGCGTCAGGCGCGCTCGACGGTGTGGCGGCGATCTTCGGCGGGCATGTCGATCCGCGCTTCGCCGTCGGCGAGGTCGTCGCGCAGGCGGGGGCCCTCGCCGCCTCCGCCGACACGTTCGAGATCACGATCACGGGACGCGGCGGGCATGGCGCCCGTCCGCAGGAAGCGGCCGACCCAGTCGTCGGGGCGGCCGCGCTCGTCGGCGCGTTACAGACGGTGGTCGCACGCCGCCTCGATCCGTCGATTCCGGGCGTGCTCACCGTCGCCACCTTTCATGCCGGCACCGCGCCCAACGTCATCCCGGACCAGGCGACGCTCACCGGCACCCTTCGCGCGCTCGATCCCGCTACACGACAGCTCCTCTGCGACGAGGTGCGCCGCATCGCCGAGGGCACGGCGGCGGCCTACGGGCTCGCGGCCACGGTCACCATTCACCTCGGGCCGCCGCCAATCGTGAACCCGCCGCGTGAGGCAGCGTGGGCCCGTGCGGCCGCCGAACAATTGCTTGGCGCCGCGGCCATCGTCCCGCTGCCGACGCTCAACATGGCGGGCGAGGATTTCGCCGTCTACATGGAGCGCATTCCGGGCTGCTTCCTGCGTTTTGGCGCGCGTGAGGCAGGGTACGAGCGCGTCACTGCCCACACACCCGGCTTCCGTGTCGCCGAGGAGAGCCTCTTCGTCGGCGCGGCGGTGCTGGCCGAGTCGGCGCGGGTCGCGTCGGTCGCGCTGGCGTCCTCGTGACGAGCCGCGAGCCTGACGAGCCGGCGCTCGTCGTCATCAAGCCGTCGCCGCTCAACGCCGAGACACCGGTGCCCGCGCTGGCCGCGCCGGTTACGCCTGGCCCGCAGGTGTACGTCCGCAGCAACTTCGCCACGCCGCCGCTCGACCCCGACCACCACCGCCTCACGATCGACGGTGCGGTGGCAGTGGCGTTCGAGATCGGCATCGCCGAACTGCGCGCGCTGCCGCAGCACACCGTCGTCACGACGATGGAGTGCGCCGGCAACGATCGGCTCGCCATGCGCCCGCTGCCGGCCGGCGAGCCGTGGCAGAGCGGCGCGTTGAGCACCGTGCGCTGGGCCGGCGTGCCGCTGGCGCCGCTCCTCGCGCGCGCCGGCCTCCGCGCCGACGCGATCGAGATCGTCGCCGCTGGCGCGGATGCGGGGCCGCGCGAGGATGCCGACGGCCCGGTGCGGTTCGCGCGCTCGATCCCCCTTCGCACGGCGCTGCATCCGGACACGATGCTCGCCCTCGCGATGAACGACGAGCCGCTCACCCCCGCGCACGGCGCCCCTGTCCGGCTCGTCGTGCCCGGATGGTACGGCATGGCGAGCGTGAAGTGGGTCGCGCGGCTCGAGGCGGTGACCGAGCCCTTCGACGGCTACTTCCAGACGCGCCGCTACGTGTACACGAGCGAGGCCGGCACCACGCCGGTGGACCTGATGCGCGTGAAGTCGATCATCGTCGCCCCCGCTGACGGCGCCGTTCTCGACGCACCAACGGTCGAGGTGTGGGGATGGGCCTGGTCGGGCGCGGGCGAGATCGTGCGCGTGGAGGTCGCCAGCGGGGGCGGCGAGGCGTGGCACGACGCCGTGATCGAGCCCCCCGCATCGTCGCACGCATGGTCCCGCTGGCGGGCGACCCTCGCCCTGCGGGGACCCGGGCGCCATGCCCTGCGTAGCCGGGCCACCGACGCGTCAGGCGCCGTCCAGCCTGACGAGCCCGACTGGAACGTCCTCGGCTACGGCAACAACGCCGTGCGCACGGCGGTCGTCGAGCTGCGCGGACCGTAGACGCGGGCGCTAGGCGGCGTAGCGCAGGATCGCCCAGTAGTGGCTGAAGCTCCCCGCCATCACGAACAGATGCCAGATCTCGTGCGATCCGAACACGCCAGGCACGAGGTTCGGCCACTTCGTTCCGTAGATCACCGCGCCCACACTGTACAACAGCCCCCCGGCTACCAGCCAGCCGAGGAAGCCCGCCGGCGCGACCGAGAGTAATCCCGGCACCACCAGCACGGCGATCCAGCCCATACCCAGATAGAGCGCCGTGGACAGCCATTGCGGCGCATCGAGCCAGGCGATCTTCTGAATCGTGCCGAGCGCGGCGATCGACCAGACGGTGACCAACAGTCCCGTGCCGAGCCGCCCCGGGAGCATCACGAGACAGACGGGCGTGTAGGTACCGGCAATCAGCACGTAGATCATCACGTGGTCGACGCGGCGGAAGATCTGTAGCCCGCGCGGCGTCAGCGGCAGCGAGTGATAGAGCGCGCTCGCGGTATACATCAGCACGAGACTCGTCCCGAAAATCGCGAACGCCACGGCGACCTTGACGCTCCCGCTGTTGACCGCCACGGCCATCAACGCGACGAGGCCCACCGCCGAGAGCAGTGCACCGATCAGGTGGGTGATCCCGTTGACGGGCTCGCGAAGCGGGAAACGCATCGGACTTCTCCTACAGTGGGGGACGCGGGACGCAGCGCGCGGCGATGATGACGACGATCGGATGGAAGCGCGTCGTCGGTACGCTGAAGCATACCCGCATGCATGCGGTCGCGTCGAGGCACCGTCGTCATTAGACGATTGTGGGGGCGTTTCCCTGACGGAGCTTCAGCGTTCCGCCGATGGTGGCCGCCAGCCCGCGGTCGCAACGTTCCTACACGGTGCTGATTCCGCTGTGCACACGCCACCCCTGCCGTGTGGCGGCCCACTCGTCCCGGCGCGTCGTCGCGTCACCGATCATGCTGCTCCCGCTCCCGCTCCCGCTCCCGCTCCCGCTCCTGCTCGCGTTCGTGGTTCCGGTGCAGATGCCCCCGGCTACTTTCGCGCTCCGATCCCCTGCCGCCGACACCGCTGGCCTCGTCGCGCCGACACCGGATACCGTCGTCCAGCCCGCTCCACGCCGGCCGCTGCGGCTGCCGAGCTGGCTACAGACCTCGGCGCAGCTCCGCACACGCGCGGAGGCCGTTTCGCACTACCAGCTCGCGGCCGGTCCGGCGCAGCGTGACGTATATGCGCTCACACGGCTGATCGTCGGCGGCCGGATCACCACGCGCTATGTGGCGGCGGAGCTCTCGGCGCGGCATGCCGTTTCGCACAGTCGTGAGCTCCCCGGTGCGCGGCCGCCGTCCGATGAAGACCAGCTCGATCTCGACGCGGCAACCGTCACGCTGCGCTGCTGCGCGCCGACGTCGGCCACGGGCGCACCGGCCCCGACGCTCGCCCTCCGCGTCGGTCGCCAGCCGCTCAGTCTGGGGCGCGAGCGGCTGCTCGGTGCGGCCGACTGGGGCAACGCGCGCCGCACCTTCGACGCCGTGCAGCTCGGCGGCGCGGCAGGGCGCCTGACGGCCGAACTGTCGTACGCGCGCCCGCTGGCCATCCGCGCCCGCGCGCTCAATCGCGCCGACAGCATGGTCACCCTCACCTCGGCAACGCTCGGCGCGGCCGATCAGCGTTGGCAGCTCTACGCGCTCGACTATCGGCAGGAGCGCGCCGGCGGCGAGCACCGCCGCCTGACGACCGGCGGCCGCGTGCAGCAGCCGGCGACGCCGGGCACGCTCGGCTACGAGCTGGAAGGCGCCTGGCAGACGGGACGGCTCGATCGAAGGCGCGTCGCCGCGTGGTTCGTCGCGAGCGAGATCACTGCCGCACTCGGCGGCGCATGGATGTCGCAGTTGGGCATCGGCTTCGATGCCGGCAGCGGCGACGCCGATCCGGACGACGCGCGGGTGGGCAGCTTCCACGTGCCGTTCGCGACGGGACACGCGCATGGCGGCATCGCCGATGTCGTCGGCCGGCCCAACACGGTTGAGGCGCGCATCGCGGGCACGGTCACGCCGCGCCCGCGGCTGCAGCTGCGCGCGACGGCCTACCGCTTCACGCGGCTGCGCACGACTGACGGCGCCCACTCCAAGGGAGGCACGCTGCTTCGGGCGGCCGCGCCCGGATCCCGCGCGATCGGCACCGAGGCGGATCTCACATTCGCCTACCGCGTCGCCGGTTCGGTGCGCCTGACGGGCGGCATCGCCCACTTCGCGCCCGGCCGTTTCCTGCGCGAGTCGGCGTCAGGCGCGCGCGCCGTGCGGTGGGGCTTCCTCGCTACCAGCTACGACTTCTGAGCGACGCCGCCCTCGAACGGCGCTCGCTCGGCGTCAGTCGACGGCGAGCGAACGGCGCTCGCTCGGCGTCAGTCGACGGCGAGCGAGGACGAGATCAGCCCGTGCACTCCCGACCGTTCGGCGTTGTCGATCAACCGGCCGAGCACGGCCAGCGCGCCGTCCAGGTCGATCGGCTCGTCGCTCAACCGCCGGCGGAGCATCGCCTCGACGTCCTCGCGCAGCAGCGCCACCTCGCGCCGGTGCAGCCCCTCCGTCCACCCGAGCGAGGCCCGCTGCCCGCCGTGGCGTTCGGCGACCAGTCGCTGGATCTCGGTGCCGTCGCGCAGCATCGCCGACGTCTCCCCGCCCGACTCCTCGATCAGCACCATCGTGCGCGCCATCTCCGCCAGCAGGGTGCCGATGTGATCTTCGAGCTCTGCATCGGTGACGTCCCCGATTCCCGGGGCCTCCAGCTCCGCGCGGAGGCGGCTGATGTGCGCGCGTAACAGCTCGTCCATGCCGATCCGCAGTGCGGCTCCCGTGGCGACGAGCCCATTCGGCAGGCGCACGCGCGAGCGCCGTTCCGGCGTGGTGCAGTCGCTGGCTCCATCGAGTGCGTCCGCGCGCACGTCAGGCGGCGCGGGAAGCCAGAGCGTGAACGTCGACCCCACACCCAACTCGCTCTCGACGGTGACGTCGCCGCCCATCAGCCGCGCGAGGCGCCGGCTGATCGTCAGGCCGAGCCCCGTGCCGCCGTGCGCGCGCGTGTAGACCGGGCTCGGGCCGGTGACCGCGCCACTGCCTTCCGCCTGCACGAACGGTTCGAAGACGGCATCCTGCTGTTCGGCGGCGATCCCGATGCCGGTGTCCTGGACGCGGATACCGCACCAGCAGTCGCCCTCCGCAAGCACCGCGCGTCCCGCGGGTGAGCCGGTCACGAGGCAGTCGACGGTGATCGTGCCGCCCCGCTCGGTGAACTTGACCGCGTTGGAGAGCAGGTTCACCAGCACCTGGCCGACGCGCGACGGATCGCCGAAGAACGGCACGTCGCCATCGGGCGTACAGGCGGCGAGTACCGCCACGCCGCGCGAGCCGGCCTGCGGCAACACCAGCCCGATGGCCGCCGCCGCCGCGTCGCCAGCCGATCCGCGGATCCGCCTGACGTGTAGCTGATGCGCCTCGATCTTGGACAGGTCGAGCACTTCGTTGACCAGCGCGAGCAGATGGTTTGCACTGGCCCGCACGCGCCCCAGTCGCTCGAGCTGGCCGACGCTCAGCGGCCCGTCGAGCCCCATCTCGAGCAGTTCGGCGTACCCGACGATCGCGTTGATCGGCGTGCGGATCTCGTGGCTCATCGTCGCCAGGAACTGGCTCTTCGCCCGGTTCGCCACCTCTGCCGATTCCTTCGCCGCCAGCAGCGCCTCGTTGGCCTGCTTCCGCTCCGTGAGGTCCCGCGTAAGCATCGCGAAGCCGATGTGGCGGTCGTCATTGTGCTCGTCGCGAAGGGCGATGAACGACGCCTCCGCCCAGAAGAGCGCGCCGTCGGCGCGAAGCCGCAATCCCTCGCCGTCCACCCGCCCACGCTCGTTGGCCGCGGCCAGCATCGTCGCAGCCGTATCGATCTCGCGGGACTCGGGCGGAAACAGCATGTCGACGCCCTGGCCGATGACCTCCGGCGCCGGGTAGCCATAGAGCCGTTCAGCGCCGGCGTTCCAGCTCGTCACCATGCCGTCGGGATCGAGCAGGCAGATGGCGTAGTCCGTCACGTTCTCCACCAGCAGCCGGAATCGCTGTTCGGCGCGCCGCTCGGACTGATACAGCCGAGCCCGCTCGATCGCCGACGCGGCCCGCTGGGCGACGAGCTCCATCAGCTCCACTTCGGCCGGCGTGAACTCCCGCGGCGCCACCGTGCCCACGTGCAGTACGCCGATCACATGGTCCCGGGCGATTCCCGTCTCGCCCGGCCCCACTTCCCAGTCGGGGAGCGTCAGCGGCGCGCCGAGGAACGAGGCGTAGTGCGCCCCAAGCACTGGATCGTAGGCGTCAGCGGCTGACACGTCGGTGACGGCGAGCGGCTCCTTGCGCGCGGCAATTCGCCCGACGATGCCGCTCCCCAACGGAATGCGCACGCGATCGGCGATCTCCGACGTGACGCCCACGCACTCGCACAGCTCCAACTGCACGCCGTCGCGCATGAGCAGATGGACGCAGGCGACATCCGCCGAGAGAATCGATTGCAGTCGCGTCAGCAGCTCGACGAGCAGCTCCTCCAGCGCGAGTGGTGCCAGCGTCGCATCAGTCAC
>JBBQHX010000135.1:0-9568 GCA_038324385.1 Gemmatimonadales bacterium | reverse complement strand
GTTGAGTGTGCCTGCCGTGCCGAGGATACGGCCAACCGCATCGGTACGCGGCCGAGCGTGCAGCCCGAGCCAGCGAATCCCGCCGTCCAGCGTTCGGTAGCGGAGGGCCTGATTGAACTGTGGCCGCTCACCGCGGACGAGCGCCCGCATGGCGACGAGCATGTCCGACCGGTCCTCCGCGCAGACGAAGTCGTCCAGGGTGGCGCCGAGGGCCTCCTCGACAGAGAAGCCGGCATGAGCTGGTCGGTGACCAGCACGTCGACCGGCGTCGTCGCGAGCAGGTACAGCGCGGCACCGGCGGTGTCGGCCAGCAGGATCTCATACGGCTCGTGGCGGAGCGTGCGCCGGAGCGCGGCGAGCAGGTGCGGATCGTCGTCGACCAGCAGGACGGTCTGTTGAACGGTCATCGACGCGCCTCAGGCAGTGGGTTGAAGCGCCGGCCGGGTGTGGCTGGCGACCTGGAGGATCATGCTCACATGCAGGTTCGTCGCGAACCCGCACCACAGGTGGCGGATGCGCTCGAGCAGACTCGCCGTGACTTCCTGGCCGCGCGCGACGAGCAGCAGGCCGTTGGCCGACACGACGTCGGTGGCGAAGATCATCCCGAGGTGCACGTCGGCGAGGCGAATCTCCGTAATGACCGTCGCCTGCTCCTCCACGCCACACACCCGGCGCAGTGCGGCGAGCACCGCCGGGTCGTACAGGCGCTCGCGCCCCTCGAGCACGTCGAGCGCGACCGCGGGCGCCATCCCCTGCGCTTGAAGCGCGTCGTAGTCCTGCGCGACCTTGAGCAGGCGTGCGCCGTAAGGCACGGCGTCGCGGGCTGCGTCGCGATCGGGGGCGAACGGCGCGTTCTGGTGGAGCAGAATCGCGCGCACGGCTTCCAGGCGCGGGATTGACGCGATGAGCTGCTCCGCGACGCGTGGCAACCGGGCGACGAGATCCTGCTCGGCGCGTGTGAGGGGCCGCCCCTGACGCACCCGCTCCGCCAGTTCGGGCGGCAGTACGATGTAGCCGACCTGCGAGAGCAGCGCCGCCACCTCCACCTGCCAGCGGTCAGGCACGCCGAGCTCGATTGCCAACCCCTCGACGTGTCGCTTGAGCCGCGTCGCCCGTCCGAACGACGCCGGCTGGACGATCGCGAGCAGGTCCGTCAGCGCCTTGATGCTGCCGTGCACGGTCTGCTCGAGCAGCACCCGCTCCGCGGTCACGAGCCGGTGCTGCTCGGTCGCCGCCTTGAGAGCCCCGAGAAGGACGTCGGGCGCGCACGGCTTCACGAGGAAGCGGAACAGCTGTCCCTCGTTTACCGCCGCGATCGCGCCGTTGAGATCCGCGTTGCCGGTCAGGAGGACGCGCACCGTGTCCGGTGCGAGCTGCCGGACGCGGGCGAGAAATGCGGCGCCATCTGTGCCCGGCATCCGCAGGTCCGAGATGACCACGGCGAATGGCGGCTCCGACGCGAGCCGCGCAAGGCCGGCATCCGCGCCCTCCGCGGTTGCCACCTCGTAGTGCGACCGCAACGTGCGGCTCAGCGCGGCCAGAACGTTGGCCTCGTCGTCCACGCACAGCACCCGCGCACGCGCCTCGGTCATCATCGGCGCGCACGCTCGTGGTGCGCGACCGCCGCGTCGAGCGCCGCCCACAACACGTCCGGAAGGCAGGGCTTCGGGATCTGGCAGAAAATCAGGTCGTCGAGGCCGTCGTTGCCCACGCCGCTACCCTCACCGCTCCCAGTGAGGAGCACGGCGACGCTGGCGGGAGCGATCACGCGCGCCTCGGCCAGAAACGCGCGTCCGTCGATCCCGGGCATGTGCAGGTCCGACATGACGACCGCGAACGGCCCCGCGTCGCGCAGTCGCTCCAGGCCGGCCAGGGCGCCATGCCCGAGCACGACGTCGTAGCGATGGCGGAGCTGGCGGTTCAGCGCGGCGAGGACGCTCGCGTCGTCATCGACGCAGAGAAGGCGTGGGCGGGTGGCTGATGACATGTGCGCGGCTCCTACGCGATGCTGCCGGCGGCACGCCCGACGGCGGACGCGATGATCGGGCGTTCCAGCACGACGTCGCTTCGCAGCGGGAGCTGAACGATCACGGTCGTGCCCTGTCTCGCCGTCGATGCGATGCGGACGGCGCCACGCTGCGCGACCACCCGCTCGCGCGTGACGGCGAGGGCCCGCGCGCGCTCCGTCGTGCCCGTCGTGTCGGCGATGCCGGTGTCTGAAAGACGTAGTGTCACGCAATGGTCGTCGAGCCGCGTCGTCACGACGATAGTGCCGAGCGCCGTCGCCGGTGCGCCGGCCGGGGACGCGGCGGCGATGGCGCGGGCGGCGTCGAGCACGAGACTCAGGATTACCTGCCGCACCTCCGCCTCCGCGCATGGGACGAGTGGCAGCGTCGGATCGAGGTCGCGCTGCACCTGCGCGACGTACTTCCACTCGTTGTGGGCCAACGTCAGCACGCTCTCGACCGCGTCGTTCAGATTGACCATCACGATCTCGCCCACCCGCGCGGTGGCGAACAGCCGCACCGCGGCGACCATCCGGCCCACGTGAGTGACCCCGTCGAGCGACTGCGCGACCGCGTTCGGAATCTCCTCCAGGAGATACGCCAACTCGGATGACTCGTCCGCGCGCTCCACCGCATCGGCCGGCAGCAGGGCGGCGAGCTGCCGGAACGCGTCCAGCAGAAAGCGCAGGTTGTCGCCGATGTACTGCGTGGGCGTGTTGATCTCGTGCGCGATCCCCGAGGCGAGCTGCCCGATGGCGGCGAACTTCCGCGCCTCGAGCGCCTGCGCCGGGTGCGGCCGACGGCGGGCGTCCCCGCGGGTCACTCGGCGCTCTCGCAACGGCCGGCTCGACGCAACGGGGGCGAGGCGGGGGCCTGGATGCAGACAGTGTCCATCGTTATCTACACTCGACGAACGGGGGTAGGACGGGCGTCGTGCGGCTGGGGCAGGCGGACTCGGCCACACCTTCCAATTAGCGAATTGCATGCCCGTTGGCACGAGGCTGGTAACCGCCGTTCGTGTATGCGTTTACGGGACATTAGTCGGCTGTTGCACACGGGTCGCGCTGTCCAGGAACCAGACAGTACGAGCCGCCCTGCGACGGCTGTTCGAGCCGTGCTGCCAGCCTCGCGAGGCCCGCCATCGGCGCCGGCACGAATCGAGACAATGTCCGGGAACTGAACACCACGAGCGCCGCGCTAAATCTCGCTCTGCCGCTTGTACAGCGTGGCGCGCGCGATGCCGAGCGCGCGCGCCGCGTGCACGCGGTTGCCGCCCACGCGCGCCAGCACCCGCGCGATGTGCTGGCGCTCGGCCAGCGCGAGCGAAAGATCGTCGCCCTCCGCATCGGTAGCCGGCGGGCCGCCCCTCCGGGGGAGCCCGCGCAGATCGGCGGGCAGGTGCTCCACGCCGATTTCGCGCTCGTCGCGCGCCTGGAGCAGCACGCGCTCGATCGTGTTCCGGAGTTCGCGGATGTTGCCCGGCCAGGCATGTCCGAGCAGCACGGTGAGCGCCTCGCAGCTGAACGCCGTGGGACCGCGGCCGAGGCCGTGCTGCAGTTCCGCCAGCAGGTGCTGTGCGAGGGCGAGAACCGCGTCACGCCCGCGCTCGCGAAGGGGGGGCAGGTGCAGCGGGAACACCGCGAGCCGGTAGTAGATATCCTCGCGAAAGCGCCCCGCCCGGACGTCGGCCTCAAGGTCGTGGTGTGTGGCGGCGATGAGCCGCACGTCCACGCTGATCTCGCGCGTGCCACCGAGGCGACGGAAGCGCTGCGATTCCAGCACCTTGAGCAGCTTGGGCTGGAGCTCGGGCGCGAGGCCACCGATCTCGTCGAGGAAGAGCGTGCCGCCGTCCGCGACCTCGAACAGTCCCGGCGCCTGCGTCTTCGCGTCGGTAAACGCGCCCTTCTCGTGGCCGAACAGCTCCGCGTCGAGAAAGGTGGCCGTGAGGCCGGCGCAGTTCACCTCCACTAACGGTGCTCCCGCGCGGGGCGACTGCGCGTGCACCAGCTTGGCCACCCACCCCTTGCCGGTGCCCGTCTCGCCAGTGAGCAGCACCGGCGTCGTCCCCTCGGCCAGCAGCTCGATCTGTCGTCGCAGCGCCGGCAGCCCCGCCGTCTCCACCGCTCCGTCGGTGCCGCGCGGCACTGGGCCGGTGCTCTGCTCGGGGTAGAAGCGGTTCTGCCGCCTGAGCTCGGCGGTCTCGAAGGCGCGCGCGATGGCCGCATCCAGATGCGTGGGATCCTCCGGCTTCGTGAGGAAGTTCTCGGCGCCCAGGGCTTCCACCGCGATCGGGATCTCGGCGTGCCCGGTGAGCATGAGCACCGTGGCCTCCGGATCGCGCTCGCGCAACACCGCTAGCAGCTGCAGCCCGCTGAGCCCGGGCAGGCCGTGATCGAGCAGCACCACGTCCGGGCGGTCGCGCTCGTACTGCTCGATGCACGATCCGGCGTCCCCAGCCACTGCGATGTCCCACTCGCGCGCCCGGAACATGCGCCGGAGCGCCTCGCGGACGCTGGCGTCGTCGTCCACGATAAGGATCGACCGCCGCGTCACGGCGTCCCCTCGTCGTCGATCGCGGGATGCTCACCGGTGTCCGCCAGCCCGCAGTGCACGCGCAGCAGCTCGCTGACGGCAAACGCCAGCTCCTGCGGCATGAACGGCTTCTTCAGCAGCTGCGACCCGCCGCGCAGCACGCCGTGGTTCGCCACCGCCTCCACGGAGTGGCCGCTGAGAAAGAGAATCGGGACGTCGCCGTGGCGCACGACGAATCGCTCGGCGAGCTCCTGGCCGCTCATCTTCGGCATTACCACGTCGGTCACGACCAGATCGATGGTGCCATCGTGGCGCTCCGCGAACGCGAGGGCGTCGGCGCCGCTGCACGCGGCGAGCACGGTGTAGCCACGCTTCATGAGAATGCGCTCAATGACCGCACGCAGCCGGTCGTCGTCCTCCGCGAGCAGCACCGTCGCCCCGGTGCGCGAGGGCACCATCGCCGTCGGCGTGGCGGCGACCGTTGCGGTTGGCTCGTCCACCACGCGCGGCAGGTAGATCCGGAACGTGGCGCCCTCACCCGGCGCACTGTCGACCCAGATGTAGCCGCCGCTCTGCTTGACGATGCCGTACACCGTGGCGAGGCCGAGCCCCGTACCCTCCCCCACCGGCTTGGTCGTAAAGAAGGGCTCGAACATCTGCGTCTGCGTGAGCTCGTCCATGCCGGCGCCGGTGTCGCGCACGCTCAGCCGCACGTACTCGCCGGGAGTCACGTAGGGAAAGCGCGCTGCATCGTCGGCCGTGAGCGCCGCTTTCCGCACGTCGATCGTGAGCTGCCCGCCCGCTGGCATCGCATCGCGCGCGTTGACCACGAGATTCATTACGATCTGTTCGACCTGGCCGGGGTCGGCGTGCACGTGCGCCAGCGTCGATCTGGACGTGATCGACAGCTCGACGTCCTCGCCGATGAGCCGGCGGAGCATGCTCTTCATGTTCGCGACCACGAGCTGCAGATCGATCACGCGTGGCTCGAGCACCTGCTGCCGGCTGAACGCCAACAGCTGGCGCGTCAATCCGGCGGCACGCGCGCTCGCCGCCTGAATCTCGCGCAGGTCAGGGAGCATGGGATCGTCCCCCGGCAGATCGGCGAGCAGCATCGCCGCGTAGCCGGTGATGACGGTAAGCAGATTGTTGAAATCGTGCGCCACGCCGCCGGCGAGTCGACCGATGGCCTCCATCTTCTGCCCCTGCCGCAGCTGCAGCTCCAGCTGCCGTCGCTGCGTGATGTCCTGGAACGCGACCGCTGCGCCGACAATGTGGCCGGCCTCGCGAAGCGGCGTGCTCACGTACTCCACCGGGAACGACGTCCCATCCTCGCGCCAGAACAGCTCCGTATCTACGCGGTGCACGGTCCCGTCGCGGATGGAGGCGTTGATGGGGCAGTGGTCCTCGTGATACGCGCTGCCGTCGGGGCAGGTATGGTGAATGAGGACGTGCATGTCCTTCCCGACGAGCTGCTCGGGCGCGGCGCTGAGAAGCCGGGCGGCAGCCGGATTGACGAACGTGGCGAGTCCCGAGGCGTCCACGGCGAAAATCCCCTCACCCGCCGAGGCGAGGAGGAGCTCCATCTGCCGCCGCGTCTCGTTCAGTGCGGCATCCGCGTTCCTGCGCTCGGTGATGTCGGCGAGAAACACGATGCCGAGCGCGCGACCGTCCGGCTGCCACATGGCCGCGGTCGCGAGTGACACGGGCACGAAGGTCCCGTCGCTCCGCAGTCGCAACGTCTCCACGCCGGTGGTGACCGTCCCGGCGGCGAGCTGCTCGCGGAGCCGTCGGTGGAAGTCCGGGAGATCTTCCGCCGGGAGCAACGGATACTCGCGTCCTATGGCCTCCGCGGCTGACCAGCCGAAGATCCGCTCCGCCGCCGCGTTCCACATCATCACGATCCCACAGTCGTCGACCGTGACGATCGCGAGCGGCGACGCGTTCACGAGCGTGGTCATCGTCTCGTGCGCCGAGCGCAAGGCCGCCTCGGCGCGCCGCTGTTCCGTCACGTTCTTCGCCATCACCAGCCGGGCCGGGCGGTCACCGAAGCTGGCGGTGTCCCACAAGATGTCCGCGTCGATGATCGAACCGTCCTTGCACACGTGCTGGCGCACGCCCACCCGCAGAAATCCACTCGTGGTGGTGAACTGCTCGACGAGGGCGGGGCGCTCGGCCGCTAGTCTGAGGTCGTCCAGACGCATGGACAGGAGCTCCTCGCGCGAGTAGCCGTAGGTCGCGACTGCCGCGTCGTTCACCGCCAGGAACCGTCGGGATGCGGAGTCCACCACGAGCATCGGCATCGGATTGCGCTCGAACAGCAACCGATACCGCGTCTCGCTCCCCCGCAGCGCCTCCTCGGCGTGCCGACGCTCGGTGAAGTCGCCGAGCACGTACATGGCGCCAATGAAGGTGCCATCGGTCGCGAGGATCGGGCTGGCGGCCTCGCGCACCCAGAGTATCGCGCCGTCTTTCCGGCGAAAGGACAATTCTTCGACGTCCGAGAATCCGCGCTGGCGTCGCGCGAAGCGGGTGCGGGCGCTGAATGCCTCGTCCGGTGACATGAAGTCGAACAGCGACTGGCCGGCCAGCTCCGCGTGCTCGTAACCCAGCATCTCCGCCAGCCGGCCGTTGGCGTACGTGATGACGCCGGTCGCGTCGACGGTGCAGATGCCGTCGTGCGACGTGTCCACCAGCCGCCGGTAGCGATCCTCGCTCGCACGCCGCGCGTCCTCGGCCTGGCGTCGCTCGGTGGTGTCGTGATGCGCTACATAAAGCAGCGGTCGGCCAGCGTCGTCGAAGCGCACCGCGCGCATCACGAACCATCGTTGGACGTGCGGCGCGTGACAGGGGTACTCCAGCCGGAAGGTGGGCTGCTCGTCCGCGAGCACGGCACGAATACCGCGCGCCGCAGCTGCCGCCGACTCAGCGTGCTCTCCCGTGGCGGCGTCGCACACGGCGAGGTAGTTCACGCCTCGCCACGCATCCGGGTGCACCGAGCCGTTCTCGCGCGCGAATCGCTCCCACGCCGGGCTCACGTCGACGATCGTGCCCTCGATGTCGAGGACGGCGACGTGGTCGTGGAGCGCATCAAAGCCGGCGTGGAAGAATGCCCGGGCACTCCGGATCTCGCGCTCGGCGCGCCACTGCGCGAGCGCGTAGCGTATGCTCCGCTCCAACGCGCGCGGCGTGAGATCCGCCTTCTCCAGCAGCACGACGGCGCCCGCGCTCGACGCCTGCATGTCGGTGTCCGCGTCGGCGTCGTCGGTGAGCAGCACCACCGGCAGCCCGGGACGGCCACCGAAGACGTCTGCCAGCAGTTCGAGTCCCGTGTGCGCGCCGACGTGCTGGTCGAGTACTACCAGATCGAGGTCGCCGACGCGGAGAGCGGCCGCTGCCGCCACGCCCGACGGCGCCCACCGCACGTCGCACTCGAACGATGCCATCCGCGCCAGCGCCCGGCACGCGACCATCCGGTCAGCAGAGTCATCCTCGACGAGGAGCACGCGCAGTGGCACCGGGTCACTGGACGCCGGCGGACGAACGGTGGCGTCGCGATCCCGGAGTGTCCGCGTGATCACGTGGGGTCGCCCGGCAGGGGCGTCGCCAGCGGAGCGGTTCGGTGGAGCCGATATCGAGCGGCGGCGGGGCGATCGCCTGTGGTGAAGGTCGGAATCACTGCACGCGGAGCTGAAGGCGAGGACTGCATCCCGTGTCCCGTCGATCGAGTCGCTGCGGGCTGCTCGGGACCGTGCGTTGGAGGCTCGGCGAGCTGAACGTTCGCGACCACCGAGGCGCCAACGATCCATGGCGAGTGGCGTACCGCTCACTTCGCTCGACGTTACCTCGTTCGTGCGTCACGACTTAAAGCCCGCTGCGTCACACTTCCGCCGCAGTCGGAGGTGTCCGATTTTTGCACACCGCCGCGCGCCGAATCGCGGCGTGGGGTACGAGTCTCCCAGCGAACTGGCCGGCTTAGTGCCGTAAGACCGATGCTGACAGTTCGATTGGATCTGTTCAATTTCCGAACACCGGCAATGAGCAAGTCGATTCTCCTCATCGACGACGACCCGCAGCTGCTCACGTCCCTCACCCACTTCTTCACTCGGCTGGGATGGGACGTGAGCAGTGCGCACGACGGGCGCACGGGAATCGAGCTGTACGAGCGCGACGGGCCCGACGTGGTGATCACTGACCTCGAGATGCGCGGGCTGTCGGGGCTCCAGGTGGTGGACGTGCTCCGCTCGCGCGACCCTGACGCTGTCGTGCTCCTGCTCACCGGGCACGGTGACATCGCGACCGCCGTCGAGGCGCTGAAGCGCGGCGCCGAGAACTTCCTCACGAAGCCCGTCGACTTCGAGCACCTGGAGCTCGCGACCGAGCGCGCGCGGGAGAAGGCGGTGCTTCGCCTGCGCGCGACGCTGGTGCCGACGGGGAGCGGCACCTCGCCAGCGCTGGCCGCGCTCGGCTCGTCGCCGGCCATGCGGCGGCTGGGCGATCAACTGCAGCTGCTCTCGGCGGGCACCGCGCCCGTGCTCCTGGGCGGCGAGACCGGCACGGGCAAGGGATGGATCGCGCGCCGGATTCACGCGATGTCCGGGCGGGCCCGCGGTCCATTCGTCGAGGTGAACAGCGCCGGCTTCTCGGCCACCTTTCTCGACTCCGAGCTGTTCGGCCACGAGAAGGGCGCGTTCACCGACGCCAAGCACGCACGGCGCGGGCTGTTCGAGGTGGCCGACGGCGGCACGCTTTTCCTCGACGAGATCGGCGATCTCGCGCCGGAGTTGCAGCCCAAGCTGCTCACGGTGCTCGAGAGCCAGCGCTTCCGGCGGCTTGGCGGTTCGCGCGAGATCGAGGTCGACGTGCGCCTGGTCGCGGCCACCAACGTGGACCTGCGTGAGGCGGTGCGCGCGAAGCGATTCCGCGAGGATCTCTACTATCGCCTCGCCGTGCTGCCGCTGGAGCTGCCGCCGCTGCGCGAGCGCGGCGCCGACGAGATCGCCCGCCTTGCCCACGCGCTGCTCGACGAG
>JBBQHX010000134.1:0-9590 GCA_038324385.1 Gemmatimonadales bacterium | reverse complement strand
GTGAGTCGTCTGGCCGGCAGGACTCGGCGAGCTTGAGCCGGACGAGGTCGTGGAGTCTCGTCATTATGGGAAGGACAAATCATCCATATTTGTCACGGCGGCAGTGACAGATGGACGGATTCCCCCCCCGGAATCGTCGATCGCGCCGAAGAAGTGGGCACAGCGAGACGGTGCAGCGCGCCCATTGGTCGTTATCGACCAGCCGGCCGCCACCAACCCCGCCAATCGCGACGACGAGTTGCAGACGTCCGGCCTTCGGGGACATGAGATATGCATCTGTCCCGACGCCCCCGCCCCCCCTTCAATACTTCGCCAGGTACTTCTCCAACTCCCACGGCGTCACCTGCGTGATGTACTCCTCCCACTCCTGACGCTTCGCCGCCAGAAAGTGCGTCGTCACATGCTCACCTAACGCCGCCTGGATCAGCGCGTCCTTCTCCAGCTCATCACACGCCTCGCTCAGATTCCGCGGCAGATCATCGATCCGCAAACGCCGCCGCTCGCGGTGCGACATCTCCCAGATGTTCGTATTCACCGGCTCCCGCCAGTCGGCCTCCGTCTCCACCCCGTCGATACCGGCCGCGAGCTGCACGGCTAACGCCAGATAGGGATTCGCCGCCGGATCCGGCATCCGTAGCTCCACGCGCGTCCCTGCCCCACGACGATCCGGCACGCGGATCATCGGTGAGCGATTGCGCATCGACCAGGCGACGTTGACCGGGGCCTCGAAGCCGGGGACGAGTCGCTTGTAGCTGTTCACCAGCGGATTGGTGATTGCGCAGAACGCCCGCGCGTGCCGCAGCAGCCCGCCGATGTAATGCAGCGCCGTGCGCGACAGCTCCCACTCGGCGTCCTTCTCCCAGAAGGCGTTCACGCCGTCCTTCTGCAGCGACTGGTGCGTGTGCATCCCGCTGCCGTTCTGCCCGAAGATGGGTTTGGGCATGAACGAGGCGTGCATCCCGAACTGGCGCGCGACGTGCCTGACGACGAAGCGGAACGTCGCGATGTTGTCGGCCGTCGTGAGGGCGTCGGCGTACCGGAAGTCGATCTCGTGCTGGCCGTGGGCGACCTCGTGATGCGCCGCCTCGACTTCGAACCCCATCTGCTCGAGCACGTCGACGATCGCGCGGCGCGCGTCCTCGCCCTGATCCACCGGCGTGAGGTCGAAGTAGCCGCCGATGTCGTGCGTCTCCGTCGTGGGCTGGCCGTCGGCCCCACGCTTGAACAGAAAGAATTCGGCTTCCATCCCGGCGAGCATCGAGTAGCCGAGCGAGGCGGCGTGGGCGACCTGTCGCTTGAGCACCTGACGCGGATCGCCGGCGAACGGGGTCCCGTCAGGCATCGTGATGTCGCAGATCAGCCGCCCCACGCGCCCCTCGCGTTCCTGCCACGGAAAAATCCGGAAGGTCGACAGATCGGGACGCAGCAGCATGTCGCTCTCCTCGACCCGCACGAATCCCTCGATCGACGAGCCGTCGAACATCATGTCGCCCCGCAACGCCTTCTCGAACTGCGAGCGCGGCACCTCGACGTTCTTGTTCACGCCGAGGATGTCGGTGAACTGAAGCCGGAGAAAGCGGACATCGTGCTCCTCGGTCAGCGTGAGGAGATCGCCGACAGTAGCGCCGCCGAGGTCGGCGGGGAGGAGCGGGCGCGGAGTCACGAGCGGGCGAGTGGGCACGAGCCGGTGGGGCGCGGGGTGGAGCGCTGAGCGGGGAGAGGCCGGGAGGCGACGAGAAGTTATCGCCGTGCGGGAGAGCGAATGAGCCCGCGGGGTCGCGGCGGGCACATCGCTTGCCCGTCTCGCCCCCACACTCAATGAACTTCGGAGGCAGGAATGAACGCAAAAGAGATCATGAGCCGGAACCCGGCGTGCGTGACCCCCGACTCGAGCGTCCGCGACGCCGTCCAGCTGATGCGCACGGAAGACGTCGGATTGATCCCGGTGGTCGATAGCGACCAGAACCGTCGGCTCGTCGGCGTGATCACGGACCGCGACGTCGCCCTCCGCGTCGTCGGTGACGGCATGAGCGGCGACACGAGCGTACGCGACATCATGAGCGAGAATATCCACACCGCCAAACCCGACGACCAGTTGGAGACGGTGCTCGACCTGATGGGCCGCGAGCAGGTGCGCCGCGTCCCGATCGTCGACGAAAAGGGCTCGCTCGTGGGGATCATCGCCCAGGCCGACATCGTCCGCGACGGCCCGAGCGACAAGCGCGCCGAGAAGACGGTGGAGCAGATCTCGCGGCCGCGGTAGGCGGGGCGGCGGTGGACTGTGGGCTGTGGGGTGACGGCTGTGAAACGTTGTCATCCCGCAGGAGGGAGCGCAGCGACCGAGTGTCGGGACGGGCTTGCACTACTCATTGGCTCGGTATGGGCGAGGGTGAGCCCGCCCCGACACTCGCGCCTCTCGGCGCTCCTGCGGGGTGACACCTCCTCTCGCGCGCGGCGCTCCGGCGGGGTGACACCTCCTCTCGCGCGCGGCGCTCCGGCGGGGTGACACCTCCTCTCGCGCTCGGCGCTCCGGCGGGGTGACACCTCCTCGCGCGCGCGGCGCTCCTGCGGGGTGACACCTCCTCGCGCGCTCGGCGCTCCTGCGGGGTGACACCGCCCCTCGCGCCGAGCAGCCGGGGTAGGAGGGGCGACGGAATGTGGACTTGTGGGCTGCAGCGTGTGAAACGATGTCGTCCCGCAGGAGGGAGCGCAGCGACCGAGTGTCGGGATGGGCTTTCGCTACTCATTGGCTCGCTCCCCGACACTCGCGCCTCTCGGCGCTCCTGCGGGGTGACACCTCCTCTCGCGCCTCTCGGCGCTCCTGCGCGGTGACAACCATGCACTCGCCCAGCGCCCAGCGCCCAGAGCCCAGAGCCCGAAGCCCAGCGCCCCGAGCCCAGAGCCCACAGCCCACAGCCCACCGCCCACCGCCCACCGCCCCATACCCCAGATCCGCCCGTCCACTACTTTCCCGGCATCCCCCCTTCAGGATGTCGAGTTCGTCATGCCCACCCCCGAAGCTCCCGTCACCCGGTGCCCTGCCTGTGGCGCCGATGCCACTGGACGGTTCTGCGCCGAATGCGGCAGCACGGTCGGCGGGTCGGCCTGCGCGAACTGCAGTGCGCCGCTTGCCGCGGGCGCGAAGTTCTGTCATCGCTGCGGCACCCCGGCGGGCGCCGAGGGCGGGAGGGCGGGCGCCGGCGTCGGCACCGGCGGTACGAATTCCAACGCGCTCCCGTGGGCGTTCGCGGCGATCGCCCTGCTTGCCTTCGGGGCTTACGTGGCCGCGCAGCGGTTCGGCGCCGTGCCGATCCCCACCCCCGCGGCGACGGCCGCCGCGCCCGGCGCGCCGGGTGCCGCCGGTCCGTTCGCCGGCGATCCGAATGCGCCCCGCCCCGCCAGCGCCGGGGACATCTCGCAGCTCTCCCCCGAGGAGCGCGCCGATCGGCTGCACGACCGGCTCATGCGCCTCTATGAGGAGGGGAAGGCGGACAGCGTCCAGTTCTTCGCCCCGATGGGACTTGCCGCCTTCCAGGCGCTCCCCTCGCTCGACGAGCACCGCCGCTACGACCTCGGGCGGATCGGCGAGGTCAGTGGGGCGCTCCCGCTCGCCCGCGCGCAGGCGGACACCATCCTCCAGCAGTCGCCCAACCACCTGCTCGGGCTGATTCTCGCCGCGCGCGTGGCCGAGCTCGAGGGGCGTGAGGCCGATCGCACCCGGATGACACAGGCCTTCGTGCGGGCGTCGGACGCGGAGTTGACGCGGAATCCGATCGAGTACCAGCTTCACGCGAACGACATCAACATCGCCCTGGCCGAAGCGAGGCGCCGCGGCGTGCAGTGAGGCTCGACGGCGCGGTTCCCCCCGCCGGGTGACGGCGCCAGGGGCGGGTCGTCACTCCGCACCGGGTGTGTGGCCGCCCCAGCTTCATTTGCGCTCTCTCGCTCCGGCGCCGTGTCTCGACCCTCCGTCACCATCGACCACACATCCAGCTTCCGATCCGGGGCGCCTCGCGAAGAGGCGGCCCGGATCGACGCGATGGTGCGCACGCTCAACCAGTCGCTCGAGGTCGAACGGGTGGGGCTGCTGGCGGCGCGGTTCACCGCCGAGCTGACGGGGGCCCCGGGGGCCGCGTGCCTCGTCTTCGCCGGCGACGAGGTTCGCATTATCGGAACGCACGGCCGCGTGCCGGCGACGGTAACGAGCGGCGGTCATCGCGATGACGAGGCCGGGTATGACGGCAACGGGCGTGACAGCGCCGCCCGGGCCTTCCGCGACGTGGCGACGGTGCTGCAGCCGATTGACCGGAGCGCATCCGCGCTCACCATTCCGCTGCTGGTCGGCGGTCGGGCGATCGGTGCGATCGCGCTGCACGACGCCGCGGGCAGCGCGGACGACGCCCTGGCGGCCGTCGCGCCGCTGATGCCGCACCTCGCGCTCGCGGTCGAAAACAGCCGCCTCTTCTCGGCGGCCGCTCGCGGCATGCGCGACGCGGCGATTCTCGCCCGCACCGCCAACGAGCTCGCCCGCGCGTCGACGCCGGCCGAGTTCTATGCGGGATTGACGCTGGTCGCCGAGGGGTCGTTGGGCGCGTCGGGGGTCGGGGTCTATCTGGCACATGCAGACACGGAGGCGGTAGAGGCCGCGCACATCACGGGTGTTGAGGCGTCGCTGGCGACGCGGCTTCGAGACGCGTTCTGGACCGGCGCACCGGGGCGCGTGGTCCGTGACGACCGGGCGCGCTTCTGCGACGACCTGCGCCTCACGAACGACTGCACGGCGGGTGTCGATGCAATGGATGCGGCGCTCGTCGAGCACGGTGTGCGCGCCGTCGCGCTGCTGCCGCTGCGCGAGGGACGCGTTTTCGGCGTGCTCGCCCTGCGCTTCGCCACGCCGCGCCGGTTCGACAGCACCGAACAGCGCCTGCTCGAGGACTTCGCGACGCAGGTGTCGATCGCGCTCCGCAACGTGCGGCAGATCCAGGACCTCCAGCGCCGCACGGCGCGACTCGCCGCGGTCGCCCGCGTGCAACAGGCGATCCCGCGCCTGCGCCGCGACGAGGTGTACGCGGAGATCGCGCACGCGGTTGCGTCCGTGCTCGACGTCAGTGCGGTCGCGCTGCTCGGGATCGGCGGCCGGGGCGGCGAGGGCACGGTGCGTCCGCTGCATGTCGCGGTGGAAGGCGTCGCGGCCGTCGCCGGCCCGCACGAGCCCGGCATTCCACTCACGCTGCTCGGCGCCGTCGCCGACGCATACGCGTCAGGCCGGCCGGAGATCCGCCATCAGCCGCAGTGGAGCTGGGCGCTCGGCGGGCTGGCGGGGATCGAGCCGGCACGCGAACAGAGCGAGCTCGCCGCGCCGATCCAGCACGGGCCGCGTCTGCTCGGCGTGCTGCACGTGCAGTCGGACCGTCGCGACGCCTTCGACACCGACGACGTCGAGCTGATCGGCACGATCGCCCGTCAGGCGGGCGCGGCGATCGAGATGGCGCGCCTGTTCGAGGCGCAGCAACGCGAGCGCGAACTGGCCGAGGGGAGCGCCGACATCGCACGTGCCGCGCTCGCCAACGCTACGGCCAGCGACGCCGCGGCGGCGATTCTCGGCATCGTGCAGCGGCTCGTACCGTTCGCCGGCGCCGCGCTCGCCCTCGTCGACAGCGACGCGGCACCTGACGACGATCCGCTCACCCCGCGACACGGTGACCGAACGGACGAGGGCGGCGACCACGCGCTCGCCTACGTCGCCGCCACCGGCGCGGCCGTGCCGCTGCTCGGACGTCGCATCGCCATGGCGGCGAGCCTGCTGCCCGACAGCCTCACGCCCGGTGTTCCACTGCGACGTGTCCGGGGGAGCCGGGGCGGTAGCGATGCGCCCGTCGAGGACGCGGCAGTGCCCGCCGATCTCGACCTCACGACGATCGCGCTCGCGGCCAAGGGACGGCTCGTCGGTCTCCTCCTCGTCCTCACCGCGGACCCGTTCGCGATCGCCGGCGACACGTCGTCGGCGATCGACGATGCCGGCGACGACGCGCTGATCCGATTGTCGGCGCCGATCGCGCTCGCGCTCGACACGCTGTCGCTGGCGCGTAACGAGCGCCGCCGTCGCGACCGCGAACGCACGCTGGCGACCGCGCTCGCCGCGCTCGAGCAGCCCGTCTTCCTGCTCGACCCGGACGGGCTGGTGCGCGATCTCAACGCGGCCGCGATGCGCGTCTACGCGTCCACGCGTGAGGGACTGCTCGGGCTCGCGCTGGAGCAACTGGTGGTCGAGGGCGGTGAGCACCAGCCCCCGCGTGGGATGTCGGGACTCTCCCGCACGCTGCGCGGGCTCGACCCCAGTGAGCCGCTCGGCGGCACCGATGGCGACGTCCGCGAAACGTCACGATCGCTGCGCGCGGCGCGTCAGGAGCATCGACGCGCGGACGGTACGGTGTTTCCAGCCGAGTCGACGCGTGCGCCCATTCGCGACGATCATGGGCGTCTGGTGGGTGAGGTCGTACTCGTGCGCGACCTGACGACGGAGTATCGGATCGAGGAGCACCTGCGGCAGCACGAGAAGCTCGCCGCGCTCGGCGAGCTGGTGGCCGGCGTGGCGCATGAGCTGAACAATCCGTTGACCGGCGTGTCGGCGTTCGCCCAACTGTTGATGGAAGACGACCTCTCGGCCGATCAGGCGGAGTCGGTGCGGCTGATCAAGCGTGAAGCCGATCGTGCCGTCGGGGTGATCCGTGACCTCCTGCTGTTCAGTCGCAAGACCGGTCCACGCGTCTCCGAAATCGACGTCAACGATCTCGTGCAGAGCACGGCGCGACTGCGTGCCTATCACCTGCGCACCGCCGGCGTCGAGCTGACGCTGGAGCTCGACCAGCCGCTCCCCGCGGTACATGGCGATCCGCAGAAGCTGCAGCAGGTGCTCGTCAACCTGCTGGTGAACGCGGAGGATTCGGTGACGCGATCGGTGGTAAGGAAGATCACCGTTCGCACGGCGCGACGCGACGCGTACGTGTTCATCGACGTGGCCGACACGGGGTACGGAATCGCCCCGGAGATTCGCGGCCACGTGTTCGAACCGTTCTACACGACCAAGCCCGCTGGTGCGGGGACAGGGCTCGGGTTGAGTGTCAGCTATGGCATCATCGAGTCGCACGGAGGCACGTTGACCATCGAAAGTGAGCCGGGCGCGGGTGCGACCTTCCGCATCGCGCTACCGATCCCGAACCTGACGCCGAGTCCACGCGCGGAATGATCCGTCCCACTCTGGAGCCCGGCTCCACCCATTCGGCGTCCGCGCCCACGCGCATTCTGGTGGTCGACGACGAGGAGACGATCCGACTCGCCCTGAGCCGCTTTCTTCGCACGCGTGGCTACGAGGTGCGCGCGGCGAGCTGCGCGAGCGAGGCGCTGGCGGAACTGCACGACGCCCCGTTCTCGGCGATGCTGTGCGACGTGCGGATGCCCGGGATGAGCGGCGTCGAGCTCGTGCCGCACGCGCTCGCCGTCGACCCCGACCTGGCGATCACGATCCTCAGCGCGGTCAACGACGCGCCCACCGCCACGGAAGCGCTGTCGAACGGGGCGTTCGACTATCTCATGAAGCCGATCGAGCTCGCCGATCTGCAGTACGCGCTCGAGCGCATGCTGTCGCGGCGCGAGGCGGCGATCGAGAAGCGGCGTCTCGAGCGGCACATCCGCGAGGAGGTCGCGCTGCGCACGATCGAGCTCGAACGCGAGAAGGGCGCGTTGCGCGGCCTCACGGTGAGCACCGTCGAGACGCTGGTGAACGCGCAGGAAGCGAAGGACATCTACCTGCGCGGCCACTCGCAGCGTGTGGCCGACCTGGCGTCGTGGGTCGCGGAAGCGATGGGCCTCGACGCGGCGACCGTCCAGCGCGTGCATCTCGCCGGCCGGGTGCATGATGTCGGGAAGATCGGAATCCGCGAGGCCGTGCTCAACAAGCCGGGCCGTCTCACGCCCGACGAGTTCGAGCATGTGAAGGAGCACGTGCGCATCGGCGTCGAGATCCTCGCGCCCCTCGCGCCGATCATCGGCGAGTCGCTGCTCTACGTGCAGGATCATCACGAACGGTGGGACGGCACGGGCTATCCGCGGCAGCTCGCGACGCACGCGATCAGCCTCGGCGGCCGCATCCTCGGCGCCGTCGACAGCTTCGACGCCCTGACGTCGCAGCGTGCCTATCGCGACCCGCTCACCGTCGACGAGACGCTCGCCTTTCTCGCGTCGCAGGTCGAGTCACACGTCGACGCCGACGTGTTCGCGGCGCTCGAACGTGTGGTACGCACTCGCCTCGCACCCAGGCCGTAGCCGCGCGACAGCGGCGTTGCGCCTCGCGTTCCCCCTGCCCTGCACCGCGCGCGACTCGCCAATCCCGGCTGGCGCGCGCGACGTGCATCGGCCCCGACGCCGATCCTCACGAGGCTCGGAACGATCCTCACGACCGCCCGCATTGCGATCCTCACGACCACCCGGACGACGATCCTCACGACGATCGTGCCGGTGATCGGCGTCGGTCGGTGACGTCGGGCAACGGCGCCGCGTCTCCATGCCGGGACGATCGCGCACGTGTCGCGTGCACGTCGTACGAACGTCTCACGAACGTTGTACGCACGTCCACCACCGGTCGGAATGGTGCGTGATCGGTGGCCACACGAGTCACATCGCACGCGATCGCCGACGTGGTTACAGCATGCGATGATCGAACTTCGATGGGCTTTTCGGGCGTTGTGTACACTTCATGCTTGACGGAACTCACAACGGCTTGTATACGGTGTGCGGAATACCGCGGGTCATGTCGTTGCCGCGCATCGCGCGGAAGGTTCAGCGGAGCCGGTTTCGACGAGGTGCACGATGTCACACTCCGCCACACTCGTGCTGCAGAGCTGACTTCACGCTGGTGACACACCAGCTGGTGATACACCCACAGGAGGCGTCATGTCGCACGAGGAAGACCGCCGCCCGCTGCACCGCGCTGCCGGGGACGATGACGACGACGAGTTCGGCTACGGCGGCGGCGGCGGCGGCGGTGGTGGTAGCGGCTACGACGACGACGATGAGGATGAGGAGGGCGGCGGTGGCTGGGGCGTCAGGCGCGAGGACGGGGACGCGCTCTGGGACAGCACCGACGAGGAGGAAGAGGATGACGAGAGCGAGGGTGAACCGCTCGACGAATCCGACGAAGGCGCGGCTGACGACGAAGACCCCGACGATGCAGACGATGCTGACGATGTCGACGCGGAGCTCGCGGACTCCACTGCTCACGCCCCTGGCCCCGATGATCCGGACGACAGTTCGGACGGTGCCGAAGAGGCGGACGATGATCCGACCGACGACGACACCACGTTCGAGCTCGACGACTCCACCGAGAGCCTGAACGATCCCGATGAGCAGCCTGTTGGCCGGGCTGGCGGCTCCGCCGCAACAAACCCTCGCACTTCGGAGCGTAGCATGGCGACGACCTCCACTCCCGAAATGATGTCACCCAACGATTCGGATCAGATGGACGACGGCGGCGCGCCTGCGCGCAGCGGTCGGAAGGGAGCCCGCAAGGGCGCCCGTAAGGGTGCAGCGAAGAA
>JBBQHX010000133.1:0-9622 GCA_038324385.1 Gemmatimonadales bacterium | reverse complement strand
GGCGCGCCGACTCGCTCGACTTTTCGGGGCGCGGCGTGGCGGGCGGAATCGCGGCAGGCGTTGCGGCGGCCGCGCCGTCGCCCCCGCCCTCGAGCGTCACCGCCCCGCCCCCGCCGCCGCCGGCAGCAGCCCTCGGCGTGGTCACGGCCACGCGCGCGACACCGGCTCCGGAGTCGATCCTCGTGCAGCGCGCCCGCGCCGACTCGACCGCGGGCGCAGCAGCCGCGGCGGCGCCCGGGACACGGGCGTTCACGCAGCTATCCGATCAGATGCCGCCCGCGCGCCCGGACACGATCGACGTCTGGCTGGCTCCGGGCGCGACGGCCGCGGCAGGGGCCGCGTTCGCCGGGTGCTGGACCGGATCGGCGGCGCGCAGCCTCGACGACGCCCAGGCCGTGCTTCGCCTGCGGATGGCCGAGCCGGCCGCCGCAGCCGATCGGACGGAGGCCGCGGCGGGAGCCGGAAGCGCGCTCTGGCGGTCAATCGGTGGCGATTCGGCGATCATCACGATGCGTGGCGGCACGGAGCTGCGCGTCGCGCGGCAGGGAGACATGCTGCGAGGGACGGCGTCGCGCCCGGGGCCGGACAATCCGCCGCGGCGGCCCGTGGTGCTCCGCCGCGGGAGCTGCTGACGGCTCGCAGCCGAGTGGCGCGGCTAGCCCTCGTCGGGGTAGCGCGTCTTCACCTGGCGGGCGCATTCAACCAGCGCCTGCGCCGCCGACGCCTGTTGCATCAGCGTCATCATCGAGCCGGTGAGCGAGAGGCGGCCGGCCATCACCGCGCTCACCGCGTCGAGCGCGCCGGTGGCGACCAACTTCCACGTCGGGTAGTCGCCGCGCAGGACGAACTCCGCCGTGACGTCGGCGGCGGGCACCACCTCCGCGCCCTGGCACCCGCCGTTTTCGAGCGTGAGCTGCACCGCTACGGCCTCCGGATAGCCGTACTGCGGCGTCGCGTCGAGCACCAGCGCGACCGGCCACTTCCACTCCCGGCCGGCATCGCGATAGGTCGGGTCGGTGTCGATCGCGGCGCGCAGGGCGTCGGCCCAGGCCGGGGTAAATGGCAGTGTCGGCATGCGGGTGAGACGGGAGACGGCGTGGGAGTGGGCGCGGCGGACGCATCGGGCCGGCGGAGCACAACGCCTGGGGAGGAACGTCCGTTCTCTTCGTGAGCGTCGCCACCCCATTCCGGGGCCGAGCCGCGCGCCTGTGACCCCGGGCGCGACACCCCTTGACCGAGATGCCGATGCCCTGCGCGAATCCGTCCGTCACCGATGTCCGCGCGATGCGGCGGTGGAAGCTAACGGCCGTGGGTAGCTGGGCGATGGCGGCGGCGCTGCTGCTGGCGGCGCCCGGCGCGGTCGCGTCGCAGCAGGCAACTACCACACCGGCGTCCGCGGCCAGCCCGCGCGGCCACCTCTTCATCATCGGCGGCGGCCCGCGCCCCGAGGCGATGATGCGGCGGTTCGTGGAGCTGGCCGGCGGACCGGGGCGTGCCCGCATCGTCGTCCTCCCGATGGCGAGCGGCGACACGGCCACCGGCGAGCGTCAGGCGGCGGAACTCCGGGCGCTCGGCGCCGAGGCGACCTCGTTGCGCCTGACGCGGGCCGACGCCGAGGCGGCGGGTGCGGGGCAAGCGCTGGCCGGCATCACCGGCGTCTGGATCTCGGGCGGCGTTCAGTCGCGGTTCATGGACGTGGTCGCCGGAACCTCGGTCGATTCGGCCATTCATGCGCGCTACCGCGAGGGGGCGGTGATCGGCGGAACGTCGGCCGGGGCGGCGGTGATGTCGTCGGCGATGCTCACGGGCGACGAGCAGCGGCCTGGCGGCACCCGTCCGATCCGCGGCTCGGGGGACGACGCCTGGCTCACGATCGACCGGGATAACGTCACCGTCGCCCCCGGGCTCGGGCTGCTGACGACGGCGATCGTCGACCAGCACTTCCTGCGGCGGAAGCGGCACAACCGGCTGCTGAGCCTCGTGCTCGAGCGTCCCGAACGGCTCGGCGTGGGGATCGACGAGGCGACCGCGCTCGAAGTGCGTCCCGACGGAAGCTGGCACGTCGTCGGGGAGAGCGTGGCGGTGATCTATGACGCGCGTGAGGGCACCGCGTCCACCACCGGCGTGCTCGGCGGGGCGGGGCTGCGGCTGCACGTCCTCCCGGCCGGCGGCTCCTTCGACGTGGCTACCGGCGCCGCCCGGCTCGCGCCCGGCGCGCGATAGGGATCCGCCCCTCGACCCCCGCGGCGGCGTCGGGCTCGGCATCAGCTCGGAGCGCCCGCAGCACGGTGCCGCCCGCCGCGAGGGCGCCGAAGATGATGTAGAGATAGAAGGTGTAGAAGCGCCACCAGACGAGGGCGGTGGCGAACGCCGCGGCGGGAATCGCGCCGCCGAGTGCGGCCTTGAACGCCACCTCGATCAGCCCCCCGCCCCCCGGCGCCGGCGCCACCGCCGCGCCATAGAGCAGCGCCAGCGGCCAGAGTACGAGCTGCGACAGGTCGGACGCGGTCATCGTGCCCGGGACGAGCCAGAACACGATGACCGGCAGGATCGTCAGGCGGAGCAGCACGTGCATGATCGAGAAGGCGAGCGCGCCGGTCATCAGCGGCAGGCTGGCGTCGCGGAGTCCGGTGACGCCGGTGCGCAGCTGGCGCAGCGCCCGCTGGACCGTGCGCCAGTGCCCCGCATTGAGCCCGATTGCGCGAATCACCCGCGGCGGCGGGCCGTTGGCGTTGCGACGGGCGAGCACCATCCCGAATACCGCCGCGCCGATGACGAACCCCGCATAGCCGCCGACGAGCCCCACCAGCCCGCCGATCACCGCACCCTCGCCGCTGAAGAGGATCGCCAGAACGATCGCGATCGCGGCCAGCGAGAGCATCTCGAGAAAGAGCTCGGCGAAGAGGATCAATAATGTGCTCACTGGCGCTACCCCAGCCTGCGACAGCACGAAGAAGCGCGCCGGCTCCGCGCCCGAGCGGGCCGGCGTGATTGCGGCGCCGAAATCGCCGCCCAGGCAGACGCGCACCGCCGTCCTGAAGCGGAGCGGGACGCGGATCGCGCGCGCCGAGAATTGGATCTTGAGGGCGCGGGTGGCGATCTCGGCGAGCACCGCGACCAGCGCGAGCCCGTGCGCCGCCAGGGGCAGCACCACCGGGGTGCCGTCGGCTGGCCAGCTCGTGAGCACCAGATACAACGAAACCCCGATCGCCGCCGCGAACGAGACGACGACGAGCAGCCAGCGACGCGTCGTCACTCGGGGTCCTGGGAGGAAATGGTCGGCATGAGGCGGTGAAGATAGTGCGGTGACGTTCGGCAGCCACCGTACGGACACGTCGCCTCCGCAGGTTCAGCTCAGCGGGTTCATGACGGGGCGGATGCGGGCGGCTCCCGGTCGTTCGCCCGGGCCGAAGGGCGCGCGGGCGGGCGTCGCCCGGTCGCTACGGGCGCCGTGGCGGGTTGTCGGTCGTGTCGCCCGCCGCCGCCGCGCCCGCCGCGGCGGCGGCGCTGGCGGCGGCAGGATCGAGGTCGTAGAACACCACCCGGTTCTCGGCGAACAGCGGGACTGCGACCCGTCGCCGGCGCGGATCCCAGCCAATGTCGGCGGGCGAGTCCAGCCGGGCGACCAGGCGCCGGAGCGCACCCCTCGCATCCATCTCGTAGAGGCTGGAATCGGCCCACGAGGTCAGCAGGACGCGACCGTCGCCGATCACCTCGACGCCGTCGTAGGCGCCGGGGCCGGCGGCGAATGGCGTCGGGGCAACCGCGCCGGGCGCCCAGGTGGAGATCGTCGGGCTTCCCATTGGCGCCAGCACGAAGCGGCGCGCCCCCTCATCCCAGGCGATGCCGTTCGGCCGCCCGAGCGTATCTCCCTGCACGGCGACCGTGGCCGCGCGATTCTGGAGGCGGAAGATCCGGAACGGCCCGGGCGCCGTCGTCTCCCCTCCGACGCCGATCCGGATGCCGGTGTCGGTCACGTAAAGCGCCCCGTCGCCGCCGACGGCGATGTCGTTGAGGAACACCGCGCCCTCGGGGGCGAGATCGACGCCGCCGAGTGGAGCGCCGGTCCGCCGGTGGAAGGCGCGCACCTGATCGATGTCGGCCACCCAGAGCGTGTCGCCGACCAACGCCATTCCCTTCGGCGCATCGAGCACGACGTTGTTCCGCCCGGACGCGATCCACCGCATCATCGGGAACCCGAGGCTGTCGGCGTGAACACGGGTGATGAACCCGTTGCCGTCTTTTGCCCCCGGCCCGCCGTTGATGTTGGTGACGAAGTAAACGTCCTGGGTCGCGTCATAGCGGACTGACTCCGGCGTATCGAACCCCGCGATCGCCGCCCCGAGCGCCGGGGGCGGGGTGAGCGAGTCGGGGACGGCGGGGAGGGCGTCATTGCGCGCGGCTTCCTCGCCGGGCGCGCAGGCGGCGAGAGCGAACGTGCTGAGGGTGACGGCGACAGCAAACGGGCGCATGGAAATCGGAGTCGAGGGAGCCAACGAGCGACACGGCGAGCCGTGCACGCGGTTCGTCGTATCGTAAGTCTCGCACGCACGCATTCCCCGCGAAACACCTTTTACCCGGCCCCCGCCCGCAAGCCTCCCCCCGGTCGTCAGCCCCAGAGCCCAGAGCCCAGCGCCCAGAGCCCAGAGCCCAGAGCCCAGAGCCCAGAGCCCAGAGCCGCCGTTCCCCCCGCCGCCTCTCTAACCCCCCATCATCGCTGCAACGGCTCGTTCGAATTCGTCGATCGACCCCGACGCCCCGTCGCGGCCGTTGAGCCCGTCCACCGCACCGGCGAACACGGTGCGACCGTCGCGCAGCACGATCAGCGCGTCGCACAGCGCGTGGAGGTCGGCGGCGGCGTGCGAGGAGAGCAGAATTGTCACGTCAGGCTGAACGCGTCGCCGCTCCCTGATCGCGGCGGCGAGCGTGCGGCGGGACGGTATATCGACGTTGGCGAACGGCTCGTCCATGAGCACGAGCGGATCGCGCCGTGCGAGCGAGATCGCAACAGCGAGTCGCTGCCGCTGACCACCCGAGAGCGTCGTCAGGTCGCGCGCGCGGCGTGATCGGTCGCCGGGGAGGCAGGTGGCGTCGACGCCGGCGATGTCCGATCGGTCGAGCCCGTGCACGGCGAGCAGCCGGTCGATCGGGACGTCGTCGGGGAAGGTTGGATGTTGCGGCACGTAGCCGACGGTCGGCGGCGTGAGGCGGTCCGGCGTGAGGCGGTTCGGCGTGAGGCAGTCCGGCGTGAGGCTCCAGCGAACCGTGGTGCCGCGCAGGAGTCCCGCGAGCGCGAGCAGCAGCGTCGACTTCCCGCTCCCGTTGATCCCGACGAGCCCGATGCACGCGCCCGGCGGCAGGTGCACGGTACCGGCGTGAAGCACGAGGGCGCGGCCGCGGCGGATGTCCGGGTGCGAGGCGGCGAGGCTCCGGGTCGCCGAACAGGCCGCGTCGAGCACGATCGTTTCGGGCGCGGTCATCTCAGCCACCTCGCGCCACGCGGCGCGGGGCGATCCAGAGCGCGATGGAGAGCAGCAGCGCGGCGTGCACGAGCTGAATCACGACCAGCGTCCACGGGCCCCGCTGCGCGATGGTGGGGAGGTGGACGGTGAGCGCCCATCGCACCGCCGTCCGGATCGGCGCGAGGTGGCCCGCGACCTCCAGCATGACGATACCGAACGGAACGCCAGCGACGAGAATCGCCGTCGCGGGGGCGAGTCCGCGCCGCTGAACGATGAGCCCGATGACCATTGCGTAGGCGGCACTGTCGCACAGCAGGCCGAACGTGCCCGCCGCGAACCGCGCGGAGTAGCCCGTCTCCGCGCTCGCTGCGACCGCGGCGGTCCCCGCCACGGCCGCCGCCACACAGAGGTGAGCGACGACGCCGCTGGCCACCGCCCCCATCCAGAGCGCCGCGACATACCGCGATCGCGTCGCGTCCGCGCTGCCACCGCCGCCTGAGGCGACCACCGGATCGAGCCACCGCGCCGCGGCGTCGTCGGCAACGCGCCGCATGATCCGCAACGCCACCAGCCACGCGATCGCCACCCCCATCACCCACGGCACTACCGACCCGACCCCGAACACCGCCACGACCACGCCGTCGATTCCGGGCACGTCGCGCCGAACCGATTGCTCGGCGAGCACGCCGAGTGTGGCGATGAGGGCGCACGATGCACCGGCCACCGCCAACGAACGCCCGCCGAGCTCGCGGCCGGCGACGAGGTGCGCGAGCGCCCGCTCGGGCCGGTGGGCGTCCGATGGTGCCCGGCGCGCCCTCATCGGCGCACGATGCGGAGCGTGTCGCCGATCGCGAGCGCACGAACGTCGACGAGCGCCATGCGCGACCCGACCGCGTCGAACCAGAGGCAGTGCTCCTCGCTGCAGCCGACCAGGCTGCTCGTCGGGCCGACGAGCACGGGGGCCGCTGGCGCCGTCGAACCGGCCTCCGCGAGGCGGTGCACGACCAGCGAATCTTCGGAGATTGGCTGCAGGAGCGCCGGCGCGGCCAACCAGATCGAGGCGATGAACGGCTGCAAGGGATCGGGCCAGCGCATCACGGCGCCGTTCGGCATCTTCAGGTCTCGCCACGCCGCGGGGCGCGTCGCGCGATACCGTGTCGGCAGCGACCAGCACTGTCGCCGCACGCGGGTGTCGACCGTGGCCGCCACGATCGGCCCCTGTCCACCCGTCACGGTCACCGCGCATCCGTCGGTTCCGGCCGCGAAGACGACGTCCGGCGACGACGCGGTGACGTAGCGGGTGGTGACGGGAACGGCGCCCCACCGCAGGTCCGCCGTCGCCATCGCCTCACGAGCGATCTCGTGGAGCGTTCGATCGGGCAGTTCGATCCAGGCCATCGCGTACACGGTGTCGCGCGCACCCTGCCCGGTTGGGCAGAGCGCGCCCAGGACGAGCTGGTCGTCGGCCGTAATTGCGATCGACGTGCGAAAGGACACGCAGGGGAGCCGAAGCCGCCGGTCGGATCGGACCTCGCCCGTCCGCGTGAGGCGCTGCAGTCGGCCGTCCTCCTCGAGCACGTCGATCTCACCGCCGGGCGTAGCGGCGATCGCACGTGGACGCCGGAAATGACCCGGGCCGTCGCCACCCCGTCCGACCGGCCGCACGCGATGCCAGCTCCCGGTCGGCCCCGTCTCGCCCCGCCGCACGAGCAGCTCCAGCCGGCGCGCCTGGCGGTCGAGCACGACGACGGTGTCGTGCAACAGCACGTGATCGTCGGCGTCCACGTCGTCGACGGTGAGGGAATCCCACCGCACGCGCGGTACGTCGACCGCCGCACGGTAGTCCAGTACCGCTGGCGGGGCATTGGCCGCGTCACGGTCGGTGTCTTCATCTGCCGGACCGGTGCAGCCGATGGAGGCCGCCGCCAGGACCAGCCACCACCGCATACTGCGCTGGTGGCTGGTCCACGCCGAGTGGTCGTGCATGGAGTGCACTCCTCGGATGGGGGGGGTCAGGCCGGGAAGGCGAGCTTGTCGACGATCATCTTGATCGTCTCGGCCGTGATGCACGCGATCAGTCCGGCGCCCCCCAACCATTCGCAGGCGTACTCCCGGAGAAAGGTCGGATCCGCGCCATAGCATTTCGTGACGGCATTCTCGACGGCCTCGAAACACTCCTCCAGTCCCGGCTCTTCGAACTCGGCGTAGCTCACGCGCGGCACCGCGCTCAGGCTCACCGTCATCGCGAACATCAGCACCCACGTCATCGCGCTCCGTCCCCGCGTCGTGCGGCGGGTCCGCGCGCGCGTCGCCTCGGTGGTGCCCGTCGTGCCCTCGTTCGATCGCATGATGCCATCCTCCCGCTATCGCTCCCCGACGCGCGCGCGCTGCCCCGGTGGCACCGCTGATGAACGCCGCCGGCCGAAGCCGAATTGGTGTCGGAGGAGCCGTGACGGGCGACGGGCGACGGATCGGATCTAGCGCGATCGCGTCAGCGGCTCGTCAGGGCCAGGCTCTCCGGACGCGACGAGGATACACCTGGCCGTCAGGCGAACCGGTACCCGATGCACGCACGGTGGGGCGGATCGACGCGGCGCCTGACGCGGCGCGTGACGGTCCGCCCGCGCGGGGCGTCAGCGGCGCCGGACGCGGGCGAGGAGCTGTGACGCCTCGGGGACCCGAAGCGCGTGCGTCGCCCCCAGATAGACGAGGCCGAACGGCAGCAGCACGAGCACCGCGCGCAGGATCGGGTGCGTCGTCAGGTCGACCAGCCCGAGCTTCACCCCCCACGCCGCGCCGGCGCCGGCAAGGGCGCACGCCCAGAGGCGGAGAATGAGCGACGTGGGGAGCCGCAGCGGCCCCACCACCTGGCCCAGGCGGGTGCGCAGCAGGTAGAGCTCGACCCAGGCCGCCAGTCCGCCGGCCAGCGTCAACCCGGCCACACCCCACCGCAGGTCGACGCCGAGGGCGCGCGGGACGATCAGCGCCAGCGGCAGGCCGATCGCCACCGCCGTCGCGATCCGCACGACAGCGAAGCGGAGCGGGGTCTTCACGTCGTGCAGCGCGTAGAAGGCAGAGCTGAACAGCCGCCCCGACGTGGCCGCGAGCAGCCCCACCGCGCTTCCGGCGAGAATCGCCCAGATGTAGAGCGCGTCACCGCGGGTGAATGCGCCCGTTTCGTAGACGGCCGACGCGAGCAGGTCGCCGAGCAGGAGAAATGCGGCCGCCGACGGTACGACGAAGAACGCCACTCGGCGCAGCGCCGCCTCGATCCGCGTGCGGAGGGCGAGCACCACGGCATCATTCGGCACGATCGACGTGCCGGCGGCTGGATCGCGCAGGTCGCCCGCACCGGCGTCGCGCGACATCGCCGGCAACTCCGCCGCCGATATCGCCATCCCGAACAGGCTCACCGGCAGCAGGTAGATCGCCTGCGCATAGGTGAGCCCCGCCACCGCACCGAGCCCGAGGTTGCCGGCAATGATGATGTCGACATAGGCGCTGACCTGTGCCACGCCGCGTCCCATCACGGCCGGAACGAAGTTGCGCAGCACCGTCCGACGATGCGCCGATGCCTCCCTCACGCGCGTCGTCAGGCCACCCAGCAGCCTGAGGGCGGTCGGGAGCTGCACGAGCAGTTGCAGCACCGAGCCGACGACGGACCCCCACGCTGCCCAGACCGCGATGTCGGCGAGCGCACGGGCGTCGGCGAGATCAGCGCCGCGGGCGCCCAGCAGCAGCGCGCCGATGATCGCCAGATTCCAGGCGACGGGCGCGGCGTAGGAAAGAAAGAAGCGCCCGTGGCTGTTGAGAATGCCGAGGCACCACGCCGACAGCACGAGCACCCCCGTGCCGGGGAAGATGACCCGCACGAGGCGGATCGTCAGGTCGCGTCGCTCGCCGGTGAAGCCACCGCCGACGAGCAGGTCGACGAGCAATGGGGCGGCCAGCACGCCGAGCAGCACGAGCAGCGCGGTGGCCAGCGCGAGCAGCCCGAAGATCGCCGAGGCGAGGCGGCGTGCCTCACGCTCGTCGCCGCGGCCGAGGAGCCGCGCATACACGGGGATGAACGAGGCCGAAAGGACCCCTTCCCCGAACAGATTCTGGAGGAAGTTCGGAATCCGTAATGCCGCCGCGAAGGCATCGGCGGGGATCGACTC
>JBBQHX010000132.1:0-9656 GCA_038324385.1 Gemmatimonadales bacterium | reverse complement strand
CGCCTGACGCTGCGCCTGACGCTGCGCCTGACGAGGCGCTTGACGATGCCGAGGTGCCCGACAGCGCGCCTGGCGTCGAAGCCGGCGCGCGGCGACGCGCCCTCGATGCGCTCGGGGTCGAGTACCGGTTCGACCACGACTCGCCCTGGCCGTCGGCCGACGTGCTGCGCACCGGGCGCGCCGAACTGGTGCCTGACGTGACCGACGACTGGCTCGACGCCCACACCGCCGATGCGCGGCACCGCACGCTGTTGCGGGCGAGCGGGCTGACCTCGCTGATGATCGTTCCACTGGTCGCGCGCGAGCAGGTGTTCGGCGCGCTGACCGTGGCGCGGCGAACCGCGGGCGGGCCGCACGGCGCGACCAGCTTCGATGCGGACGATCTCGCCCTCGCCCAGGATTTTGCGCTCCGCACCGTGCTCGCCATCGAGAACGCGCGGCTCTACCAGGCGGCGCGGCGTGCCACGCGCGCGCGCGACGTCATCCTCGGTGTGGTCTCGCACGACCTGCGCAATCCGCTCAGTGCGATCACGATGTGTGCGAGCGCGCTCCGCGAGGAGGAAGCAACGCCACCGGAGACGCGAGTCGATCTCGCCAACGCGATCTACGAGTCGGCCGACTGGATGCAGCGGCTGATTCGCGATCTGCTCGACGTGGCCGCGATCGACGCCGGGCAACTCTCACTCCACCGGCAGCCGGAGGCGGTCGCGGCGATCCTGTCGCAGGTGCGACAGCTCTTCGCGCCCGAAGCGTCCGCACGGAACCTCACGTTCGAGGTCGACGCCCCCGACCTGCCGCTCGTGTACGCCGACGCGGGGCGCGTGGTGCAGGTGCTGGTCAACCTCGTCGGGAACGCCCTCAAGTTCACGGCGGCCGACGGTTGCGTGCGGGTCATCGCGATCGCCGACGAGTCGACTGTCCGGTTCGCCGTGCACGACACCGGCCCCGGCATCCCGCCTGACGACGTGCCGTTCCTGTTCGAGCTGTACTGGCACGCGCGCCGCACAGCACGGCGGGGCGGATCGGGTTATGGGCTGGCGATCGCGAAGGGGATCGTCGAGGCCCACGGCGGCTGGATCGGGGTGGAGAGCACGCTCGGGGTGGGGAGCACCTTCTCGTTCACGATTCCGATCGCGGGGGACTGACGGGCCTCCATCCGCGATAGCCTGGGAGGTCGCCGTGGGGTTCGGCCGGATAGCGGCGCGCCGTCGCCTCGATCCCCTCCGTGCGGACGGGAAGATTGAACGGGATACAGAAGGGCGCGCGCCGTTCGTCGGCCGACTGGCGGACCACGAGGGTGTCGCGGCGCAACTCGGCCTCGGTGCCACTGACGAGGCGAGCGCACCGGTACGGACCCGGGCCCACGGCGCGGACGATAGTCGGGACCGTGTCGCTGGCTGCCGGTGGCGCGACGGCGGCGAGTTGCAGGCGCGGCGCGTCGGCGATCTCGTACCCGCCAGCATCGCCACAGGCGCCCAACGCGAGCAGCAGCCCCAGTCCGGCGAGCAGCGCGCGAGCGAATGGGCGCGCGCCGGCGGAGCCCGGGCGACCGGGGGCGAGGGTCGCATGGCGACGGAGCGCCGCCGCGTCGGGCGCGCCGGGCGCGTCGGACGCCCCGGGCGCGGGCGGATGGAGTCGGAACCGACGATGGATGGGGATCACATGAAGCAAGACCCTGGCGCCGCCGCCCGGGTCACCGGATTCGTCAGGCGGGGCGGCCGGGCCCGGACGCCGGGAGCCCCGTCGGGATTGCTCGAAGCCTCCGGACGGCATACCTTTCATGGCTTGCCCACGACACGGCCCGATCCAGCCACCGCTGGCCGGTCGGACTGTGTCGTTCACCCTCCGTGCGCCCTGGCAACCGGCGCATGGCGGCTTCGCGCGTCCAGAGCACCGGGCGCCACCAAGACCACAGGGAGGATTGCCACCGAATGACACGTGAGTACGAGGTGGTGTACATCTTCGAGTCTGCACTCGAGGACGACGCCATCAACGAGAAGCTGGCCAGGTACCACGGCCTGCTCAATCTGGACAGCGAAACGACGACCCTCGATCACTGGGGCCGCCGCCAGCTCGCCTACAAGATCAACAACCGCGACACCGGCTATTACGTCGTTGCCCGGTTCCACGCCGACACCGCCGGGCTGCCGGAATACGAGCGCGCGATGAAGCTCGACGACAGCCTGATGCGCTACCTGGTGTCGCTGCATGAACACGAGCTGGGAGCGCCGCAGCTCAGCGAAGAAGAGCTTGCCCTTCGTGAGGCCAAGCGGGATGATGATGATGAAGACGAGGAGTAGCCCGATGCGGCGGCCCAAGAAGAGCTGCCCGATCACGGAAGCGGGAATCCGCTTCATTGATTACAAGGACGAGCGCCTGCTGTCGCGCTTCATCACCGAGAACGGCAAAATCTTGCCGAGCCGGTTGAGCGGCGTCAGCGCCCGTCACCAGCGTCAGTTGGCCGTGGCGATCAAGAAGGCCCGTTATCTGGCGCTGATTCCGTATACGCGAGGCCAGACGTCCTAAGCTCTGCGGCGCCCGTGACCGCCGAGGCGCCGCGAGTGCAGCGATGGAGGTTCGTCCTTCTCGCGCTCGCGGCGTTTCTGCTGCTTCCCGCGATCCCCGTCCTCCGAGTGCTCGTGCCGGTCGAACCCGGCACGTTGCTCCTCGTTCCGGCCCTGGCGGCATGCGCCGCAGCCGGGTGGTGGGCGGGTGGTCGCTTCGTGCTCGCCATCCTCTGGGTGGCGGTGGCGGTTTGGGTGGTCGCGCGGGCGGGCGGCGGGGTCTCTGGCTTCGCTGACTTCGCCCGCGGATGGAGTGTGCTGGTCGCCGGGGTATTCGGCATCGTCACGCTGGCGGGCGGGCCGCAGGGCTTCTTGCCGCGGGCACTGGTCACTCTCGGGCTGAGCTTCGCGGCGGCGGGGGCGCTGCTGCTCGTCGGCGGCACACCGCCGACTCGTGTGGCAACGGTCGTCGAGCAGGAGTATCGGGAGCGGGTCAACGAGTGGACGTCCAGTGTGGACCGGCTGCTCGCGACTCCGGAATGGCGGTCGTACATGACCGAGAATCCGGCGACCGAAACCTTGCTCGTGCAGGCGGAGCAACAGCTTCGCACGCTGCCCGGCCCCAGCGCACGGCTCTTCCCGGCGACGCTGGCGCTGGAGTCCCTGGCCGCGCTGGCGCTGGCCTGGTCATTGTTCCACCGGTTGTCGCGGGCGCGACTCGGTCCGCCGCTGGCGCGGCTCCGTGACTTCCGGTTCAGCGATCAGCTCGTGTGGGGGTTGATCGTGGGACTCACCCTGTCGCTGCTCGGCACGCTTGCCGACTTTCGTCAGGTCGGGTTCAATCTGCTGCTCTTTTTCGGCGCGCTGTACCTGCTTCGCGGGCTCGGCGTGCTGCTCTGGTTTCTCAATCCCGGACGCGCGGCCGCGGTGCTGATGTCCATCCTGCTGGTGCTGCTCTGGCCCTTCGTCGGCGCAACCGCGCTCGCGATCGGCCTGGCGGATACCTGGGTGGATTGGCGCAATCGGGCGACGCCGACATCTTAACCGAGCGCCTTTCACAGGCGTCACCAACGCGCACTCGCGTCCGTGGTACACGGCGCCCGGCTTCGCCGGGCCGCCGCGCGGATCCGCCCGGCGCTCTCACGTCTGGAGTTCATCATGGAAGTCATCCTCCGGCAGGCGATCGACAATCTGGGGCACACGGGCGACGTCGTCACAGTCTCGCCCGGCTACGCGCGCAACTTCCTCCTCCCCCGCGGTCTCGCCTACGAGGCGACGCAGGGGAACAAGAAGCGCCTCGAGCAGGAGCGGGTGCGCCTCGAAGCGGCCGAGTCCGAGCGGCGCGAAGCGGCCGAAGGGCTGGCCAAGCGTCTCGAGGAGGTCTCGATCACCTTCTCGGCTCGCGTCGGCGAGGAGGGGAAGCTGTTCGGCTCCGTCACCACGGCCGACATCGCTGCCCAGCTCGAGACCCAGGGCTTCGAGATCGAGAAGCGCCAGATCGACCTGCACGAGCCGATCAAGGCACTCGGCGTCTATCGCGTTCCGGTGCGCCTGCACGCCGACGTGAAGCCCGAGATCAAGGTCTGGGTCATCAAGCAGTAACGCAGGAGAACAGAAGACAGGAGACAGAAGACAGAAGCTTGAGGCCGGATCGTGTGGGACAACGACCCGCCGCGCGGTAGCTGGCTCGGTAAGTTCTGTCTCCTGACTTCTGTCTCCTGTCTCCTGGCTTCTGTCTTCTCAATTTCCGTCCCCGTCCCCGTCCCCGCTGCCGCATGCCCAGGTCCTCCGCACCTGCCAATCCCGTTGCCCTCGCGCAACGCGCCGCCGCGCACTGTCTCGATCAGAAAGCGGATGACGTCGTCGTGCTCGATCTGCGCCCGGTCACCGACATGACCGACTGCTTCGTGATCGCCTCGGGGACATCAGACACGCACGTCCGCTCGATCGCGCAGCACGTGCTCGATGGGATGCGCGCCGAGGGCCACCGTGTGAGCCACGTCGAAGGGTTGGAGCAGGGCCGCTGGGTGCTGCTCGACTTCGTCGATTTCGTCGTCCACGTCTTCCACCCGACGCTTCGGGCCTTCTACCAGCTCGAGCGCCTCTGGGGCGACGCCGACGTGGTCCCGGTCACCGCGTAAGGCAGCGACGACCACGACCGTGACCCGGGGGCCGCGCCGCCGCGAGCCCCACGCCTAAAGCCCAGAGCCCACCGCCGCCCCCTCGCGCGTCCCTGGTCCCGAGTCCGGAGCCCCGCTAGCTTGCCCCTCGTGCGAACCCTAGCCGCGCTGACGCTGGCCCTCGTCGCCTGCGTTCCCTCCGATCGCGCCGACGACGCCAGCGCGTCGACGACCCCTGCCGCGACCTCCGCCACCGGCCCCGAACCACTCGTACTGCGCGTTCCGCGCGACGGGGGGGCGGCTCGCGTTCATCACTATCCCAACCTCGACTCAATCGCCTGGACGGCCACGTCGGCGCTGCCGGCGATCGCCCGCGTGCTCGCGTTCGACGAGGAGGGCGGCGGTCTGGTGCTGACCGACGCCCGCGGCCGGGTGGGCCGCATCGATCTGCGGCTCGGCACGGTGAGCGTTCCGCGCGACCCCGAGCTCCGTGGCCTCGCGTCGGCGGACGGCTACGCGGTGTTCGGGATCGACCGCGCGGGGGAGGTCGTCCGCCTCACCCCGACGGACGAGCGGTGGCGGTTCGATCCCGATGCCCCGGCGACCGGTGTCTTTCCGCAGTCGAACGGCTGGCTGCTCGTCGCCGGCCGCGACGGCGAGGCCACCCGCGTCTGGCGCCTCCGGCCGCCGCAGACCCGGATCGCCGACAGCACCATCCTGTCGCGGACCGGAAGCACGACGGCCACGGCCGTTGGCGACCGCCTGTATTTCGGTGCGGGCGCCGAGTTGCTCCCGATGCAGGGAAGCGATCTCGCCTCGCTCACCCCGATCGAACTCGACGGTCCGGTGGCGGCTGTTGCGGCGACCCCGAGCGGCGATCGTGTGTTCGTCGTCGAGAAAGGAGCACGCGAGATCGCGGTGGTCGGGCGGTACGAGGAGGACGTGGTCAGCCGGATCGAACTGCCCGGGGTCGTGCGCGATCTTCGGGTGGATGCCTACGGGCGCTTCCTGATTGCCCGTCCCGCCTCGGGCGATTCGGCCTGGGTGGTCGCGCTGGCTACGGGCGAGGTGCAGGGCGCCGTGCGTACGGCCTGGCGCGCCGATCTCCCCTACGTCGCGCCCGACGGCGCGATTGCGCTCGCCTCGGGCGCGGATGTCGTTTTCGTCGACGGTGAGACGCTCCAGCGGCGGCGAACGGTCGCCGGGGGCGCGGCGGACCTCTGGTTCGCCTTCGAGTGGGATGGCTTCCGCCAGCGTGGCCAGACCGACGACGGGCAGATGGCCGAGGCGGCGACGCCGCGCGAAGATCCCGTTGCCGCCGCCATCGATTCCATCGAGCAGGCGGACAGTGTCGCCGTGCCGCTGACGCCGCCGGCGGCGGTGTCCGTGGATTCGGCGCCCGCGGTCGCGCGACCAGGCTTCATCGTTTCGTTCGCCGCGCTGCTATCGGAGCAGAGCGCGCGCGACCTCGCGACCGCGATCGTCGTGGGTGATCGGCGGGCCCGCGTGGCTCGGAGCGAACGGTCCGGCACAACGATCTATCGCGTTCTGATCGGCCCCTACCCGACCCGTGCCGAAGCCGAACGCGTCGGGCAGGCGTCGGGACAATCGTATTGGGTATACGAGGAGACCCCATGACCGTTCGCGATCGGCTCGAGTCGGACGCCGCCGCATGGGAGGCAGAGGGACGCGAGATTGCCGAGGTAGCGAACTCGCTGGCCATGGTGATCGTGGCGGGTGAGGACACGCGGGCGGCCGCAGTGGTCGCCCTCGGACTCGGCCGCGAGCAGGCGCGCCGGCGGCGGGTGGCGATCGCCGATCTCGTCGGCGAGATCCCGCCGCTGCAACAGTTGGTCACGGACGACGATCCGCACGGGATCGTGGACAGCTTCACCCACGGCGTTTCACTGACCAAAATCGCCCGCCAGATCGACACGGTGGGCAACCTGTTCATTCTCCCGAGCGGGAGCCAGCCACTGGATCACGCCGCCCTGCTCCGCCACGACCGCTGGTCGCGGCTGGGCGCGGGGTTCCGCGACGTCGAGGCGTTGCTGGTGCTCGTGCTTCCCGCCGGTGCCCCTGGTCTCGACGCACTGGCCGCACTCTCCGACGGGGTCATCGCCGTGGGGCGACACGCGGCACTGCGCGCCCTGCCGAACGTGCTCGTGACGCTCGCTCCAGCGGTGGCCGCCGCCGAGCGCGGGACAGCGGGCGCGCGCGCGCCCGGAGCCGAGCGCACCACGCCGGTGCCGGCCGCGGATGCCCTCCCCGAAGGGTGGCCGGCCGAGGCCGTGGGAACTCCGCCCGCCGTTCCGCCGGCGCAGAGCGAACCGCTGCCCGTCATCGGCGGTCCGCCACGCGGCGGCACGCCCTGGCTCTGGATCGCGCTCGGTGTCGTGCTGCTCGCCATCGCCGCGTTCGTGCTCCTGCGCAACCGGGAACCGGCCGCGGTGACCACGGTGCCCGGCGCCGAGACGACGCCCCCCGCCCCGACGACGGCCTCGCGTGAGGCAGACGGCCAGATCGCCGCCGTCTACGACTCGCGCCTCGCCCTGCCGATCGTGAATCCGGGCGACTCGGCGGCGGCCGCGCGGTTCGCCGTCGAGCTCACGGCGGCCAACACGGAATCCAGCGCCTGGCGTCGCCTGCAGAACTCCACCGGCGAACTGCCGGCGTCGACCGTGACGCCGGTGGTGCTGGACGATCAGCGCTGGTACAAGGTCGTGAGCGGCGCCTATGCCCGCAGCTCCGACGCCGATTCCCTGATGCGCGCCCTGCGCGCGAACGGCGGACTCGAGGCGGGGGCGGGTCGGCTGCTCTCGGCGCCGCTCGCCCTACGCGTGGAGCAGAACCTCTCCCCGACCGCCGCGGCGGCCCGTGTCCGCGCGCTCCGCAACCTCTCGATCGGCGCGTATGCGCTGGCCCAATCCGATGGGCGCGCCCATGTGTACGTCGGCGCGTTCGAGATCGCCGACCAGGCGTCGGCGCTCGCCGAGTCTCTGCAGGGCGCCGGTCTCGAGCCGGTGCTGTCGTATCGAACCGGGAGAATGTTCTAGTTGCGACTTACCAAGCTCGAACTTCACGGCTTCAAGTCGTTTGCGGATCGGACCCAACTCGTCTTCGAACAGGGCGTTACGGCGATCGTCGGCCCTAACGGCTGCGGCAAGTCCAACGTCTCCGACGCGGTGCGCTGGGTGCTCGGCGAGCAGCGGGCGCGCGCCCTTCGGGGCGCCAAGATGGACGAGGTGATCTTTCAGGGATCGTCGGCGCGTCGTCCGGTGAACTTGGCGGAAGTCTCGTTGCACTTCGCCAACGACGAGGGGTTGCTCCCCGTTCCGTTCCGCGAAGTGGTGATCACGCGGCGGCTGTCGCGCTCAGGCGATAGCGATTACTTCCTGAATCGCACGGCGTGTCGTCTGCGCGACATTCAGGACCTGCTCCGCGGCACCGGCCTCGGTGGCGAGACGGGGGTCGTGATCGAGTCACGGGCGATCGACGCCCTGCTTTCCGATCGGCCTGACGACCGCCGTGAGCTGTTCGAGGAGGCGGCCGGCGTCGGCCTCTACCGCGACCGGCGGCGGAGTACCGAGCGCCGGCTGGAGGAGACCACGGTCGACCTGTCGCGCCTCGACGATCTGATTGCCGAGGTGCAGAGCCAGGTCCGCTCGCTCGGACGACAGCGCAAGCGTGCCGAACGACACGCCGAGCTGTTGGCGCGGCGCTTCGATGTGGACGTGACGCTCGCCGCGCGGGACCTCGAGCGTCGTCGCGCCGAGACGGCCGACCTGGAAGCTCGCATCGCCGAACTGCGCGAGGCGGCGCCGAACGCCGTCGAGGTGCTCGGAGCGACGGAACAGGCTCGTGAGGCGGCGCAGGGGCGCCGCGGCGCCGCCGACGCCACCCGGAACGAGCTTGCGCGCCTGACGAGTGTGCAGCGCGAGCAGGTCGCCCAGCTCCGCGGGGAGATCGCGGTCGCGGAGGAGCGGCAGCGGAATGCCGCGTCGCGGCGCGAGCGTGCGGAGTTCGAACGCCGCGAGGGCGAAGCCGTCGGCGTTCGCGTCGTCGCCGACCGGGAGCAGGCCGAGGCCGACCGGGCGTCGGCCGAGGCCGAACTGCGCGACGCGCGCGACATCATGGAGTCCCATGCCGCGGCGGAGGACGAGGCGCGCGGGATGATGTCGGCCGCGCGCGTGGAGCTGGACCAGGCCGAGCGCGCGCTACGTGAGCTGCGGGACCAGCTTCGGCGCGCCGAGCTGGATCGCGAGAGCGCCGAACGCGAGCTGGCCGATGCGACGCAACGGAGCGGCGTGCTCGACGGCGAGGTCCAGCAGGTGCAGGACCGCCTCGATCTCACCGCGCGCGAGGTCACCGAAGCCGACGAGACGCTGGAGATCGCCCGCGCCGCGGTGGCACAGACGACGCTCGAGCTGACGACGGCTCGTGAGGCGGCGCGTGAGGCACGCGAGCGCGAGTCGCTGGCGCGCGCGGAGCTCGGACGGTGGGAAGAGCAGCTCGCCGGATACCAGGGCAAGGTCAACGCGCTGGAGTCGCTCGAGCGCGAGCGGGTCGGGTTGGCCCCGGGCGCGGCGCGTTTGCTCAAGGAACGAGCGCAGTTCGGCGAGGGGGCGATCGTCGGCCCGCTGTCCGATTTCATCGACGCCAGCCAGAGTTCCGCACTGCTCGTCGAGCGGTTCCTCGGTCCGAATCTGCACGCCGTGCTCGTGCGCGATGCGGCCGCGTCGGAAGACGTGCGGCGGTGGCACGCGCGCGCGAACCCCGGTCCCCTGCTCCTCCTGCCGCTCGACGCCGCGCCCGATCTGCCTGACGCGGCGATGCCCTCGGGCGAGCTCAACACGCTGGCCGCGCGCGTCAGTGCGGCTCCGGCCGCGCGGGCGTGGGTGCACGCGCTCCTCGGCGGCGTCCACACCGCCGAGGACGGCACCTCGTTCACCGATGCCCGCGGCGCCGTCTGGCTGCCCGGCTCGGTCACCGGTCCGGGTCCGCTGCGCCGGCGCGCCGAACTGGCCGAGCT
>JBBQHX010000131.1:0-9719 GCA_038324385.1 Gemmatimonadales bacterium | reverse complement strand
ACCAGTTTCGCCACGTTCGCGTACCTCGGGCGCGGCGTCCCCGTTGGAAACGCCGCCGGGGCGGCGGCTGAAAAGCCGCTGCCCCGGTCACAAGCTAGGCAGGAGGTCGGCGAATCAGTACTGGCCGCCCCCCGCTACTGCACCCGCAGGTTCACCACCCGCTCGGTCGCGCCACCCTGGCCGGCGAACACCACCACCAGCGAGAGATACTCGCCGCTGCCGACACGATTCAGCGCCTGCTGCAGGTCGGCGACGGTGCGGACGGGGCGCCGCGGGCCGGGATTGATCACGTCCGTGATCACGTCGATCCCGGCGATGAGTCCCCCGTCACGATCTGCCGGGCCGGCCGGCGTCACTTCAGTGACGAGCAGCCCCTGCACCGAGGGGTCGAGCCGGGCCGCGCGCGCGTTCTCCGCCGACAGTGGCTCGAGGCTGATGCCGAGTTTGTTGGCGCTCGCCCCGCTCGTCGGGCGAAGCTGGCGCGGCGGAGTCGGGGTGGCCGGCTGCGAGCTGGCCGGTGCCTCGGCGAGCTTGATCCGGAAGCTCCGCCGCTCGCCGAACCGCGACACCTCGACCGTCACCGTCTCACCGGGCGCCTTCGTGCGGACGACGCGCTGCAGTGTCGCCACCCGTGGCACCGGCGTCCCGTCGACCGAGAGGATGATGTCGCCCTGGGCGAGCCCGGCCCGGACGGCCGGTCCGTCGGGGTCGCTGAAGGTGTTCACCTTCACGCCACCGATCTGGTCCAGCTTCGCGGCCCCGGCGTCCACTTCCGTGACTTCGGTGATCTGCACGCCGAGGACCGCGCGACGGATGCGGCCGTACTTGAGGAAGTCGTCCAGTACCTGGCGGGCAAGCGTGACCGGAACGGCGAAGCCGTAGCCGGCGAACGTCCCCGTCCGCGTCGCGATGGCGTTGTTGATCCCCACCACCTCGCCACGGATGTTGACCAGCGGCCCACCAGAATTGCCCGGGTTGATCGCCGCGTCGGTCTGGATCAGGTCGGTGATCGAGTAGTCGCCCCGCCCCGGCAGCTCCAGCTCCGCGCCGCGCCCGCGCCCCTTCGCGCTGACGATCCCCGCCGTCACCGTGAAGTTGAGGCCGAGCGGGTTGCCGATCGCCACCACCCACTCGCCGATGCGCAGCGCCTCGTCATCGCCGAGGGTGACCATCGGGAAGTTGTCCCCCTCGATCTTGATCACGGCGATGTCCGTATCCGGGTCGCGCCCGATCACCCGCGCCTCGAACACCCGTCCGTCGTTGAGCGAGACGCTCAGCCGCGTCGCGCCGTCGATGACGTGGTTGTTCGTCAGGATGAACCCGTCGTTCGTGACGATGAACCCGGAGCCGCTGGACTCCATCGGCTGCGGCGCGTCGCGCCGGAAGAGATCCTCCATCCGCATCGGCTGCTGGCCGCCGCGGCGCGGCACGTCGCGCTCCACCCGAATGGCGACCACGGCCGGCGTGACCGCCTCGGCGATCGACGCGAACGCCGCGCCGGTCTCGGCCAGCGGCGCGACCTCACGCGCCGAGGGTAGGTTCGCCGAGGTCTGCTGGGCGTAGCCGAACGGCGTGAGATCCCACGCGGCGGCGAAGATCACGCCTCCCGCAAAGGCTGCGGTGACGAGACCCGCGACACGGGCGCGCGCAAAGCTTCTGGCCATATCGTTCCGTCGAAAGGGTTCGATGGATTTACACGGCGGGGCGGGGCGAGGTTTCAATGATATCGGCCCGCGCCCCCCGACGCGGGGTCTTGCGGTGTCGATCGCCCGCACTGTGGCGTCAGCCGACGCGGCGCGCTGGCGACCCGGACGTGCGAAGCGCGGGGCAGGGCGCCGATGGTTCCCGGCACTCCGCCCCGCGCCTCTGCAGCCTGTCGTGACCTTACTTCTTGTCCTCGTCCACGATCTCGAAGTCGGCTTCCTCGACGTCATCGCCCGGCGTCCCGGCTGCCGCACCGCCCGGCGCCTCGGCGCCCGGCGCCGCACCACCAGCGGCACCCGCCATCGGATCACCCTCCGGCGTACCGCCCGCCGCACCCTGCTGCGCATACAGCGACTGCCCGGCCTCGCTGTAGACCCGCGACAGCTCTTCCTGCGCCGCCTTGATCTCCTCCAGGTCGTCGCCACGCAGCGCCTTACGCGACCGCTCGACCGCCGCTTCGAGACGCGTCTTCACGTCCTCGGTGAGCTTGTCGGACCACTCCTTGGAGTTCTTCTCGACCTCGTAGGTCATGCTGTCGAGGCGATTGCGCGTGTCGATCTCCTCGCGGCGCCGCTTGTCGTCGCCGGCATTGGCCTCGGCGTCCTTCACCATCTTGTCGATCTCGGCGTCGGACAGTCCGCTCGACGCCTCGATGCGGATCTTCTGCTCCTTGTTCGTCGTCTTGTCCTTCGCGGTCACATGCAGGATGCCGTTCGCGTCGATGTCGAACGTCACCTCGACCTGCGGCATGCCGCGCGGAGCGGGCGGGATCCCGGTGAGCTGGAATTTGCCGATCGTCTTGTTGTAGGTCGCCAGGTCGCGCTCGCCCTGCAGCACATGGATCTCGACCGTGGTCTGGTTGTCGTCCGCCGTCGAGAACGTCTCTGTCTTGCGCGTCGGGATCGTCGTGTTGCGCGGAATGAGCGTGGTCATCACGCCGCCGAGCGTCTCGATGCCGAGCGAGAGCGGGGAGACGTCGAGGAGGAGCACGTCCTTCTGCTCGCCCGTCAGCACCGCGCCCTGCACCGCGGCGCCGATCGCCACGACCTCGTCAGGGTTGACGCCCTTGTTGGGTTCCTTGCCGAAGAACTTCTTGACCGTCTCCTGGATCTTCGGCATACGGGTCGAGCCGCCGACGAGCAGCACCTCGTCGATCTCGTTCGGCTTGAGCCCCGCGTCCTTGAGCGCCTGCTCCATCGGCGGGATCGTGCGCTGCACGAGATCGTCCACGAGCTGCTCGAACTTGGCGCGCGAGAGCTGATAGTTGAGGTGCTTCGGGCCGGCCTGATCGGCGGTGATGAAGGGAAGGTTGATGTCCGTCGACATCGTGCTCGACAGCTCCATCTTCGCCTTCTCGGCCGCTTCCTTGAGCCGCTGCAGCGCCATCGCGTCCTTCGACAGGTCGATCGCCTGATCGCGCTTGAACTCCGTCACCAGCCAGTCGATCAGCCGCTGATCGAAGTCGTCGCCGCCGAGGTGCGTGTCGCCATTGGTCGACTTCACTTCGAACTGGCGCGAGCCTTCCACGTCGTACAGCTCGAGTACCGAGATGTCGTACGTACCGCCGCCGAGATCGAAGACCGCGACCTTCTCGTCCTTCTTCTTGTCGAGACCGTAGGCGAGCGCGGCCGCGGTGGGCTCGTTGATGATCCGCAGCACGTCGAGACCGGCGATCTTGCCGGCATCCTTCGTCGCCTGACGCTGCGAGTCGTTGAAGTACGCGGGCACCGTGACCACGGCCTTCGTGACGCTGTGGCCCAGGTAATCCTCGGCCGTCTGCTTCATCTTTTGGAGGATCATCGCCGAAATCTCGGGCGGCGTGTAGCGCTTGCCCGACACCTCGACCGAGACGACGTCGTTCGCGCCCGCCTCGACGCCGTACGGAACGCGCGACGTCTCCTCACGCACTTCCGACATCTTCCGACCCATGAACCGCTTGATCGAGAAGACGGTGTTCTTGGGGTTGGTGACCGCCTGACGCTTCGCGATCTGACCGACCAGCCGCTCGCCATCCTTCGTGAATCCGACGACCGACGGCGTCGTCCGACCGCCCTCGGCGTTCGGAATGACGACGGGGTCGCCCCCTTCCATCACGGCGACCACGGAATTCGTAGTCCCCAGATCGATACCGATGACCTTGTCCGCCATTGCCACCTCGAACCGCAGTGTGTGAACGTTCGCGCTCGCGAGCCGCACCTCGCCCGAGTGTAGCCCGGCGGGGGAGCCGCGCGCTTCTGTCAGTTGGGTGTGCAAGCCAGGGACCGGGAGATTCTGCCAGCCCGGCAGATCGGCGCCCACGGCGCACGGCCGCGCTGGCAGAGATGGTTGCCCTGTGCCAGGGTGGCAGCACGCCGCCAGCCATCTCTTGCCGCAGCGGCCTGCGGGCGTGGCTCCTGCGAGTCACTCAACTGCCGCTGCGTCGCCAGGGCGACGTCCGTGCTCGGCTCGCCGTCCTGGGCTGCTCTCGTCCAATCCCGCTGATCGATGATACCGCTGTCCGACCGGAATCCGGTGCTCCGGACCCCCGTCGTCACCTATCTCATCCTCGCCGCACTCGCCGCCGTGTGGCTGTTCGTTCAGCGCGGGTGGGACTTCGGCGAAGCTGGCTTCTACGCGCTGGCGACGAGTGTCTGCAACCTCGGTCTCGTCCCCGGCGAGGTGACCGGACTGGCGCCGCTCGGACAGGCCGTACCGATGGCGCCCGGACTGGCCTGCGTCATCGACGCCGAGCCGGTCAACACGCTCACTCCCGTGACCTCGATGTTCCTGCACGGGAGTTGGGGTCATATCCTCGGCAACGGGCTCTTCCTCTGGGTGTTCGGCAACAATGTCGAGGACGTGATGGGGCGCGGGCGGTTCGTCGTCTTCTATCTCATCTGCGGGCTGGCCGCGGCGGCGGCGCACGTCCTCGTCACGCCGGCGTCGCCGATTCCGACCGTCGGTGCCTCGGGGGCGATCTCGGGCGTCCTCGGCGCGTATCTGGTGCTCTTCCCGCGCGTTCGCGTCAACATGCTGTTCTGGTTCTTCATCATCATCCGGATCATTCCGGTTCCGGCCTGGCTCGTGCTGGCCTACTGGTTCATCCTTCAGATCGTGATGGGGCTTCCCGAACTCACCGCGGTCGAGCGCGGGTTGACCGGAGGCGTGGCGGTGTGGGCGCACGTGGGCGGATTCGTCGCCGGCATGCTGCTCGTGAAGCTGTTCGAGAACCGCGACCTGACGCGCCGCCGCCGCGAACTCGTGGCGGCCACACCGCTGCTCTCGCGGTAACGGCGCGCCTGACGTGGCGCCAACTCGCCCTGTAACGATTCCGTCGCCGTCTCTCCATGCCCGGCCGGGGACGTTGTTCCGTGCCGTGGCTTTCGCATATTCAGCTGTTCGGCTCGTCGCGGCGTCAGTCGCTCGACCGGTGCCGTCGTGCCGACGAAGGAGCGTTCCGTGTCCGTGGATCTGAACAAACTCGCCAACCAACTCGCCAGCGGGCTCGCCGACGGACAGTTCGTCCCGCCGGCCGCAGCCACGCCGAGCATGGGAGTGCCGGTGGTCGCCGACCGTGGGCCGATGCCCAGCGGGGCGGCGCGGGGCGTCGTTTTCGCCGATCGCGACATCCGACTCGGCAGCGTGCTCGACCATACGCTGCTCGATCCCGCGGCGACCCGCACCGACCTCGAGCGGCATTGCGCCGAGGCGCGTGAGCATCGGGTGGCCGCCGTCTGCGTGAATCCGCTCTGGGTTCCGCTCTGCGTCGAGCGGCTGGCCGGCAGCGGGATCGCGGTGGCGAGTACGGTGGCCTTTCCGTTCGGAGCGGCCCAGCCCGCCAGCAAGGCCGCTGAAACCGCGCTCGTCGTGCGGCAGGGCGCGACGGAGATCGAGACGGTGTTGCCGCTGGGCCATCTCAAGAGCGGCAACTGGGGCGCCGTCCGCGACGACGTCCAGGCCGTGGTGGACGCCGCTGGCGACGCGCTGGTCAAGGTGATCCTCGAGACCGGGCGCCTCACGCCGATGGAGATTCTTCGCGCCTGTACCGTCATTGGCGAGGCGGGGGCGGGCTACGTCAAGACGAGCACCGGCTTCGCCGCGTCGGGCGGGGCGACGCCGGAAGCGGTGGCGTTGCTCCGCCTCGCCGTCGGCGACGACCTCGGGGTGAAGGCGTCGGGTGGCGTACGGGACGCGGCCGCCGCCTTTCGGCTGATCGCCAGCGGCGCGACGCGCATCGGCACCTCGCTCGGCGTGGAGCTCGCTGCGGCCACCGGGCCCGGCCCGCGGCGACTCCGCGACCTGATGGCCGTGCCAACTGGCGACGCAGAGCCCACCGCGCCGCCAGCGTCGACGCCAGCGCCGGTGTCGCCAGCTCCGGTCGCACCGCCGCACCGGGTCACGCCGGCGTGGGGATCACCCGTTCGGTAGCGACGTAGGGTGCCGGGCAGCATCCCACGCCGTCTGCCCGCCCCGTCGCACATGCCACGCCATCATGTCTATCTCCGTTCCCGCGTCCATGTCCGACGGTCAACTCATCACGGCTCCCTTTCTGAATCGCGAGCTGAGCTGGCTCGAGTTCGACGCGCGCGTGCTGCAGGAAGCGTTCGACGAGCGGAATCCGCTGCTCGAGCGCGTGAAATTCCTCGGGATCTTCAGCACGAATCTCGACGAGTTCTACATGGTGCGAGTGGCGGGGCTGCGTCGTCAGGTGGCCGCGGGGGTGCTGCACCCCTCGCCCGACGGGCTGAGCGCGCAAGCACAGCTCGACGCGATCGAGCTCCGCGTGCGCGAGCTGCTCGTGCGGCAGCGTCACTGCCTGCACGACCGGCTGCTCCCGGCCCTCGCCGCGCACGGCGTGCGGCTCGTCGGCATGGACGATCTCACGCCCGCCGAGTGGCTGGTGATCGACGACTTCTTCGAGTCGCAGGTGTTCCCGGTGCTGACGCCACTGGCGGTCGACCCCGGGCATCCGTTTCCCTACATCTCGAATCTGTCCCTGTCGCTCGCCGTCGAGATCCGCGATCCCGCTCGGGAAGCGACACACTTCGCGCGCGTCAAGGTACCGAAGAGCCTCCCTCGCTGGGTGCCGTTCGGGCGCGCGCACCAGTTCGTGCCGCTCGAGGAAGTGATCGGCGCCAACCTCGGCGCGCTCTTCCCCGGCATGGAGGTGCTCGGCTGGTACGCCTTCCGCCTCACGCGGTACTCCGACCTCGATCTCGCGCTCACCGATGATTCGGAGGACCTGCTGGAAATGATCGAGCAGCAGGTCTTCCAGCGGCGGTTCGGAGAGGTGGTGCGCGTCGAGATCGACGAGCGGATGCCGCTCGCTTTTCGTGAACTGCTGCTCGACGAGCTGCGCGACGACGCGCAGGGTGAGGGGGTTCCGCTCACCGAGCGCGACGCCCACTCCGCGGGAACGATCCTCGAACTCGGCGACCTGCTGTCGCTCGCCGGGCTCGACATCCCGGAGCTGCACGACCCGCCATTCGTCGGCACGACGCCGGCGGAGTTGCGCGATCCGTCGCGATCGATCTTCGACGTGATCCGGGAGCGCGACATCCTGCTGCATCACCCGTTCGAGTCGTTCTCGACCACGGTGGAACAGTTCATTCAGGCTGCCGCGCACGACGAACACGTGTTGGCGATCAAGCTCACGCTCTACCGCACGTCGGGCGACACGGCAATCGTCCGCGCGCTCACGGACGCGGCGCAGCGCGGCAAGCAGGTCGCCGTGCTGATCGAGCTGCAGGCCCGATTCGACGAGGCGAACAACATCTCCTGGGCGCGGACGCTGGAAGATTACGGCGTGCACGTCGCGTACGGGCTGCCGGGGCTCAAAACGCACACCAAGACGGCGCTGGTCGTGCGACGCGAGTCCACGGGGATTCAGCGCTATTTCCACATCGGCACCGGGAACTACAACAGCAAGACCGCACGCCTCTACACCGACGTCGGCCTGCTCTCGATGTCGCGGTCGATTGCCGCCGACCTGAGCGACCTGTTCAATCTGCTCACGGGCTTTTCGCGGCAGAAGCTGTATCGCAAGCTGCTCGTCGCGCCGGCCAACATGCGCACGCGGTTCATGGAGCTGATCGAGCGCGAGTGCTCGATCGTGCGGCAGGGCGGGGCGGGACACATCATCCTGAAGATGAACGCGCTCGTCGACCCCGAGGCGATCGAGGCGCTCTACGCTGCCTCACGCTCCGGCGTCGAGATCGACCTGATCGTGCGCGGGATCTGCTGTCTCCGGCCGGGTGTACCGGGAATGAGCGACAACATCCGAGTGATCAGCATCATCGGCCGTTTTCTGGAGCACTCGCGGATCTTCTACTTTGCCAACGGCGGCGACCCCGAGTATTTCTTCGGCTCGGCCGACTGGATGCCGCGCAACTTCGATCGGCGCGTCGAGGCGATCACGCCGGTCGAGGATCAGACGCTGCATCCGCGTCTTCGCTCGCTGCTCGAGCTGTGCCTGACGGACAATCGGCAGGCGTGGGATCTCCAGCCCGACGGGGGGTACCGCCAGCGGAATCCCGGGGACGATCCAGTGCAGGCCACACACGAGATCCTCGTCGGCGATCCGTGGGGCACTCGCTGGGCGAACCGCGCCTCGGATTCGCCCTATCGGGAGCCGTTCTCGCACGCCGACCGCATCGTACGGCGGCCGGGGGCGGTGCGGGACTAGCACTCGCGTCGCCGTGCGTGGTCAGTCGTCGCGGCTGTCGTCCTCGTCAGGCTCGACGACCGTTCCGTCGGGCGCGACGATCTCGACAGGCACGCCGGCGACCTGCTGCAGGAGCGTGCGCTTGCGGTTGGCGCCCCACAGCTCGAGTCGCACCGTCGGTGCCTCACGCGCGGGCACGGCACGGAGTCGCAGCGCGCGATCGGTCCAATCGACGTCGATCCGGTCGACCGCGCCGGCGTGCCCGCGGTCGAAGCCGTCAGCGACGCGCAGGATCGCCGACAGCCGCACGATCCGATCGCGGAACGTGCGCTCCAATGGGCCGAAGTTGGCGTGTTTCCGCTTGGGCTCCGCGCCGCGATGGTAGCGGGCGATGTTCGCCACGGCCACCCGTTCCTCGGGCGACATGCCGAGCAGTTCGGCGTGGGCGATCAGGTGATAGGAGTGCTTGTGGTGCTTGTCGTAATTGATGTGGTAGCCGACGTCGTGTAGCAGTCCCGCATCGGCCAGCAGGGCCCGGTCGGCAGGGACGCAGCCGAGTCGCTCGCCGATCGCGTCGAAGATCTGGAGCGCGAGCCGCTGCACGTGCTCCGCGTGTGGCTGCTCGAAGTGACACCGCTCCGCGAACGCGCGCACCGAGCGCTCTCGTGCGGCACCCGGATCCTGTGGCGCGGGGCGCACGTCGGCGGTCTCGAGCAGCAGCCCCTCGCGGATACCGTAGCCCGAGACCGTCAGCGCCTGCGCATCGAGGCGCGCCAGCACCTCGGCGATCACGGCCAGCCCGGCGATGATGATGTCGGACCGCCCCGCGTTGAGCCCGGGCACGGCGGGGCGCTCAGCCGGCGTCAGCGCGGTGAGCACGTCGAGGATGTGCTCCACCTCCACGCGCGGCACCCGCGTTCCGTGTACGCTGCGCGCGACCGACATGCCGTGGCGCGCGAGGTAGATCCCCGCGAGGTTGGTGAAGGTCCCCCCGCTGCCGATGATCTGCGCGTTGCGCCAGTCGCGCCGCGGGAGGCTGCTCCGGATGTCGCCGCGCACGGCGCGGCGAAGGGTGCGCACATCGCGCGGCCGCGGATGGGGGCCGAGGAACTGCTCGGTCAGGCGAATGGCGCCGAAGGGGAGGGAGATGAGCCGCTCGACCAGCCCGTCGGCGCTGAGCGCGAGCTCGAGCGAGCCGCCCCCGATGTCCATTACCACGGCGCGCCCCACCGCGAGATCGAAGTGCGCGAGCGCCGAGCGGAACGACAGGCGCGCCTCCTCCTCGCCGTCGAGGATGCGCACGCGCAATCCCGCGGCTTCCCGCACGCGCTCGAGGAACTCGTCCCGGTTGACCGCGTCCCGCACGGCGCTC
>JBBQHX010000130.1:0-9747 GCA_038324385.1 Gemmatimonadales bacterium | reverse complement strand
CGCATCGTGCACGCGGCCGCCGCCAGAAAGTGCGGGCGATCCTTCCACCGCGTCTGCCGCTGGTCGGCCAGGCGCAGAAAGGTCTCGTGGAGGAGCGCGTGCGTGTCGAGGGTGATGACGTCGCTCGACCGCCGCCGGGCGCGGCGCGCGATCACCAGCAGCTCGGCGTAGCAGTGATCGGCTAGCTGGTCCAACGGCTCGCTGCCCGCACCGGCAGGGGCCGGCCGGGCGAACGCGACGCCGAGTGACGCTGCGCCGGTCTGTCTTCCGGGAGGTGCCGTCATGTCCGGTTTCCGGAGCCGTCTGCGCGAATGGGGATGTACGGCGCGGCCTCTGTGTGGTCGCGTCGGTTTGCCAAGATGTGGGTCGGCCGCCGGAGTGGCAATCACCAGTTCGGCTGGTTGACCCTGCCCGCTGGTCTTCCGGAACCCCATCGCGATGCCCCGACGCCGTCATCCCGGGTCCCCACATCCGTGGTTGGTCGCCGCACTCCTGGCCGCGCCCGTCCTGCTCACGGTCCCGAGCACACACGCGAACGATCCTCCCGTTGCGGCCGAGCTCGCGTCGGCCAACGACAACCGCATCGTCGCCGGGCACTGGGAAGACGGCCAGCGCACGGTGCACCTCGACGCTCGGCTGGCGAGCTGGCGCCCCGACGCCTCGGTCGACACGACCGTCACTGTGCAGGCGTTCGCCGAGCGCGGCGGGGCGCCCAGCATTCCTGGCCCGTTACTGCGCGCGGAGGAGGGAACGGCGCTGCTCGTCACGGTGCGCAATCTGATCGCCGATTCCACGCTCGTGGTGCATGGGCTGCGCGCCGGTGCGACCAGCGACGACACGGTGCACATCGCGCCCGGCGCGACGCGCGAGCTGCGCGTGCGCACCGATGCGCCGGGCACGTATCTGTACTGGGGCACCACGACGGGCTCGACGTTCGATGCCCGCAGTGGCCGCGATGCCCAGCTCACCGGTGCGCTCGTAATCGACGCGGCGGGCGTGGCGCCCGGGCCGAACGAGCGGATCTTCGTGATGACACTCATCGACGTGCTTCCCGATACGACGAAGCCGCCGCCTCACGAGGACATCTGGGAGCTGGCGATCAACGGCCGGTCGTGGCCGCATACCGAGCGGCTGCACTACACCGTCGCGGACACGGTGCACTGGCGGTGGTTGAACGGCACGTACCTGCCGCACCCCATGCATCTGCATGGTTTTCACTTCCGCACCCTGGCCCGCGGCGATGGCCGTCAGGATACCGCATTCGCGCCTGACGAGGTGCCCGAGGTCGTGACGGAGTTCATGGCGCCGGGTGCCACCTTCCGCATGGCGTGGACACCCACGCGCGCCGGCAACTGGCTGATGCATTGCCACATGTTGCCGCACGTGAGCCCGTTCCCCGACCGACCCGACAGCCTGCGCTCGCACGACGCGCACGATGCCGAGCGCCACGCCACCGACGCGATGGCCGGCCTCGTGCTCGGCATCAGTGTCGCCCCCAATCCGGCCGTGTCGGAGACCCCGGACGCGGAGCCGACGCGGCGACTCCGGCTGCTCGTGCAGCAGGCTCGTGCCGACAGTGGGTGGCGTCCGGCTCGTGGTTACGTGCTGCAGCGGGGCGCCGAACCTGACGCGGACTCGGTGGAGGTGCCCGGATCGCCGCTCGTGCTCGTGCGGGGGCAGACGACGGCGATCACCGTGGTCAATCGGCTGCGGCGGCCGACGACGGTGCACTGGCATGGCATGGAGCTGCTGAGCATCTACGACGGCGTGTCTGGGTGGAGCGGACTCGATGCCCGGCGCGCGCCGCTGGTCGCCCCCGGTGACTCGTTCACCGTCGCCATCACGCCGCCGCGCGCGGGAACGTTCATCTACCACACGCACATGGACGAGGAGCGCGAGATCGGCGACGGGCTGTATGGTGCGCTGATCGTGCTGGAGCCTGACGAGAGCTGGAATGCCGAGGTCGACTGGCCGATGATCATCGGTGACGCCGTGACGCGCGATACGGTCGGCCCCGCGCTGAACGGCCAGCGGTCCCCACCGCCGCGCACGGTGCATGTCGGCACCACATACCGCTTTCGCGTGATCAACATCGGGCGCGCCGAAGCCGTGAAGGTCTCGCTGCTGGCTGGCGGCGCCTCCGCGGGATGGACACACGTCGCCAAGGATGGCGCCGCGCTTCCGCCCGCGCTGCGTCGCGTGCGCACGGATTCGCTGCGCATCGGGGTCGGCGAGACCTACGACTTCGAGTGGACCCCCACCGTCGCGGGCGAGGCGGTGCTCGAGGTCGTGCTGCCGTTCGGTCTCACGAAACTCCGGCAGCCGCTGCGCATCGAGCCCCGACGATGATCACGATCACTCCTAACGAACGGATTTCAACAATGATGCACGCCCGCTGGACGATCGCCACGACGCGCGTTCGCACCGCCCTGCTCGCGACGGTGTTCGCCGTCTCACTCGCGCCGTCGACCGCGCGCGCCGACGTCGTCGTGACCTGGATGGATCTGGCCGACTGGGCGCTCGAGAAGGCGTGGGAGAGCGACCGCAACTACCGCAAGGCGACGAACACGCGCGCCAGCGCACAGGTCGCCCTCGCGGTGTTCGAGGCAGTGAACGCGATCGAGCGGCGCTACACGTCCTACCTCGGCGGAATCACCGCGCCGGCCGGTGCCTCGGCCGACGCGGCTGCCGCCCAGGCGGCGCACACGGTGCTCCTCGCGTTGGTGCCGATGCAGAAAACGGCCCTCGATCAGGCGCTCTTGCTCTCACTCTCGACCGTCACCGACAGCGCGGCGCGCCTGGCCGGGATCACGGTCGGCCGGCGCGCGGGCGAGGCGGCAATGGCGCGCGCGGCACTGGCGACGGGGAGCGCGCTCACCGCGTACCGGCCGCGCACCGCGCCGGGCGCCTACATCGATCCGGGGCTTCCGTCGATCTTCCCGTTCGACCTCGCAATGCCGCCGTTCATTCTCGACCATGCGGCCGAGATCCGTCCCGAGGCGCCGCCCGCGATGACGAGCGAGCGCTATGCGCGCGACCTCGACGAGGTGCGGCGGCTGGGCGCGAAGGAGAGCGCCGATCGTCCCGCGGACAAGACGGCACTCGCGTCCGCGCTGCTCGGCATCGACTACGGCGCGCTACTGCGGGACGTCGCGCGCCAGCCGGGTCGGACGCCGGTGCAGAATGCCCGCATGTATGCGCTCTTCAACATGGCCGGTGAGGACGGGTGGCTGGCCGTGATGGAGGCCAAGATGCATTTTGGCAGCTGGCGGCCGATCACGGCGATCCGGAACGCCGACCAGGACGGGAACGATGCGACGACGCAAGTTTCCGATTGGGAGCCGCTGCTGCGGACGCCCACGCACCCCGATTACCCATGTGGACACTGCGTCTGGTCCGCCACCACGGCTGTGGTGCTGGAAGCGGAGACGGGCCCCGCCCCCGTGGGCGGCATCCAGCTCCGCAGCTACGATCACAGCCCGGGACACACGATCACCGTTCCCACCTGGGCCGCGTTCGTCGAGGAGATGTCGATGTCACGCATCTACGCCGGCGCGCACACGCGGGCGGCGAACGAGGTGGCGGAGGCGATGGGGCGGACGGTGGCGCGGCGGGCGCTGGCCACGCTGATGCGTCCGGTAACCACGCGGGCGTCGCAGTGAGCCGGTGCGGCCCCACGTCCGCATGCCTGACGTCCAGGTACCTGACGTCCAAGTGCCTGACGACGGGGACGGCTCGCTGGACGCGCGTGGCGGCGGCCGTCGTGCTGCTCGGCGTGTTGCCCGCCGTCGCGCCGGCCCAGCGGCCGCCGCCCATCATCGACATGCACCTGCACGCGCACTCGATCGCCGACTACGGCGGCGGCATGCCCGCCTGCTCCAATCGCGGTCCCGTCGAGTTCCCGGGGGTGGACCCACGCACCGGTATCGGGTTCGGCGCCGAGCTCGTGCGCTGCCCCGCGTCGTCGCTGCTCGAGCCCGCGGCGACTGATGCGGCGTTGATGGAGGAGTCGATCGCGATGCTCGTGCGGTACAACATCGCCGCCGCCGTCACCACGGGAACGGTGGAGCGAGTGAGCGCGTGGCGGGCCGCGTCAGGCGGCCGCGTCGTGCCCGCGACCTTCTTCGATCTCGCCGGCACCACGTCGCCCGATTCGCTGCGGGCGCTCGTCAGGCGCGGGGAGATCGCCGTGTTCGCCGAGGTGGGTCCGCAGTACGACGGCGCGACCCTCGACGATCCGCGATTCGAGCCGTACCTCGCGCTGGCCGAGGAGCTGGACGTACCGATCGGGATCCATCTGGGCGAGGGCCCGCCGGGCGGGTCGCACACGTTGGGAGGCTCGCCCTACCGCGCCAGGCTCGGTAGCCCGCTGCAGCTCGAGGAGGTCCTCGTGCGGCATCCACGGCTCCGGATCTGGGTGATGCACTACGCCTCGCCGCTGGTGGACGAGATGATCGCCCTGCTCTACTCCCATCCGCAGGTGTACGTGGACATCGCCGCCAACAACTGGGGATTCCCCCGCGCGCACTTCTACGCACAGCTTCGCCGCCTCGTCGACGCCGGCTTCGCGAGCCGCATCATGTGGGGCTCGGACCAGATGATCTGGCCTGGCGCGATTGCGGTGGCCATCGAGACCATCCAGCAGGCGCCCTTTCTGACCGAGCCGCAGAAGCGCGCCATCTTCTACGACAATGCGGCGGGCTTCCTTCGGCTCTCCGAGGCCGAGATCGCGCGACATCACGGCCGCGTGTCCACCCCGGAACCATGACTCGATCCGCGAGTATTCGATGACCGACCGCCGATCCTTTCTCGCCGCCAGCAGTGCCGCGCTCGCGGGGCTGGCGCTGCCGCTGCCGGCCGCGCGGCTCGACGCTCTGGTGCCGCACGCCGGGGATTTCACCCCGCCGCCAGGGGACCCCGAGGCGCTGGCCCGCGACGAGCGCTACTGGGCGCGCGTGCGCCAGGCCTACGCGCTCGATCCCAACGTGATCAATCTCGACCACGGCTGGATGAGCCCACCGCCGCGGCTCGCGGTCGACGCGCTGGTGACGAGCGCACGCGCGCTGGCCGCGCTGCCAGCCGCGGAGACGGTACGCATCTGGGAGGAGGTCACGACGATCGTGGCTCGTCAGGCGATCGCCACCGTGATGGGCGTCGCGCCGACTGAGCTCGCGCTCGTCCGCAACGCCACCGAGGCGCTCGACACCGTGCTGCTCGGCCTTCCGCTCAAGGCAGGCGACGAGATCGTCTGCTCGTCGCACGACTATTTCGCGATGCTCGACGCGCTGGAGCAACGGCGGGCGCGCGACGGCGTGGTGCTGCGCATGATTCAGCCGCCCGTCCCCGCACCCTCGCTGGGTGCCCTGGCTGAGCTGTACGAGGCGGCGATCGGTCCACGGACCCGGCTGGTGCTGCTCACGCATCCGAGCAACATCACGGGACAGATGCTCCCCGCGCGCCGCATCGCGGCGGCGGCCCATGCGGTGGGCGCCGAAGTCGTGGTGGATGGGGCGCAGTCGCTCGGGCTGATCGAGGACCCCGTTACGTCGCTGGACTGCGACTACTACGGCGCCAGTGCGCACAAGTGGCTCGGCGTGCCGATCGGCCTGGGCATCCTCTGGATGCGACCGGAGCACGTGAACAAGGTGTGGCCGCTGGTACCGCCACCGCCGCGCATGATGGGGATGGCGCGATTCGAGTGGATCGGCACGGTGCCTGACGTGGGGCCGGCGGTGGTCCCGGCGCTGGCCATGCACGATACGATCGGCGTCGCGAACAAGGCGGCGCGGCTACGCTATCTGGCCAGCTACTGGCGCCGGCGTGCCGCTGCTTCACTGCCGAGAGCACGATTCCATGCACTCGATGGGCCGGAGATGACGTGCGGGCTGTGCACCATCGCGCTGCCGCGCACGGATCCGTACGCGCTACAGGAACGGCTCCTCCGGCAGCATCGGGTGCTGGTGCAGGTGGTCGGCGACAGCGCACGGACGCCTGAGCTGGAGGCGGTGCGGGTGTCGCCCAACGTGTATACGTCGCTGTCGGAGTTGAACCGGCTGGTGGCGGCGTTGGTGGCGGTGCAGCGGGCGTGAGGTGCCGCGATGCGGCCTAACGCCCGTCCTGGAGCGTCAGGATCGCGGCCGCATCCACGGTGAGCCTCCGACGTGCACCTGGGCCGCCCGATTTCGCGTCTTGCGCTGCGGGCGCGCCGCCGGCACTGTGGATCGATCGGCGCCGCCGCCGGTCCGTCAGTTCACCGGGATCGAGAGGGCGTGATGGGCATCGCGATGCGTCATCCGGGCGTCTACGTCGAGGAGCTGTCGTCAGAATCGCGCGCCATCGTCGGCGTCGACACGGGCGTCACCGCGTTCGTCGGCCGCGCCCCGCGCGGGCCGGTCAGCGTCCCCACCGACGTCACCAGCCTCTCCGAGTTCGAGCGGCTGTTCGGCGGACTCTGGACCGGCGGGCTGCTCGCCCACGTGGTGCGCGACTTCTTCACGAACGGGGGGCGCCGCGCGGTGATCGTGCGGCTCTTCCACCCGGGCGCCAGCGACGGCGTTGCAGTGCTCGACGCCGGTCCTGTCGCGCTGCGGGCGGCGTCGCCGGGGCGCTGGGGCGCGCGACTGCGGTGGCAGCTCGCCCGCACGCCGGCGGCGCGGGCCGCACGTGCGGCACGCCAGCTCGGTGTCGACCCCGCCGACGTCTTCGACCTTACCGTGACGGAGATGCGCGCGGGCGGCCCGCTGGAACGGCGCGCCGCCCGCCGCGAGCGCTATCTCGATCTGACCTTCCGCGACACGCCCCGTCGGATCGACCGGGTGCTCGGATCGACCGCGCTGGTCCGGTGGAATGCCAGCGAGGTCGACGTGCCTCAGTCGATGGCCCCGGCCCTCGACCCGGTCACCATGGTCCAGCGCTCCCGGGAACGGAGCAGCGCCACCGTCCAGGCCGCAATCGACGCGCTCGGCGGGGACGACGGGCAGCCGCTCACCGCCGAGGACTTCCTCGGCGCGCCGGACGATCCCGTCGCCGGACTGCGGCCGCTGGATGGCAACCACCGGTTCGACTTGCTGTGCATTCCGCCGTACGCGGACGCTGGAGTCGACCCGTCGGTGCTCGCGGCCGCGATCGACCTGTGCGAGCGTCGGCGCGCGTTTCTGATCATGGATCCGCCGCCGGCGTGGGATTCGGCCGCCGCGGCGGCGCTCGGGATGGCGAGCTTTCCGCGGACGCGAAATGGCGCCGTCTACTTCCCGCGCCTCCGCGCTCCCGACCCCGTGCGCTCGCCGGAGATCGGCACCTTCGCCCCGAGCGGAGCGGTGGCGGGGGTGATTGCCCGGACGGACGCCGAACGCGGGGTGTGGAAGGCGCCGGCGGGGACCGAGGCGAGCATCCGCGGCATCTCCGGGCTCGAGCTCGAGCTGGGCGCCGAGGCCGGCGAGACGCTCAACCCGCTCGGCGTCAATCTGCTTCGCACCTTCCCGAACACCGGGCCCGTCGTCTGGGGCGCCAGAACGGTGAGCGCCGACCCCGAGTGGAAGTACATCAACGTGCGCCGGACGATGCTGTTCATCGAGGAGAGCCTCGACCGGGGCACGCGGTGGGCGGTGTTTGAGCAGAACGACGAACCACTCTGGGCGGAACTGCGGCTGCGGATCGGCGCGTTTCTGGACGGCCTCTTCCGGCAGGGCGCGCTCGCGGGGGTGACACAGCGCGACGCCTATTTCGTGAAGTGCGACCGGTCGACGATGACCGAGGCCGAGCTCGCGGGCGGGGTGGCGGTGGTGCTGGTGGGCTGCGCGTTCGCCCGGCCGGCCGAGTTCACGGTGCTGCGGCTGGCGGTTCGGGCGGGCGGTGCCGGTCACCGCCGGTGACCCCGCCGGTGGACCGGTGTCGGCGGTGAGTGCTCATCGTCCGAGCAGGCGGCGCAGGAGCCTGACGGGCGCCGTCAGGCGTGCGCTGCGCACTCGAGAGTTGCCAGCAGGCGGCCCACGCCGGTCGCGAGCGGTTCCGTGCGAGGGAGGCGACGATACCCTGTCCCGCGCCGACTGAGGTCGGCGGACCGTCGGCGCTGATGCTCAGGCTCCGCGTGCTCGTCGAGGCCCGGCTGACCAAACCCGACTTCGGTCCCGACGCCCTCGCCTCGGCGGCGGGGCTCTCGTATCCCCAGCTCTATCGCGCCCTGCGCGACGAGCTGCGGCGGACGCCACCCTCATCCGAAGCACCATCTCGGGCGACGTCGCGTTCGAGTTGGAAGTGGTCGCAGCCCCGACCTTCGCCTTCAGCGGCTTCCTCTCCCCGGTGGTCGCCGCACCCGGCGTCAACGTGGGGCTTGCCACCGGTGACGGAGTCCGATTGACGCGCCTGACCGCTCGGCCGCCCCGCCCGCCTCGCCCCGCCGCGCATTCGTGCGTATCCTACGCACCATGAAGTTTCTCCCCGCCCAGCTCGCCTTCTTCCTGCAGAGCGGCACCGCTCGCACCAACGTGCGTGCCCTGCTCAAGCTCGTCGCGATCCTCGTGGCGATGGTCGTGGCCTACAGCGTCGCGTTCCATTTCCTCATGGCCGCCGAGGGGCAGGACCACTCGTGGGTGACCGGCCTCTATTGGACGCTGACGGTGATGTCCACCCTAGGGTTCGGCGACATTACCTTCGCGAGCGATGCGGGACGCGTCTTCTCGATGCTGGTGATGGTGTCGGGCGTGCTGTTCCTGCTCGTCCTGCTCCCGTTCACCTTCATCCAGTTCTTCTACGCCCCGTACATGGAGGCGCAGCGGCAACGCCGTGCGCCGCGCGAGCTTCCCGCCGACACGAGCGGACACGTCATCCTTACCCGCTACGACGCGCTGGCCGTCTCGCTGATCGAGCGGCTCGTTTTCTACAGCCGCCCCTATGTGGTGCTCGAGCCCGAGCTCACGCGCGCGCTCGAGCTGCACGAGCTGGGCGTGCCGGTGATGGTCGGCGACACGGACGACCAGGACAGCTACCGCCGGCTGCGTGTCGACCAGGCATCGCTGGTGGTGGCGTCGGTGGACGACTTCGTCAACACGAACGTCGCCTTCATCGCCCGCGAGCTCGCGCCGGACGTGCCGATCGTGGCGCTCGCCCGCGATCACGACTCGGTGGATGTCCTCCAGATGGCCGGCGCCACGTATGTGCTGGAGCTGGCCGAGATGCTTGGCCGGTCGCTGGCGCGCCGCGCACTCGGCGGGGCGACCCGCGCGAATGTCATCGGGGAGTTTGACCAGCTGTTGATCGCCGAGGCGCCGGTGTTCGGCACCCCGCTCGCCGGCCGCTCGATCGTCGAGTGCGGACTGCGCGAGGAGACGGGGCTCACCGTCGTCGGCGTCTGGGAACGCGGGCGCTTCACCCCCGCCGGCCCCGACACGCGCATGGAAACGTCGAGCGTGCTGGTGCTCGCCGGGACGGAAGCCCAGCTCACCCTGTTCGACGAGCTGGTCGTCATCTACAACACCTTCGACGACCCGGTGCTGATCCTCGGCGGTGGACGGGTGGGGCGCGCGGCGGCCGCGCATCTGGAAGAGCGCGGGCTGCCGTACCGCATCGTCGAACGGGACCCCGCCATGATCCGCGAGGACGCGCGTTACGTCGTCGGCTCGGCGGCCGATCTCGCGGTGCTGCATCGGGCGGGGATCGAGGCCGCGCCGACGGTGATCGTGACCACCAACGACGACGCGACGAACATCTACCTGACGATCTACTGCCGGCGGCTACGGCCGAACGTGCAGG
>JBBQHX010000129.1:0-9756 GCA_038324385.1 Gemmatimonadales bacterium | reverse complement strand
CATAGGCAATCATCGAGCGCAGTTCCGGCGGGACGAACTCCGGATTCCGCCGCAGCCGCGACCGCACATCGTCGTCCATGAAAACGCCGACCTCGTAGATCGCCTGCTCACCCACCCAGACGGTGTCCGGGGCGAGTAGCGCCTGGAAGTTCACGCCGATCGACGCATCGAGCGGCGCCCGGTCGAGGATCGCCGGCCGCTGCGCCGCTGTCACGCCCGGCGTGGTCGCGAGCAGCAGCGCCGCCAGCGCGAGCACGAGCCGACCCGTCGCTCGGGCCATCCTCACCAGTCCGGCCCGCCGGCGGGCGGCTGTGGCTGCCCCTGTCCCTGCTTCCGCCCCTGCGTGGCCTGCTCCTCGCGCGCGGCGCTGCCCAGGATCTGTTCGGCCTGTTGCTGACCGATCCCGCCCGCCGGCTCCTCCGCCTGCCCTTCGGGCGCTCCGCCCCCGCCACCGCCGCCGGCCGGGTTCTCGTCCTCCCCCCCGCCGCCACCGCCGCCCGATTCTTCCTTCTCGCGCAGCGCCAATTCGTAATTCCACTTTGCGTCGGCGTCGTTCGGCCGGCTCAGGAGTACGCGTCGGTAGGCCTCGAGGGCCGCGTCGAGCGCCTGATCCTTGGCCTCGCCCGCATCGGGCTCGAGTCCGCGCGTCAGTTGAGCGAGCCCGAGGTTGAAGAGCGCCCGGTGGCGCAGTTCGGGATCCTCGGCGCGCGCGACGCGCTCGAACGCCTCGACCGCGCCGGCGATCGAATCGGCGGCGAGCAACGCGGTGGCGTAGTTGTAGAGCACCTCGGGGCGCTCGTCGCCCGCGTCGAGCGCGCGGCGGAAGAGCGCGGCCGCCTGCTCGTAGCGGCCGTTCCGGTAGAGCGCGAGCGCGTCGCTCACATCGTCCGCCCGCGCGAACGGCGGCACGGCCAGATGCAGGAGCATCAGCGCCGCCGTGGACGTGGCGACCAGGTCGCGCGCCGAGCGGCGGGACTTGGGCGCTGACGAACCTCGGCCGCGCGTCGGGCGCCGACCGAGCCGCGCCTCGCCGCGCCAGGTGTCGAAGAGCACGAGGAGAAAGGCTGGAAGAAGGAAAAACTGGAAGCGAGGCATGCGGGTGCGTCCGGTCTCGATGGCGCGGGTCTCGGTGCGCAGGCGACCGAGGGCGGCGCGGATACGACCGGCCTTGTCGGTTTCGTTGGCCGCGATGAAGACGCCGTTCGCCGCCTCCGCGGCGGCCTGCAACGCTTCGGCGCTGTATCGGGTTGTCACCACCGCTCCCTGCTGGTCCCGTTTCTCGACCAGCGCGCCGCCGATCCGTTGCGGGATGGTAGCGCCGGTCTCCGTTCCGAATCCTACCATCACGACACTGATCCCGGCGGCCGCGGCGGCCGCGGCCGCCTCGCGCACCTCCTCAACGGGCTCGAACACCTCGCCGTCGCTCATCACCACCAGCGCACGGTCGCTGGCGCCATCGGTGGCGGCCAACAGGTCGGTGCCCTGGCGGATCGTGCGGGAGAGCGAGCTTCCCGCCTGCCCAACCACCGACGGATCGAGATTCTCCAAAAAGAGCTCAATCGCGCCCTCGTCGACCGTGAGCGGCGTCAGGATGTAGCTGCGCCCCGCGAACGCCAGCAGGGCCACACGATCCCCGCGCGACTGGGCGAGCAACCGACGCACCTCCTGCTTCATGCGCTCGAGCCGAGAGGGCGCCTCGTCCTCGGCCAGCATCGAGAGCGACGCGTCGAGCGCGAGCACCACGTCGATCCCCTCGCCCCGCACCACCGTCTGCTCCATTCCCCATCGCGGGCCGGCAAGCGCGATCCCAGCCAGCGCCGCAGCGAGGGCGAGCCGAACCGTCCGCCAGCGGCCCCGGGCAGCGACGTCCGCCGGCGTCAGGCGGGCGAGCATCGCGCGCGTGCCCAGCGCGTCGAGGCGGGCCAGCCGCCGCCGCGTCGCGCCGGTGAGCAGGAGGGCGATCACGACGGGCAGCACCACGGCGAGCGTGAGCAGCCAGGGCCGATCGAACGAGCCGAAGAAGACCATCATGGGAGCGGACCTCGCCAGGCGAGCAACCACATCTCGAGCGTCAGCGCGAGCAGCGCGAGCGCCAGCGGCCACGCGTACTGCTCCGTGTACCGCACGTACGACCGCGCCCGCACCGGCACGCGTTCCAGCTGGTCGATCTGCTGGTAGATCTGCTGCAGCGCGACGGCATCGCGTGCACGGAAGTACCGTCCCCCCGTGGTACGCGCCACGTCGCGCAGCAGTTCCTCGTCGATCCGCACGGGGCGCGATTCGTACCGTAGCCCAAACGCCCCGCGCGACACCGGCACCGGTGCGACGCCCTCCGTTCCGACGCCGATCGTATAGACGCGGATGTCGAACGCCGCTGTCGCCTCGGCGGCCGTGCGCGGATCGATCGACCCGCGGTTGTTCTCGCCATCCGTCAGCAGCACCATCACGCGCGAGCGGCCCGGCGCGTCGCGCAGCCGGTTTGCCGCCGTCGCGATCGCCGTCCCGATCGCCGTTCCGTCGGTCAACTGGCCGATCTGCAGGTTGTCGATCGCGGCGAGCACGACGGCATGGTCGACGGTGAGCGGCACCTGGGTCAGCGCCTCGCCCGAGAATGCGACGAGCCCGATGCGATCCGCCCGGCGCGCGGCAACGAACTCCTTCACCCGTTCCTTGGCCACGGCTAGGCGGTTGGCCGGTTGGAAGTCCTCGGCCAGCATCGACGACGAGATGTCCATCACCACGACGATGTTGATCCCCTCGGTGACCACACTCTCGGCGCGCGCGCCCGTACGCGGCCTCGCGAGCGCGACCACCAGCGCGACGAGCAGCAGGTTGCGGAGCGCGAACAGCGTCCGCCGCACGAGTCGACCGTGACGCGGTCCTCGCGCAAGCAGCGGTACGCGCGAGAAGCGGATCGCCGCAGGCTGCCGGCGGTTCCGCCACCACCACCAGAGCGGCAGCAGGAGCAGGAGCAGGAGCGCCCACGGCGTGCCGAACTCGATCGGTCCGATGGTCGGCGTCATTGGGCGCGCCTCACGCGGCGGCTCCGCGGCGGTCGTCGGCGTCGCGATCGGCGCCCTTGGCCGCGTCGGCCTCGCGTTCGGCGCGCGCGACCGCCTCGGCGATCGCGGCCGCACGCGCGGCCTCGACGTCCCGCACGATCGCCCGCGACTCGACGCCGAGTTCCGTGGCGCGCGACGCAGAAATGGGTCGTGCGGCGAACTTCACCAGATCAGCCTCGCGGAGCACCGCCGACAGTCGTTCGACGGGGACGATCGGCGAGCGCGCGAGCAGTGAAGCGAGTTCGCGTGACGTGAGCGAGGTCGACGCCGCCGACTCGCGTGCGGCGAGATAGTCGCGCAGCACTTCGGTGACCAGCGCGACGTACCGCCCCCGTTCTCCGGCCTCGATCAGCCCCAGCGCGTCGATGCGCGCAAACGCCGCCTCGGCGTCGGTAAACGGATCGACGCCGGCCGCGCCAATGGCGCGCGCGCGACGCCGCCGCCACCACCACCAGAGTAGCCCGCCGACGATCGCCGCGGCGAGCGCGGCCAGCAGCCACCAGAGCCAGTTCGACACCGGGAACACGAACAGGTCGCGTGCCGGCTTGGGAACTCTCTGCGCGCTGTCCTGCGGGAGCACGCTCCGGACGAACACCGACGGTACCGCGACGGTCAGGCTGCGCGCGGTGGTCGCGGTGCGTACCGTGACCGGCGGGATGCTGATCGCCTGGCTCCCGACATCCCACGCGGCCATGCGATAGAGCGCGGTCCGATCGATCGCGAGCGAATCGCCCGCGTCGTCGATCCGCACGGGGTCGAGCGCCTGGATGGCGAAGGTCGAATCGGGGCCGGCCGGAAAGTCGATCTCGGCACCGAGCGGCGCGCGCACGCGCACCGACACGATGAACGGCGTGCCTATCGTGACGGTGTCGGGGCGGATCGAGACGCCGAGCTGAATGCCGGCGGGTGAGGTGACCACCCCACCGGGCGGCGGTCCGACGCCCTGGGCGCCCGCACCGGTCGACGGCCATGCGAGCGCAGTCGCCCCGCTTGAGAGCAGCGCGAACACGGCCAGCCGTAGGGCTGCCTGACGACGGACACGACTCCGGCGCGGCGTGCTCACCGTCGCCTCGAGCGCAGCTCGCGATTGCGAAAGAAACGCAGCAGCGGCGGAACGTAGTCCGCTCCGGTTTCCACGACGACTTCGTCGACGGCCAGCCGTCGTAGCAGCCGGCGGCGCACGCTCTCCTCTTCCGAAACCTGACGCGTGAACGCCTCGCGCACGTCGGGATCGCTGGTGTCGATGTCGATCAGCTCTCCGCTTTCGGGATCCTCGAAGCGGGCCAGCCCCACGTCAGGCAGCAACCGCTCGGCCGGGTCTTCGACCGTCACGGCGACCACGTCGTGCCGCTGTACGAGCAGCTTGAGCGGGCGCTCGATCGTCGCGTCCTGGAAGTCGGACATGATGAAGACGATCGCGTGATGCTTGAGGAGCCGGCTCATGTACTCGATCGCACCGCCGGTGTCGGTGCCGCGACCGACCGGCTCGAAGGCGAGCACGTCGCGAATCACGCGCATCGCATGGCGCCGTCCCTTCCGCGGCGGCACCACGTGCTCGATCCGATCGGTATAGAGCAGCACACCGACGCGATCGTTGTTCCGCACCGCGCACATCGCCAGAACGGCGGCCAGCTCCGAGACGAGTTCACTCTTGAATCGTTCGGTGGTCCCAAAGCGGGCGGATCCCGACAGGTCGACGGCAAGCATCACCGTGAGCTCGCGCTCTTCGATGTACCGCTTGACGAACGGGCGACCCATGCGGGCCGTCACGTTCCAGTCGATCGTTCGCACCTCGTCGCCCGCCTGGTACTCGCGGACCTCGGCGAATTCCATCCCCTGTCCCTTGAACGCCGATCGATACTCGCCCGAGAAGAGGGAGTCGACCAGCCCGCGCGTCCGCAGCTCGATCAGCCGGACCTGACGAAGCACCTCGGGCGGCACGCCGCGCGAGCGATCGGCCGCGCCCGGACGTGAGGCGCTGGGCGCCTCACGCGGACCGTCCGAACCGTCGACCGCTGGCGCGTCGGCGACTGCGGGCGGTACGGCCGTCGCCGCTTCGCCCGCGGCGGGCGCGCCCCGGACGCGGGAGAACAGGCTCACGGGGATTCGATCGCCGCCAACACCCGCTGCACGATGTCATCGCTGGTGACGTCCTCGGCTTCCGCCTCATAGGTCGTCAGCACGCGATGGCGCAGCACGTCGGGCGCGATGGCCTTGACGTCGTCAGGCGTGACGTAGGTCCGTCCGCGCAGGAAGGCATGCGCCCGCGATGCCTGCGCCAGCGCGATCGTGGCGCGCGGGCTTGCCCCGAACTCGATCAGCGGAGTCAGATCCGGCAGCCCCGCGTCCTTGGGCTCGCGCGTCGCATGCACGATGTCGACGATGTAATCGACGATGCGCTCGTCCATGTACAGCTCGGCGATCCGACGCCGGGCGTCCATGATCTGCTCCGGCGTGGCCACCGCCGCGATGGCGATCGGGATGCCTGACGCCATTCGCCGCATCACTTCCTTCTCCTCGTCGCGCGTCGGGTAACCGACGCGCATCTTCAGCATGAACCGGTCGACCTGAGCCTCGGGGAGCGGATACGTGCCCTCCTGCTCGATCGGGTTCTGCGTCGCGAGTACGAGAAACGGCTCCTGCAGCGGATAGGTCACGCCGCCGATGGTCACCTGCTTCTCCTGCATCGCCTCGAGGAGCGCGGCCTGCACCTTGGCCGGTGCGCGATTGATCTCGTCGGCGAGAATGATGTTCGCGAAGATCGGACCGCGCTTGACCGCAAACTCCCCCGTGCTCTGGTCGTAGACCTGTGTGCCGACGACATCGGCCGGGAGGAGGTCGGGAGTGAACTGGATGCGATGAAAGGTCGTGTCTATCGTCTCGGCGAGCGTGCGGACGGTCAGCGTCTTGGCCAACCCCGGCACGCCTTCGAGAAGGCAGTGCCCGCCCGTCAGCAGCCCGATGAGCAACCGCTCCACCATGTACTCCTGACCCACCACGCGGCGTCCGACTTCCCGCAACACATCCTGCACCAGTTGGGTGTCGGCCGAAGGCGTCGTTATCGTTGCCAAGCGCGTGCTCCTGTCCGTGGTCGGTGATCTGCCATTCCGCGATGCGCGACCGTCCCATGCAAACCGGGCGCGGTGCCAGCCGTGGGGATGACGACGCGCCACGCCGTGCGACACGGCCGGTATTCAAGTTCAGAACCGTGGAGCGGGCCCCGACGTCCGAGGTATACCCGCCGGACCGCTCAGCGTTTCGGGCGCACGAGCCGGCGGATGGCGCCGATCTCGTCGGTCCGGAGCGTTCGGTACTCACCCAACGGCAGCTTCCCGAGCTCCACTGGCCCAAACCGCGTCCGGACAAGCTGCTCGATCTCCAGTCCGACCTCGGAGCAGAGGCGCCGGATCTCGCGCGTGCGCCCTTCGGTAATTGTGAGCGAAAGCAGCCACCGACGCTTGCCCAACGGCTCGACCTCGACCGCGCGCGGCTGCGCGAATCCGTCGTCGAGCTCGACGCCCTGGCGCAGCTGCGCCGCCTCCCGTCGCGGATCGCCGATCACCGTGATCTCATACGTGCGCTCGACCTCGTTGCTCGGATGCGTCAGGCGGTGGATCGCGTCGCCGTCGGTGGTGAACAGCAAAACGCCTTCCGTCATGTAGTCGAGCCGGCCGACGTAATTCAGCCCACGCGTCTCCGGCACGAGCGCGAACACCGTCGGGCGATCCTGCTCGTCGCTCCGCGTCGTCACGTAGCCCGTCGGCTTGTGGAGGACGAACCAGACATCCTTCTTCGGCGGCGCACCGACGCGTCGCCCATCGACGAGGATCACGTCGCGCGCCGGATCCACGCTCTGCCCGATCTGCGCGACCGTCCCGTTGATGGTCACGCGACCGGCGGCGACCATCTCCTCGGCCGCCCGGCGCGAGGCGATCCCCGCGCGGGCCAGCACCTTCTGAATTCGCGCGACTTCCCCGGCGCCACTCATACGGTTCTCGGTTCGGCGCGGAGCGCGACGGCGAGTTCCTCGGCGCGCGGGAGTTCATCCAGATGACGCAACGCGAAGTGCTCCAGAAAGAGGTCGGTGGTGCCGTAATGCAGCGGTCGGCCGAGCCCCTCGCCGCGACCGACGATGTCGATGAGTCCGCGTTCATTCAACGACTTGAGGATGCTGCCCACCGACACGCCACGGATCTCCTCGATCTCGGCCCGCCCGATCGGCTGGCGATAGGCGATGATGGCCAGTGTCTCGAGCGCGGCGGCCGACAGCCGCTGCGGACGCGCCGCAAGCTGTGCCCGCTCGATCGCCTCGGTGAACTCGGGGCGCGTGAGGATCTGCCACCCGCCGCCGACATCCATCAGTTCGACCCCGTGCCCCGCGTGGTCGTAGTGCTCGCGCACCTCGTCGAGCGCCGCCGCCAGTTCGGCGGTGGACGCGTCGGGCGCGAGGGTCGCGAGCTCGGGGGTCGGGATGGGGCGGGCGCTGGCGAACAGCGCGGCCTCAAGCAGCTTGGCCAGATTCGTCACGGGTGATGTCGACGGACTCGTACGGGATCTCCTGCGCCAGGCGCAGCTCGCCGCGGCGGGCGAGCTCGAGCAGGGCGAGCAGGAGGGAGAGGACCTGCCAGGGTTCGGCGCCGGCGGGGAGCACTTCGTGCCACCGGAACTGCGCGCGCAGCAGGAGTGCGCTGCGCACCGATGCGATCGCACCGTCCACGTCGAGCGACCGGGGCACGACGTCGTGCACCGTCGGCTCCTTCGTCATCCGGAGCACCCGGTCGACGGCGGAGAGCAACTCGTGCAGCGAGAGTGCCAGCGGGCCAGCCGGCGGCGCTACCTGCGGAGGCAGGTAGGCGCGCGCGAACCGATTCCGCCGCTCCTCGCCATGGCGCTCCAGAACGTCGACGACCTCGCGCATCTGCTGGTATTCCAACAATCGCCGCACGAGCTCAGCGCGGGGGTCCTCCCACCCCTCGCCGCTGTCGGCGCGCGGGAGGAGGAGCTGCGCCTTGATGCGCAGCAACCGCGCCGCCATCTCGAGGTAGTCGGCCGCCTGGTCCAGCGCGAGCGTGCGGATGCGCTTGAGAAACTGCTCCGCGATGCGCGCGATCGGGATGTCGTAGATGTCCACCTGCTCGTCGCGAATCAGCGAGAGCAGCAGATCGAGCGGCCCCGAGAACGCCGTCAGCTCGACGAGAAAGGTCCCACTGTCGTCGACGACCGTCGGCGCGGGCGCGCCCACTCCATTCTCGTGCCCCTCGGCGGCCGTGGGAGTCGCCATCATCCGATCGCTCCGATGGGAATCGCCCATGGCGCGAGCACGCGGACGATCGCGCCCTGCAACGCCCACATCGGGGCCATCCAGAGATCGAGAATCGGCCGCCCGATCGTCAACAGCCCGACCAACACGATCAGCCCGAACGCCCCGATCTTCACGTAGCTCCGCTGCCAGGCGGGCGGCAGCAGGTGCTTCACGACGTGCGACCCATCGAGCGGCGGAATGGGCAACAGATTGAAGAAGATCAGGATGAAGTTGAACAGGATGCCGTAGGAGAGTACCTGCTGCGCGATGCGGGCGGCGCCATAGGCCGCCGGCACCGTCGGCGCGAGCGCGCCGACCGCGGCGAACAGGACGGCGCACACCACCACCAGCACCGCGTTCGACGCCACTCCGGCCAGCGAGACGATGATGTCGCCGCGGACGTACTCGCGGAAGTTCGCTGGCTGCACGGGGACCGGCTTGGCGCCGCCGAAGATGAAGCCGCCCGCGAAGAAGGTCATGATCGGAAGCAAGACCGTCATGAACGGGTCGATGTGCTTGAGCGGATTCCAGGTCAGGCGTCCGAGGTTCGCCGCCGTGGAATCACCCTGCCGAAGCGCGGCGTATCCGTGCGCGTACTCGTGCGCCACCATGGAGAAGAGCAGCACCGGGGCGATGAGAACAAACGTCTGCAGGTCAGCCACGGCGTCGGAAGGTCGGAAGGGCGCGGTGGCCGGCGGCGGGCCGCAACCTGCCAGGAGGGGCGGACCCGCTACGAACGAGGACCGGCAGGGCGACGTGGCTCACCCGCGGATGGCGACCGGCAGTTCCCCATTCCAAGATGGGCGAGTCCAATGGGGCTCGTCGGGGGGCAAGCTAGCCAGCGGGGGAAGTCAAGTCAAAGCGCGGCCGGCGCTTGACATGCTCGCGCCCCACCGGTAATTTCCCGTGCTTCGCATTTCCTGTCCGACCAACTGGAATCACTGTAGACCGTAGACGGCGTCCAGCACGCTGACGGAGAGCATTCGTGCCGAATATTCAGTCCGCGAAGAAGAACATGCGGAAGTCCCTCGCGGCGCGCGCGCGCAACCGTGCACAGCGCTCCACGCTCCGCTCCGCGCTCAAGCGGGCGAAGGGTGCCGACGTGACCACCGAGACGCGCCTCACCGCCGTCAGCCTGCTCGACCGGGCGGCGCGCAAGGGGCTCATCCACCCCAATGCCGCCGCACGCCAGAAGAGCAAGCTGGCGCGCCGGGCGAACGCAATGGCCGCCGCCGCGCAGTAAGTTGGCAGGGCTGGTCGCCTAGGGTGACGCAAAGGGGGGACGCGATCTGGTGATCGCGTCCCCCCTTTGCGTGATGCCCGTGCGCTGGAGTCAGAGCGTCGCCAGCTCCCCGCCGCACCGCTCGCAGTACCACTCGGTCGCGTAGTTCA
>JBBQHX010000128.1:0-9835 GCA_038324385.1 Gemmatimonadales bacterium | reverse complement strand
GCTGAGCTCCTCGATGGGAGCATGGAGCGCCAACTCGCACGCTTCGACGCCGCCGTCGCCGCTCTCCCGGCGCGTCCCCGCCTGCTGCACGCGGAGAACAGCGCCGCGATGCAGCGCACCGCCCCGTCGCGCTTCGATCTCGCGCGGCCGGGCGTCTATCTCTACGGCGTTGGGGTGCCCGAGCTCCACGCGCCGCCACCGCGGCCAGTGGTCACGCTGCGCGCCCGGATCGTCGACATTCGCGGCGTCGCCGATGGCGAGACGGTCAGCTACCTCCAGACCTACCGTGCGCTCGGAATGCGGCGGATCGCCACCGTGGCGGTGGGGTACGGGGACGGCTACCCGCGCGTGCTGGGCAATCGCGGGTGGGCCGACGTGGGCGGACGCCGCGCGCCGGTGGCGGGTCTCGTGACCATGGACATGACGATGCTCGACGTCACCGACACACCGTGCGCGGTGGGCGAGACGGTCACCCTGATCGGCGGGGCGGACGACGTGGCCCCCGACGTGCCAACGCTCGCCCGCCTGGCCGACATGTCGCCATACGAGGTGCTGACGCGGCTCCGCGGGCGGCTGCCGCTGAATCAGCTCAGCGCGGAGCGCGGCTCGTGAGGCGGGTCGCCCTGCTCGTGCTCGACGGCGTGGGAATCGGTGCGGCTCCCGATGCAGCCGCCTACGGAGACGTCGGAAGCCACACGTTGGCGAATACGGCGCGCGCGGTCGGTGGGCTGACGCTGCCTGCGCTCGAGCGCCTCGGGCTTGGGGTGCTCGCGCCCATCGACGGGCTCCGCGCCGACGTGACGCCGGCGGCCGCGCACGGCATCCTCCAGCCGGCATCGGCCGGGAAGGACAGCACGAGCGGTCACTGGGAGATCGCCGGCGTCCAACTGGATCGTCCCTTTCCGACCTACCCGGACGGGTTCCCTCCGGCCGTCGTCGAAGCCTTCGCCCGTGCGACCGGTCGCGCCGTTATCGGCAACGTGGTTGGGAGCGGCACCGACGTGCTGGCCGAGTTCGGACCCGAGCACCAGCGAACGGGCGCATGGATTCTTTACACCTCGGCCGATTCCGTCTTCCAGGTCGCCGCCCACGAGGAGGTCGTCCCGCTGGCCGACCTCTACGCGGCGTGCGAGACGGCCCGCGCGCTGCTCGTTCCACCGCACGACGCGTCGCGGGTCATCGCGCGCCCCTTTCTCGGCGCTCCGGGCGCCTACACCCGAACGGCCAACCGTCGGGACTACAGCATCGTCCCGCCCGCCGAGACGCTGCTCGATGCGCTGGCGAAGGCCGGGATCGCGCGCACGGGGGTGGGGAAGGTCGACGATCTGTTCGCCGGTCGCGGGATCACGAGCACGCACACGAGCGGCAACCCTGAGGGGCTCGCGGCCATCAAAGGATGGCTATCCACCGCATCGGGTGGGTTCCTGTTCGCCAACTTGGTAGATTTCGACCAGCTCTACGGGCATCGGAACGACGCGCCGGGTTTCGCCCGCGCCCTCGTCGAGTTCGACGATGCCCTGCCGGCGCTACTCGCCACTCTTCGCCCCGACGACCTGTTCATCTTGACTGCAGACCACGGCAACGACCCGACCACGCCCTCGTCCGACCACGCGCGGGAGCAGGTTCCGCTACTGATCGCCGGGCCCGCCGTCCGTCCCGTCTCGGTCGGCGTACGGCCGACCTTCGCCGACCTCGGCGCGACCGTGGCGGACGCCTTCGGGATCGACTTTCGCGGCGCGGGCACGTCGTTCCTCGGAGCGATCACGTGACCGACGACCAGACCGACGCGCTCAAGATTGCCGCCCTGGCCGCCATGGAGCATGCCTACGCGCCATATTCCCGGTTCCGGGTCGGCGCCGCGCTCCGCTGCGCCGATGGGACCATCGTGACCGGATGTAACGTCGAGAACGCGAGCTATCCGGCCGGGCTGTGCGCCGAGCGGGCGGCGATCGGAGCGGCGGTCGCGCAGGGACATCAGCGCTTTACGGCGGTGGTGGTCGCGACGGAGCGCGGTGAGCCGGCGCCGCCGTGTGGAATCTGCCGGCAGATGCTGGCCGAGTTCGCGCCGGCGCTCTCTGTCGTCAGTGTGACGCGGGCGGGGGAGGAGCGACGCTGGTCGCTCGCCGACCTGCTGCCCTCGCCCTTCAGTCCGAGCTGGCTCGATCGATCCTAACTGCTACCACGCGGCACCGGAGACGCCTCACGCGGCTCCGTCGTGCGGTCGTCCTCTCTGTTCGCCCACCTCGTTCGTCCGTGCGCTCGTCGCCCGGACGGGTGTCCGAATCCTGATGAAGCTGAACTTCTCGCGCAGTACCCGTTTCCGTGGCCTCCGAGGTCGCGCGACGGTGATCGGTGGCGCGCTACTGCTCGCAACCGGCGCCGCCGCCTGCTCGACCGACCTCGAATCCGAGGGAGGCTGCCCGCTGCTCTGCCCGGACCAGCAGGTCAACGTGCAGCAGATCAACATCGATCCGGTGCTCCTGGATACCACGGTGCAGGGGTTCCCGCTCCGCGGCGAGGAGAATGCGCTGCTCGTCGCCCGCGAGGGCACGACGCTCGACACGCGAGCCATCTACCGCTTCGACGCGGTGCCGCGCCGCTTTCAACCGCTTGGCCAGGACTCGGTCGACATCACCGAACTGGTCGATGCCTACCTCCGCGTCCGCCTCGACACGACGAACTCGTCCTACCCGGCGGGCACCATGCTCGAGGTGTACGACGTCGACGGTGACGGCGCGGACGACGACCTCACGCCGCTGATCGGGCGGTTCGTGCCGGCGCGGCTGCTCGGCTCGGTGACGATCCCGGCACCGCTGACGGCCGATACGATCCGGATCCCGCTCGTCGAATCGCGCATCCTCGCGGCGATTCGCGGCCCCGGCCGCGTCAGGCTCGGCGTCCGCGCATCCACTCCGTCCGGCCGCGCGCTCGTGCGGCTCGCCCCGATCGACGTCGCTCTGGGTGTAGACCCGTCGCCTGACGAGAACGTCGGGCCGCTGCTCGCCACACCGAGCTCCCTGACGCCGACCACCGACGATCGCGTGCGGCGGAGCCTGACGTCGTTCGTGCTGGTGGCCGCCGGTGCCTCGCCGCTCCCGTCCGCGACGCTCGGCGTCGGCGGTCTGCCGGCGCGCCGCACATTGATCCGCTTCACCATCCCGCGCGCCATTCTCGATTCGGCCACAATCGTCCGCGCCACGCTGGTGCTGACGCAGCGTCCGGTACCGGGCACGTCACTCGGCGATTCGGTGACGCTCACGCCGCTCCCGGTGAAGGCGTCCGACGCCGTCACCGATGTCGTGCAGTCCATTCTGCTTGCCGGCAACCCGTCGGCGGGTGGCCTCGACACGCGTCTCATCGAGACGCTGCGGCTTTCGCCCGCCGACAGCGGCGAACGCGCGATCGAGCTGCAGTCGCTCCTTCTGTTCTGGCAGACGGACACCCCCAACCGCCCACAGCGGGCGCTCGTCCTGCAGGTCAGCAGCGAGGGACTCGCTCCCGAGGAACTCCGTTTCTTCTCGAGCGAGGCCCCCGCGGCGCTCCGGCCGCGCCTGCGAATCACGTACATCCCGCGCTTCAACCTCGGACTTCCCTGATGCGAACCGCCATTCTCGCTCTCGCCCTCGGCGCGGTCACCACGTCCGTCGCGGATGCGCAGGGCACACTCGGTTCGCAGGGACTCGGCTATCCGACAGGGGGCCTGAGTACCCGGAGCTTCAGTACCGGTGGGTCGTTCGGCGACTTCGACGCCGCGTCGATGATCAATCCGGCCGCGCTTGGACAGACGGGGACACTCGAGATCTATGCCCAGTCGACCGTCGAGTCGCGTCTGACGACGGTCGGCGGCGTGGAGGGAACCTCGGTGATTCCGCGCTTTCCGCTGGCTGGTGCGGTCCTCCCGCTCTCGCCACGGTTTTCCGTCGGCCTCGGAGTCTCGACGTTTTTAGAGCGGAGTTGGGGGACGGTCAGCGAAGCCTCGCTGATTCTCGATGGCGCGCCCGTGACGGTGGAGGATCGCACGGTCGCCGAAGGTGCGATCAGTGATTTCCGGGTTGCCGGGTCGTGGCGGTTGGGGCCGCGCGTCACCGTCGGAGTCGGCGGTCACGTGTTCACGGGGGAGAATCGCCTGTCCCTGATACGCACGTTCATCGATGCGCCCGGATTCGGCACGTTCGAGCGGCGCGGCACCGTGGACTTCGCTGGGACGGCCGTGTCCGGAGGCGTGATCGTGCAGCCGAACGCACGCCTCATGCTGGCCGCGAGCGGTCGCTTCGGCCTCGCAATGGACGCCGAAAGCAATGATTCGCTCGTCGCCGAGGCCACGGTGCCGTCGCGGGCGAGCGTCGCGGCCCGGTATCAGATCCCTGGTGCGCTGTTCTCGGTGCGTGCGGGGTGGGAGCGCTGGTCGGACCTGAACGGGTTCGCCGAGCGTGAGGGTGTCACGCCATCGACGCTCGACGCGCGCGACGCGTTGGAATACTCGGTCGGCACGGACGTGGACGGCCCGGTGCTGTTCGGCCAGGGCATCGTCTTGCGGGCAGGGGCGCGGTGGCGCACGCTCCCGTTCGCGATCGCCGGCAACGAGATCAGTGAGACGACGTTCACCGGTGGGCTGGGCATTCCGCTGTCACAGGGGCGGATCCTGCTCGATCTCGGAGCGGGCCGCGCCTCGCGGAGCGGTGTTGCCGGCGCCAGCGAGCGTTCGTGGATCGCCACCGTCGGCCTGGTCGTCCGTCCGTGACGCACCGGACGCTCGGATGACAGCGGCCGCCGCGCCCCTGATCCTCATCGCCGACGACGTCGCGGCGAACGTCGAACTGTTGCAGGATCAGCTACACGCGTTAGGCTATCGCACCGTGCCCGCGCTCGACGGGCCCAGCGCGCTCGCGGCCTGTCGGCGCCACATGCCCGACCTGTGCATCCTCGACGTCTCGATGCCCAGCGGCGACCTGGGCGTGGACGAGCGGCAGACGGGGTTCGAGGTGTGCCGGCGGATCAAGCGCGATCCGCGAACCGAGCGCATCCCGGTGATTTTCGTGACCGCGCTCAACGACACCAGCGACCGCGTCCGCGCAATCGAGGCCGGGGGAGACGACTTTCTCACGAAGCCGCACAACCGCCTCGTACTCGGCGCGCGCGTGCGCTCGCTCATCCGGCTCAAGGCCGCGACCGACGCGCTCGAGGAGAGCCTTCGCAAGCTTCGCGAGCTGGAGAAGCTCAAGGACGATCTGATGAAGATGATCGTCCACGACCTCAAGACGCCGCTCGCCGCCGTGCTCGCCACGCTCGAGATGCTCAAGGATGCCGACTTTGGTCCCGTCACCCTCGAGCAGACGGTCGCCCTCGGTGAGGCCGAGACGCGGTCGCACGACCTGCTCGATCTGATCGGTGATCTGCTGGAGATCGCGCGGATCGAGGAGAGCGCGCTCACGCTCGATCCGGCGCCGCTCACCCCGCAACGCTTCCTCGAGGAGTTGACGCGGGAATGGGAACCGCGGCTGCGTCAGGCCGGCACGCAGGTGGCGATCGAGGTGGAGCGCGACGCGCCCGGATTCGCGGCGGATCTGCCGCTGCTCAAGCGCGTGTTCTCGAATCTCGTGCAGAACGCGATCGTGCATTCGGGGCATCCGGTCAACCTGCGCTTCGCCGCCCGCCGCGCCGACGACGGCGTCCTGTTCGCCGTCGAGGACAACGGACCGGGGATTCCGCCGGAATACCTCGAGCTGATCTTCCGGAAGTTCGAGACCGTGCGGTCGCCTCACGCGCCGCGCGTGCGGAGTTCAGGGCTCGGCCTGGCATTCTGCAAGCTCGTCGTGGACGCTCACGGCGGTCGGATCTGGGCGGCCAGCCGCGTCGGCGCGGGGAGTGCGTTCTACGTCCACCTGCCGTTAAGTCCGCGGCTGCTGGTCCCGTGATGCCCGCTCGCGACCCCAGTGTGCCGGCGGGCGCGGCGACGCCCGCGCCCATCGCTCGTCGCGTCTATCTGCGCACCTTCGGCTGCCGGGCGAATCAATACGATTCCGACCTGCTGCGGGCGCGCCTGGAAGGGGCCGGACTGACCGTGGTCGCCTCGCCTGACGAGGCAGACGTCGCGGTGTTCAACGCCTGTACCGTGACCGCCGCCGCCGCCGCCGACGTGAGGCGGGCCGTACGCGGGGCGACGCGGGCCAATCCGTCGGTGCGATCGGTGGTCATGGGGTGTACCACGTCTGCTGATCGCCGCACCCTGCGCGCGCTGCCCACGCTCCCGGACATCGTCGACGGCGCCGATGTCGATGCCGTCGCAGCGCTGCTCGCCCTGCCTGCGGCGCCCCGCGATGGTGTGGGCGGCCAGCGATCTGTCCGCGCCCTGCTGCGTGTGCAGGACGGTTGCGACGAGCACTGCACCTTCTGCGCGACCACCGTCGCCCGCGGCGCCAACCGGTCGCGTTCCCTCTCCGAGTTGATCGACGAAGCCGCTCGGCTCGCCGACCGGCACCCCGAAGTTGGAATCACCGGCGTGCACATCGGCAGCTACGGCCTCGACTGCGGCTCCTCGCTCGGCGAGCTGCTCGGTAGCCTCGTGGCCGAGGTTCCGGACGTGCGCTTCCGCCTCTCGTCGCTGGAAGCCACGGAAGTCGATCCAGCCATACGCGCGCTCATGCGTGACCGCCCCGACCGGGTCGCGCCGCACCTGCATGCGCCGCTGCAATCCGGGTCGGATCGGACACTTCGGCGGATGGGGCGCCACTGGTACACGGCGCGGTCGTACGCGTCGGCGATCGAGGCGCTGGTCGCGGAGCGCACCGTCTTCGGGCTGGGCGCCGACGTGATCGCCGGATTTCCGGGTGAGACCGAGGCGGACCACGCCGAAACGCTCGCGCTCGTGGACGCACTCCCATTCACGTACCTGCATGTGTTCCCGTTCTCCCTTCGCCCCGGCACGCCGGCGGCACGGCTCCCCGATCACATACCGGGCGACGTCGTGAAACGGCGTGCCGCCGAACTCCGCGCGCTGGCCGAGCGGAAGAGCCGGGCGTATCGCGCGAGTCGCGACGGGCAGCACGCCGACGTCGTGGCGATCGGCGCGGCCCCGCGGCGCGATGGGATCACCGAAGATTATCTTTCGGTGACTCTCGCCGACCCCACCGTGCCGCGCGGCTCCCGCGTCCGCGCGCGCCTCACGCTGCACGAGCCGGGACTCGTCGCCCATCCGTTGGACCAGGACCTCGCATGACCGCACCAGCGCCCGCCGCGCCGCACATTGCCAGCGCCGGCTTCGACCTGGCGCAGCCGACCGTCTATGTGGAGACGTACGGCTGCCAGATGAATGTGTCCGACTCGGAGCTGATGCTCGGGAAGCTCGCCGCGTCAGGCTACCGCGTCGTGCCCGTGCCTGACGGGGCGGACGTCATCCTCGTCAACACCTGCGCCATTCGGGATCACGCCGAGCAGCGCGTGATCGGGCGGCTGGGTGAACTCAAGCGCCACATGAATCCGCGCACCATCGTCGGCGTTACGGGGTGCATGGCGCAGCGGCTCGGGCCGCGGCTGCTCGAGCAGGCGAAGCATGTCAGCCTCGTCATCGGGCCCGACGGCTATCGCGCCCTCCCCGAACTGGTGGAGAAGGCCCGCGGCGGCGAGCGGGCGATCGCGACCTCGTTCGATCTCGAAGAGCACTATGAAGACTTCACGCCGCGCCGCTTCGACGGGGTGAAGGCGTGGGTGCCGGTGCAACGTGGTTGCGACTACCGCTGCACCTACTGCATCGTACCCTACACGCGCGGGTCGGAGCGCAGCCGCCGGCTCGACGACGTCGTGCGCGAGACGGAAGGGATCGTCGCCGACGGCTTGAGCGAGATCGTGCTGCTGGGCCAGACGGTCAACTCGTACAACGACGGCACGCACGACTTCGCCGATCTGTTGCGCGCGGTGGGCGCCGTGCCTGGAATTCGTCGGGTGCGCTTCACCAGTCCGCATCCCAACGATTTCAGCGAGCGCGTGATCGAGGCGATGGCCACCGTCCCGACCGTGTGCGAGCACGTGCACCTGCCGATGCAATCGGGGTCGACGCGGACGCTCAAGCGCATGCTGCGGCGCTACACGCGGGAGGGCTACCTCGACTGCGTCGCCCGACTGCGCGCGGCGATCCCCGGTCTCTCGTTTACCACCGACATCATCGTCGGCTTTCCCGGCGAGACGGACGACGAATTCGAGGAGACGATCTCGGCCGTCGAGGCGGTGGGGTTCGACGATGCCTACACCTTCAAGTTCTCGATGCGCGAGGGCACGCCCGCGACGAGACTCCCGGCCGACCTGACCGTGCCTGACGAGGTCGCGAGCGAGCGGCTGGCGCGACTGATCGCCACGGTCCGCGGCATCTCGCGCGAGCGCAACATGGGCGCGCTCGGCGAGCGTCGTGAGGTGCTGGTGGAGAAGGCGGCCCGGCGCGGCGAACTCCTCCAGGCCCGGTCGCGCGACTTCAAGACCGTGCTCGTGCCGGGCGAGGAATCGCTGATCGGCCAGTATCTGACCGTGGAGCTCACGGGAACCACCGGCTCGACGTTCACCGGCCAGGTCGTACGCGATCGCCAGATGCTTCCCATGGCTGGCTAGCCCGCGTCAGACGAGGAGCCGACCGCGGGGCGGTGCGCAGTTGCGCACCGCCCCGCGGTCGTTCGGCACCCGACGCGCGGGGGAACACGACATCATCGCGCCGTGCCACTCGTCTGCCTCGCCGCGCTCGCCTACGGCTGCGGTCTCGCCGCCGCGACGCTCCGCCCCGCGCTGGCGCCGCTGGCGGCCGCGGTCGCACTGCTCGCCGGCGTCTTTGGATGGCGGCACCTCCAGGGCACTGCCCGCGCCTCGTCGCCGGTGGCGGCCGCGATGCTGTTCGCGGTGGGGATCGTGGCCGCACTCGACGTGCGCGCCCGCGACCGGTCGTGCGCCGCGCAGGCCGCCAGCGACGCACCCGTCCGGGTGCTGGTCACTGACTCGGTCGTCAGCGGCACCTCGGTCACCGGCATGGCCGATCTGCCGGGCGGGTGCTCCGTTCGCGCGCGCGTCGCCGTGCGCGAGGGGAGTGCGCCGGCGGGGTCGTGGGTCGCCGCGCGGGGCGCGGTAACGGTGCTGCGGCGCTACGGCCGCACATCGCTCCGCATCGACGACGCCGCCGTCGCGCCGCTGCCGCAGCGAGACTGGCGTGCCGCCTGGCGCGCCAGTGCGGCACGCACGATCGAACGTCGGTTCGGCGAGGACGCGCCGATGGTGCTCGCGCTCGTGGTCGCCGCACAGGGCGAGATCCCGCGCGAACTGCGCGACCAGTTCGCGGACGCGGGACTCGTACACGCGTTGTCGATCTCCGGGCTACACGTGGGGGTGGTCGCGGCCGCGCTCGAGATGTTGGCGCTCTTGGCCCGCGCACCGACGCGGGCGGCGGCCGTGGCGGGCGGGCTGGGCGCCGGATTCTACGTGCTCCTCCTCGGCGCCCCGCCACCGGCCACGCGCGCGGTGGTCATGCTCGGCGCGCTGCTCGCCTCACGACTTCTCCAGCGGCCGACCTCCCCGTGGGCGGTGCTGGCGGTCGGTGTCACCGTCCCGCTGCTCGCCGATCCGCGCGCGATCGCCAACATCGGCTGGCAACTCAGTGCGGCGGGAATGGCGACACTGGTCGCGGCGGGCTCCGTCCGACGGCGCTGGCTCAAGCCCAGTCTTCGCGGGTGGCGCCTCGCCCTCGCGAGCGCGCTCCTCGCCTCGCTCGCCGCCACGGTCGGCACCGCCCCGATCGTGGCGTGGCACTTCGGCCGAGTGTCGGCCATCGGTCCGGTGGCCAACCTGTTCGCGACGCCAATCGTCG
>JBBQHX010000127.1:0-9955 GCA_038324385.1 Gemmatimonadales bacterium | reverse complement strand
CGGCGTCCATCCGCTGCCGGACGTCGAGCCGCCACTCCTCCTGCCGCTGCCGCCAGAGCTCGCGTGCCTCACGATTGGCGTCGACGGGGAAGACGGGGTAGGTCGGCAGCTTGTACGGACGCGGGATCGCCGCGAATGGGTCGCCCGCCGCTGGCGCTGGGACACGGCCAGCGTCGGGGGTACGCTGGGGCGGCACCGGCGGGAGCACGCGCGCGCCCGCAGACCCGGATCCCTGGTTTCGAGGGCGGGGGTCGGCGCGGGGCGGCTCGGGTGAGCGGTGTCCGGCGCCGCCACGCGGTGATGTGGTGGCGGCCGATGCTGCACCCGGTGGCATATTTCCAGTGGGGGGGGGGCCCCGCCCGTCCAGCGCCTCACGCATCGCGCGCACGTCCGGCCACCGGTCGTCGGGATCCTTGCGCAGCGCGCGGTCGATCGCCTGCGCGACCTCGGGCGGCACGTCCGGCCGCAATTCCGCGACCGGCCGCGGCCGCTCGCTGATGTGCTTCATCAGCATCGACGCCGTGCTCGCCGCGCGGAACGGCACCTCGCCGGTCACCATCTGATAGGCCACCACGCCGAGCGCGTACAGATCGCTGCGGGCATCGACTTCGCGCTCGCCGAGCGCCTGTTCGGGCGACATATAGGTCGGCGTCCCGACGGCGATCCCGGTGACCGTCAGCCGCGTCCCCGCTTCGGCGGCCCGGGCGATGCCGAAATCGGTGACCATCGCCCGCCCCGATTCGCGATCGAGCAGGATGTTGTCCGGCTTCACGTCACGGTGCACGACGCCGCGGGCGTGCGCGTAAGTCAGCGCATCGGCCACATCGCGCAGGATGCGGAGCACCGCCGGGTATGGCGGTCGGCGCTCGCGCGCCAGTCGCGCCGCGAGACTGTCCCCCTCGACCAGCCCCATGGCGAAGTAGACGAGCCCGTCGCGCTCGTCGACGCTGAAGATCGGGACGATGTTCGGGTGATTCAGCCCCGCGGCGGTCTGTGCCTCACGTAGAAAGCGCTGGCGCACCTCGGTGCGAAAGGCGAGTTCCGGCGGGAGCACCTTGAGCGCGACCCGGCGGCGCAGCCGGATGTCGCGCGCGCGGTAGACCACCGCCATCCCGCCGCGTCCGATCTCCGCCTCGAGTTCGTAGCGATCGCCCACCGCGGCGAGCACACGCTCCCGCAATGCCTGGTCGGCGGCCCCACCGCCACTCGACCAGTCCACCCGCTCCCCGCCGCCCGAGACGCCCGGCGCGCTCACACTCCGTCCGGCGAGCGGGTCGCCGTCCGCCGATGGCCGCGCGCGACCTCATTCTCGGCCGAGACGATGCCGTCCATGTCGTGCGCGAGCTGCTGGGCACGCGCGACCAGCGTCGTGACCTGCTGATGCCCCTGCGTGCCGGCACGGAGGCCCGAGAAATCAAGACGCAGATTCTGGAGCGTCAGGACGCAGCTCTCGAACCGCTCCGTCGCGTGCGCGCGTCGGCGGTCGAGGTCGAGCACGCCGCGACGCTCGCGCCGGAGCTTGGCCAGCCGGCGAAACCGATTGTCGGCCGCCGGCCCGTCGACGCCGCTCGCCTGCCCTTCGAGTTCCACGATCTCGCGGTCGATCGCTGCCAGCCCACCCGCGCTGGTCCGATTCAGCTCGGTGAGCTGCGCCGCGAGTGAGGCGACGCGGTCGGCCAGCTCGTTCGCGGTGCCCGGCACCTCGGGAAGCCGCTCGCGCTCCTGCCGCGGCATCGCCGTCCACTGACTCACGATCTCATCGCGGTCCATCATCGCCTGCCGCACGCGATTGGCGAACGGCGATCCCGGCTCGGGCAGCGCCACCGACGATCGCGCGCTGGCCGCACCGCCACCGAGCGCACGACCACCCCGCCCGCCCCGGTGATCGGATGCGCCGCCGGTGAGCAGGAGCCGGCGACGCCGTTCGCGCTCGCGCACGTGAGCCCGCTTCTCCTTATCGAAGATCGCCCGCGCATCGTCCACCGTTTCGGCGGCGACGTCGAGGAAGAGGCGGTCGCGCGGCTGGCGGAAGACGTCCCGCCAGTCGTAGCCATTGGTCCACAGCTTCGCGTACCAGTAGGCCATCAGGATGGTCCACATGGCCGTGAAGCCGAGCAGGTCGGCGCCACCGAACAGCGCGAGCACGAAGAAGATCGCGTTGACGCCCGCGTAGGTGCCGAACCGGCGGCGAAACTGGGCCACCGATGGCTCGTTCCAGCGGGCGCGCTCATCGGCGGTCGGGGCGCCGTACTCGGGCTCCTCCAGCTCCACCGACGCGACGCCACGCGCGGCCGGCAGGCGGCTGGGGGCGGGTTCGAGGCGCTGCACCTCGTGTCGGTCGAGCGCCTTCACGAGCGCAGCGGCGTCCGCGAAGCGCCGATTCGGATCCTTCTCGAGTAGCCGCATGATGGCGCTCGCGAGATCGTCCGGGATCCCGGCGACACGCTCGCTGATCGGCCGCGGCTGCTCGGAGATGTGCTTGACCAGCAGCGCCGGCGTGCTCGACGCGACGAATGGCGTTTCGCCGACGAGCATCTGATACGCCAGCACGCCGAGCGAGTAGAGATCGCTGCGCCCGTCGACGGTCCGCTCGCCGGCGGCCTGTTCGGGCGACATGTAGTGCGGCGTACCGATGGCGAGCCCGGTGGCCGTCAGGCGCGAGTCGTTGCCCTCGGTGATGGCGCGGGCGATACCGAAATCCGTCACCATGACGCGCCCGTCGTCCTCGCACAGGAGGATGTTGTCGGGCTTGATGTCGCGGTGTACGACGCCGCGCGAGTGCGCGTAGGCCAACGCGTCGGCGACGTCGTGGAGCACGCGGCGCCCCTCGTCGCAGCTCAGCGGTCCGCCGCGCTTGAGCCGCTCGCCGAGGTTCTGGCCGTCAACGTACGCCATCACGAAATAGACGAGCCCATCGCGCTCGTCGACCGAGTAGATCGGGACGATGTTGGGGTGGCTCAGCTGCGCCGCCGTCTCCGCCTCACGCAGGAAACGCGTGCGAATCTCGCCCCGGAACGCGAGCTCCGGAGGGAGCAGCTTGATCGCGACGTTGCGCTTCAGCCGTCGATCGCGGGCGAGGTAAACGACACCCATCCCGCCGCGGCCAATCTCACGCACGAGCTCGTATTGATCGTCGAGCGCCTGCTCGACGCGCGCCTGCAGCTCGCTATCGGGCGACGAGACAATGGGATCGGGCACTCGCGACGTCCGCGGGGAGGGGGATGCGAAATAGTGTAGCATGGCCTACAACGTCTGGAAAGGACAGCGGACGGGACGCGACGGCCCCGGGCTCGGCGGCTATTGCCGACCCCGCCAGCCCCAGATGGTCACGCGCGCCGTTCCGGCAGGACCCTACGTCATGACGGCGGCGAAAAGTTGCAACCTCGTGCCGGAACGGCCTGATTCGGTCGGTCCGATTCCCGCCTCCATGGGGAGGAGGACCGGCGCGTCGCCGGCGTGGGGTGGTGGCGAGGAGCCAGCCACGGCGCGAGGCGGCACACCCGCATCGGCGATCCGGCCGAGCGTGGCGCGCCAGTACGTCCCCGCGACAGCGCCCGAACCGGCTCCGACCGCGGCACGCGAGTCTGGAATGGAGTGTGCGACCAGAGCGCACTTCGGGCGTACGAACGACTTTCAATGGCTTTCAGCCAGGACTCGACCATGGGACAGCGCCAGGCGCTTCCCGTTCTGCCCCTTCGCGGAACGGTGATTTTCCCCGGGATCAGCCACCCCATTTCAGCGGGGCGGCCCGGAACGCTGCGTGCGATCGAGGCGGCGCTCAAGGGCGACCGCCTCGTCTTCGCCGTCGCGCAACGCGACAATGCCGAGGAGCCGACCCCGGACATCCTCTACCAGACCGGCGTGATCGCGCGCATCGGTCAGATTCAGCGCGGCCTCGGCGGCGTGCAGCTTCTGCTCCAGGGTGAGCAGCGGGCCACCGCGCTCCAGTACAACACCGTCGACGGTTACCTCTCGGCGACGATCGTCGCGTCCGAGGAGATGGGCCCGATCGACGAGGCCGACGCGGCCTTCGAGGCGCTGCACAAGGAAACCCGCGAACGCGCGGCCGAACTCGGCGAGCGCCGCGGCCTCCCCGAGGAAGTCGTGCATCAGGTGCTCGACGCCGTGGAGGAGCCGGGCAAGTTCGCCGATCTCGTGGCCGGTTACATCGAGCTGACGGTCCCCGAGAAGCAGGGGCTCCTCGAAACCCTCTCAGTCGAGGAGCGGTTGCGGCGCGTGCTCGTGCACGTGCAGCGGCAGATCGGCATGCTCGAGGCGCAGGAGGAGATCAAGTCGCAGGTCCAGGAAGAGCTGGGGGAGCGGCAGCGTGAGATGTACCTGCGCGAGCAGCTCAAGGCGATCCAGAAGGAGCTCGGCGACGAGGATCAGTCCAAGGAGATCGAGGAGCTGCGCGAGAAGCTGGCGAAGCTCGATCTCTCGAAGGAGGCGCGCGCCGAAGTCGAGCGCGAGCTCGGCCGCCTCGAGCGTGCCGGCCGCGAGTCGATGGAAGCGCAGGTAATTCGCACCTATCTCGAGTGGATCGCCGAGTTGCCGTGGAACAACCGGTCCGACGATCAGCTCGACCTCAAGCACGCCAGCGTGGTGCTCGAGGACGACCACTACGGCCTGCAGGATGTCAAGGATCGCATCCTGGAGTTTCTCGCCGTTCGCCAGCTCCGCGCGCAGCAGTTCGCCGCGGAAATGGAGAAGACCGGCGAAATGCCAGCCGCCATGCTGCGCGACAAGCACGAGGACGCGACCCCATCGCTGCACGTCAGCGACGACGACCGTCCGATCACCGATGCCAAGGAAGCGAAGGCACGCGCGATGGCGCGCGGCCCGATCCTTCTGTTCACGGGCCCGCCCGGTGTCGGCAAGACGTCGATCGCCAAGTCGATCGCCAAATCGCTCGGCCGGGAGTACGTGCGCGTGGCCCTCGGCGGCGCGCGCGATGAGGCGGACATCCGCGGACACCGGCGCACGTACGTCGGCGCGATGCCCGGACGCATCGTGCAGGGAATGAAGCAGGCCGGAACGAAGAACCCCGTCTTCCTGCTCGACGAGGTCGACAAGCTCGGCCAGTCGTTCCAGGGCGACCCGTCGAGCGCACTGCTGGAAGTGCTCGACCCGGCACAGAATGACTCGTTCACCGATCACTACCTGGGCGTACCGTTCGATCTCAGCGAGGTGCTGTTCATCGCGACGGCGAACTTCCCGCAGAACATCCCGGGGCCACTGATCGATCGTATGGAGGTCGTCGAGTTCTCGGGCTACACCGAGCGCGAGAAGGCCGAGATCGCGAAGAAGTATCTGATCCCGCGCCAGCTCGAGGAGTCGGGACTGTCCGACAAGAACGTCTCGTTCAGCGACGAGGCGGTGGTGAACGTGATCTCGCAGTACACGCGCGAGAGCGGCGTCAGGCAGCTGGAGCGTCAGGTGGGCGCCGTCGCCCGCAAGGTCGCGCGTCGGATCGCGACGGGGGACGAGTCGGTGATCGCCGACAACCTGATCGACGCCGACGAGGTGCGCGCACTGCTCGGCCGGCCGCGCGTGCATCCGGAACGGGCGCAGACGGAGAACGAGGTCGGCATCGCGACCGGGATGTACTACACGCCGATGGGGGGCGACATCATGTTCGTGGAAGCCTCGGTGCGTCGCTTCTACGGTCAGCCCGCGACCGACGAGACGGCGGTGGGTCCGGGCGGCGCGGTGAGCCTGATCCTTACCGGGCAGTTGGGCGACGTGATGAAGGAGTCCGCGCGTGCGGCATTCACCTTCGCCACGAACAACGCGCAGCGGCTGGGGATTCCGAAGGACCGCTTAGGCGCGATCGAGGCACACATCCACGTGCCCGCCGGCGCAATTCCGAAGGATGGCCCGTCCGCCGGCATCGCGATCGCCACGGCGCTGGTTAGCGAGATGAGCGATCGACCGGTGCGAAAGGACGTGGCGATGACGGGCGAGATCACGCTGCGTGGTCGCGTGCTGCCGATCGGCGGGGTGAAGGAGAAGGTGCTGGGCGCGCACCGTGCCGGCGCCAGGCTGATCATCCTGCCGAAGGCGAACGAGGACGACATCGAGGACGTGCCGGAAGAGGTGCGCAACGTGCTCGAGTTCCGCTTCGTCGAGAACCTCGAGGAGGTGCTCGCGATCGCCCTCGTGGCCGAGAAGGATCCGGCGGTGGCCGCGGAAAAGGCCGAGGAGATGGCGGCGCTGGTGTAGCGGCGCCGTCGCGGGGTGGCTGATCGTTCGAGGGCTCCGCGGTGCATCCGCGGAGCCCTCGTTGTATTAGCGACAGAATGCCGAACGACGGGACATCGGGCGTCACGCCTCAGTACACGATCGGGCCCCAGCGGAACAACGCCCACGGGTTGGCCCGCACCGCGCCCGGCTCCGTGCCGATGAGGAAGTACTCGGTGTAGCGCTGCGCGTCAGGCGTCTCGACGCGCGCGGGCTCGCCCGTCACCCGATCGATGTCGACCGCGACGACCGACGGTGGCGCGTCCCAGTTGCCGGTCGGACGGTCCCGATACCAGCTCGCGACCATCCGGCCGAACACCGGCGCGGCGAGCGAGCCACCCGCGGCGCTGCGGCTGATCGGGCGCGGCTGGTCGAAGCCGAGCCAGACCGCCGAGACCAGTTCAGGCGTCATGCCGACGAACCAGACATCGGTGTTGTCGTTGGTGGTTCCGGTCTTGCCGGCGACCGGGATGCGCGCCGGGACGAATCGTCGGACGGCGCTGGCCGTCCCGCGATCGACCGCCTCACGCAGCATGTCGCGCACGATGTAGACGACCCCGGGATCGAGTACCGGTTCGGGTGGACGCACCCGCGGCTCCCAAACGGTGCGACCGTCGGCATCCTCGACCCTGAGGACGAACCGCGGGTCGACGCGCACGCCGCCGTTGTTGAAGACGAGGAAGGCGGCCGCAAGATCGAGCGGCTGCACCTCCGACGCGCCGATCGCGCTGGATGGGAACGGCCGCACCGGCGTGTCGATCCCTGCCGCACGCGCGGTTTCGGCGACGCGATCCATGCCGACCGTCTGTCCCAGCTCGACCGCCACGGGATTGCGCGAGCGCACGAGTGCCTCACGCATCGGCATCGCGCCGAGGAAGCGATCGTCAGCGTTGGTCGGTCGATAGGCGGCGGAGCCCGCGACGTTGATCGTGAGGGCCGTGTCGGCCACGAGGGTGTTCGCGGGAAGGCTGTCGGCGAGTGCGGTGGCGTAGACGAACGGCTTGAAGGCAGACCCGGGCTGCCGCTTTGCGTCGATCGCGCGGTTGAACGTCGACGCGGCATGATCGCGCCCCCCGACGAGGGCGCGGACCTGCCCCGAGCCGGCGTCGAGCACGACCACCGCGCCCTGCAGATAATCGCTCCGCCCTGCCTGACGAGCCGCGAACGTCGGGTGACGCCACCCGGGCGTTTGCTCGATCTCGCTGGCCGTCTCGCGGAGCGCCGCGTCGGCGGCGGTCTGGAGCGCCGGATCGATCGTGGTGTAGATCCGAAAGCCCCCCTGCCGCACGGGGATGCCGCCCCGTTCCGCCTGCACGCGCACCACGTCGACGACATAGGGCGCCGTCGCGGAGAACCCGCGGTTCGGCACGACCCTGATCGCCTCACGCTTCGCGCGCTGCGCTTGCTCGCGGGTGGTGAAGCCCTGCTCCGTCATGCGGTCGAGCACGAGATCCCGCCGCTGCCTCACGCGAGCAGCCGCCGTGTACGGATCGTAGAGTCCGGGCCCGTTGATCACCCCGGCGAGCATCGCCGCCTCGTGCAGTTGCAGCGCGCTCGCCGACTTGCCGAAATAGTGACGCGACGCCATCTCGATGCCGAACCAGCCGTGCCCGAACGACACCTGGTTCAGATAGGCCTCGAGGATCTGCTCCTTCGTGTAGCGCTTCTCCATCTCGCGCGCCGCCTGCTGCTCGCGCAGCTTGCGCGAGAGGCTGACATCGCTGCGGTCGATCAGCCCCGGATGCATGTTCCCGATGAGCTGCTGCGTGATCGTGCTCGCCCCGCGCGGGTCCCCGCGCACCGCGTCACGCAGCGCGCCGGCGATGCCGACGAGATCCACGCCGTCGTGCTGATAGAACCGCTGGTCCTCGATGGCCACAAAGGCGCGCGGGACGAACGCCGGCAGCGTGCGCAGCGCGACGCTCACCCGCTTCTCCCGCCCCAGCTCGCCGATCAGCGATCCGTCGCGCGCGAACACCAGCGTCGCCTGCGGCTGCCGCACGATGCGCCATGCCTCGGTGGGCTCCTGGGCGCTCGCCGAGGGGGACGCAATGACGAGCGCGAGTCCCGCGCCGACCAGGGCGCGGCACCACGGCGCCCGCCGGTCGCGGGGCAGCGCGCCACCGGCGAAAACGGTCGCGACCGTGAACGCACGGGGGGTCGAGCGGTCGTCAGGCACTGAGGCGGGCACTGAGGCGGGCACTGAGGCGGGCACGGGAGACGGTCGAACCAACGGCGGTCGACGCAATGGCACCGCGGAACGCGGCGTCGCCTCCAAAGGTACACGGCGACGCGAGCGACGTTGCGCCCGCCCTAGTCGGCGTCCAGCTTTTGCGCATGCCTCACACACTCACGCTCGCCATCGCCCAGCTCAAGCCGGCCAAGGCCGACTATCCGGCCAACCTCGCCCGGCTGCGCGCGCTCTTCGTCCAGCTTTCCGCGCTCGATCCCCGCCCCGACGTCCTGCATCTCCCCGAGACGGCGCTGACCGGCTACTTCCTCGAGGGCGGCGTCCGCGAGGTCGCCGTCCACGCGGGGACGCTCGCGGCCGATCTGGGCGCGACCTGGGGCGACGCCGGCCGCGACCGGCCCGCGAGCGCCGAGCCGCGGGCACCGCTCGATGTGGTGGTGGGTTTCTACGAGGTGTGGCGCAATACGCTGCACAATAGCGCCATGTATCTCCGGCTCCGCGACGACGCCGCGCCCGAGATCCTCCACGTGCACCGCAAGAATTTCCTGCCCACCTACGGGTTGTTCGACGAGGAGCGGTTCGTCGAGCGGGGCACCGAGCTGCAGGCGTTCGACACGCCGTGGGGGCGCGCCGGGTTGCTGGTGTGCGAGGATGCGTGGCACAGTCTCTCGGGCACCGTGCTCGCCCTCGACGGGGCACAGATGATCTTCATCTGCGCAGCGGCGCCGGCCCGCGGCGTCTGGCCGCGCACCGACGGGGTTCCGGGGCCGGCCAGCGTCGCGCGATGGGAGCGGCTCAGTCGCGACATCGCCGAAGAGCATGCGGTGTTCGTGAGCCTGGCGAATCTCGTCGGGAGCGAGGGGGGGAAGATGCTCGGCGGCTCGTCGCTGCTCTGTGGCCCCGCTGGCGACGTGCGTCTTCGCGCCGCCGCCTTCGACGAGCAGTTGATCCTCGCGCACTGTGCCCTGCCCGACCTCACCCGCGCCCGGGCCGACGCGCCGCTGCTCTCCGACCTGCGCAACCACCTTCCCCACCTCCGCGTCGCGCTCGACGCGGCGACGGGCGCGGCGCCGGCGGGTGGGCCGCGTCCCCCGGCGCGCTGGGACGCCGCCGAACCCGAGCGGCCTGGCGAGCGGATTCTCGTCCACCCCGAACCGGCCGCCAGCGCGGACGTGGTGCGCCAGGCGGAAGCGGGGGCATCGCTCCCGGTCGTGCGCGGCGACGACGGCGGGCGCGGCACCCCACCGCCGCTCGAGATCGACGCGGAGTTGGTGACGGAGTGGCTCTGCCGCTTCATCCAGGACGAGATGCGCGGTCGTGGCTACAACCGGGCGATCGTCGGCCTCTCAGGCGGCGTCGACTCTGCCGTCACGACGTATCTCGCGGCTCGCGCGCTCGGACCGGCCAACGTGCTGGGTCTCCGCCTCCCGTATTCCACCTCGAGCCCCGCGTCGCTCGAGCACGCCCAACTCGTCATCGACGCGCTCGGGATCCCCTCCCGCACGCTCGACATCTCCGCCGCCG
>JBBQHX010000126.1:0-9980 GCA_038324385.1 Gemmatimonadales bacterium | reverse complement strand
CGGCGCCGGCCGGATCGTCGGTGGTGATCCCGCCGAGGAGCGCCGGAGCCAGCGCCAGTCCAACGGCGACGGCCTCGTCGGCGCGCCCACTGCCGCCGTCGACGATGGCGAACAGCCCGTCCGCGTCACCTAACGAGTCGATCGACAGCAGGTAGGTGGTCGCTCCGCTGCGCTGATCCGTCGTGAAGCGGCCGATGATGCGCCAGAGGTCCGGGCCAGTCGCAGGATTGGGCTGCGTCGGCGCGATCGTCTCGCCTGACGACAGTCCGGGCACCGAGACCGCGCTCGACGCCCACTCGACCGTGACCTGCGCCAGCGTCGGGACCCAGTCGATGTCGTTGATGATGCTCGGCGAATCCCACGTCGCCATGACCTCGACGCGGTAGGGGAGCTGCACCCCGCGCGCCTCGAACGGAACGGTGGCGTCGGCGTCGAGCCCCGGCACCAGCATGCGCAGCAACGACGGGCCGGTGGTTGCGCGTTCGCTGGTATCCGGCAACTCGGGAACCGGAGCAGCGGCGTCGGCGATCGCGTAGATGTCGACGCCGCGCGCCTCCTCCCGTTCCGGTCGGCCCTGGGCGTCGCCCCACGCCGTGCGAGTCGCGGCATCATAGTCCGCCTTGATGCGCCACCCCTCACCCACGCGCGCGAGCAGGTCCGCGTCCCCCGCGGCGAAGCTGATCGTCGCGTCATAGCCCGCCTCGGGTTCGTCGGCGCTGACGCCCTGCTCGCCGATCTGCTGAACGCGCGCCGCATCGACGCCGGCGTCCATTAGAAGGGCGCGTCCGCGGTTGGCGCGGAGCATCGCCAGGTCGCGATTGCGCGTGACCTGGCCGATGTCGCAGCAGCGTCCCACGACGATGAAGCTGGTGGTCGGCGGCAGCGATGCGACCCATGTCGCGAGTTCGCTCCGCGTGTAAGACCGATCGAGCGCGTCCTCGGCGGCGGCGAGCTGCGGACCCCCGTTAGGAAAGCGCGGATAGGGACTCGGCGGTCCATACGGACTCCCGCTCGTCGGCCGAATCTGGCGCCACTCGCGCTCGGTGTCGTCGTTGTAATCCATCCGGATGCGAACATGTCGCACCGGTGGCGCGGTCGGCGGCGCGGGAGGTGCGGGATCCGTTGGATCGTCACCGGTGCCGACCGTCACCTCGGCGAGCGTGCCCTGCGGCACGGTCAGCGTGGTGCCGCTCAGGGTGGCCGGCGCACCTGCCGGTGCCAACGCGTCGCGCCGATGAAAGGCTCCCAGGTCCCACGAGTTCTCCACCGCCCGGATCGCCGCGGGCTGGTTGCTCGTGGTCACGACCTGCCGCACGCCCCCCGTGCGGTGCCCAACGAAGAGCGGCCCCTCACCCACCACCTCGATGCGGCACCGTCGAACCTGCTGATGGCGGTCGGTGATCGTGACGAGATGTGTCCCCTGCGCCCACCCGGTATCCAGATCGAACGTCACGCCCTCGCCTTCGCGCGTGCTTCCATCACTCGACCACTGCCAGCGCAGCCCGGCGCGATCCTCGTCCGTGTAGCCGACCGGCTCGATGATCGAGAACTGGACGAAGTCCATCGCGATCCCCGGCCCGCGCAGCGACACCACCTCGTCGAAGTCGTGCAGGAAGCCGGTGTTCGCGTAGCGTACGCGGATGTGCGGCGCGTGACCGGTGGCCGCGGTCGAACGAACGAAGGCAATCGTCCGCTCCTGGGCGTCGATCACGCCCCCGTCAGGCTCCGTCCGCTGTTCGACGACACGGAGGGAGGGCGCGCCAGGCGCCATCGAGACGTCGAACCAGCCGGACTCGCCCGCGACCACTGACCCTCCGCCCGGGAGCCGAAAGTCCGCCGTCACGCCAGGAGTCTGCAGGCGCGCCGTGATGCGCGCGACCGGCCCCGTCGCGGGATGCACCGTGACGGTCAGCTCGCGTCCGGCCCCGGTCGCGCCGCCCAGTGTCTCGACGCGCCCATCGATTTCCTGAAAGAACGCGAGGCCGGTCGCCGACCCGAGCGGCACGCCCAGTTCGACGCGCGCGTTGCCCTGGAATGCCTGACGGGGTGCCCACCCGACGAGCAGGTCGCGCACTCCAAGGTTCACGTCCCCGACGAACGGGATGTTGCGCGGCAGGTAGAGCGTCGCTTCATCGATCGTCAGGCCTTCGAAGGTCGCGTCGTGGCCGCGCGCGACGATCTCCGCCGGCGTGAACGCGTCCGTCAGGTCGAGAATGACGCGATCGACGGAGAGCCCGAAGCCGCTGTCGTGCAGCAGCAGGTGTGGTGGCGAGAAGCCGGTCTCGATCACCGCGCCACTCGCCGCGGTCGGGACGATGGGATCGGGATCGGCGATCAGACGCACGCGCGTGCCGGCAGCCCCGCCTTCGATGCGCAGTACGCCACGCGCGTAGAGGCGGACGCGTTCGCCCTCGCCGCGCTCCATGTAGGCCGGCGCGACCGCCGACGTCACGACCACGTGGCCAGGGCGTCCGAACGGGATCACCACCGCCACACGATCGAGCACGAGATCGAGCACCCACGCGCTGGGTTCCGCCTCGAGATCCGACGCGTCCGTGCCGGTCGACGGGCGGACCCAGCCGAGTTGGAAGGGAACGCCGACGTTGAGACCGGGAATCTCGACCGGGAAGTCGGGGCCCAGGCCGAGGCCGACGTCCTCGGCGGATTGTACGCGCCCCTCGTGCACGAAGAACGCGCCTGACGTGCGAGTGCGAAGCTCGGCGATATTCAGGAGGTCGATGAAGCGCGAGATCTCGGCGGGAATGAAGCCCTGCGCGCCAGGCGGGACCTCGGCGATCAGATCGAGTATCGTTGCTCCACGCACGAACGGCATGCTAACCCTCCCGGCGGACGGTGCCGCTGAGCATGAGGGACGTGCGCAGCGCCGTGCGCGTCGGAAGGGCACGACGGACGCTGACCTGGGCGCCCGGTTTCACGTCCGCCGCGGACCAGAACTGCAGCAGCGACGAGACGACAGTGCCCTCCTTGACCGCGGGCGCAACGACACGGGGCGCGCGATCGCGGACCGCATCGATGAGCACGCGCCGATCGAGGATGCGGCGGAGATCGATCGGCGGCGTTGGCCCGATGGTGGGGCGTGCACCCGGACGGGTGGGCTGCACCGCGTGTGGCGGCTCGTTGGGCACGGCAATCGTCGTCGAAGCGCCGGGGACCACGCGCGCCAGGAGCGCGGCCATGTGCCGGAAGCCGGCGCTACTCGCTGCGGCGTCAGGCTCCTCGTCCCGCTCGAGGACGTCGACTTCGAGGCCGCCCGCCAACCGTTTCGGGTCGGGCAGCGAAGGAGCGGACGACAGCCCGAACGCGCCGAGCAGTGGATCGAGGCCGCTCGCGCGGGCGGCCAGCCCGGTGGCCAGCCGTTCCACCCGGCCCTGCAGCGCGTGATACGCTGCCAGCGTCTCCGCGCGCTGAGCGCCACCCTCGGTGTAGAGCATCGCCAGGCCGATGCCGACCGCCTCGTCGGGTAGTCCACCTGCCACGAGCGTGCGGTCCCACGCTAGCGGGACGGTACCGCCTCGCGGCCCCGGTGCGTGGACGTTGCGAGTCGCTTGCGCATCGCCCAGTAGAAACAGGAGCGCTTCACCATCGACGGCGAACCAGACGGGCCACACGAGCGGCTGCCTCAGTGACACGAGGCCGCGCGCCTGTACACCGCCGAACGTGAGGCTCATTCGCATCCGTCGCCCCCCTGTGCGGGAGAGTGATGACCGGTGGAACGATCCGTCGTCGGATACGGCCAACCGCGGGCTTAGTATCGCGCCATGTGGCGCTGAGCGCTAGAGGTAGCTCGCGAGATTGAGCGGCTGGTGTGCGGTACGTGACTTGCGGCAACGTGCCTGCTCGAGGCCGCTATCGAAGACGGCGACACGTCAGGCGCTGAACGACCCGCGCCGTCATGCTACGACGGCTGGCGCCTGACGCGGAGCGTCAGGCAGCGCCGCCGGGCGTTGTGAGCGTACCGCGATGTCCGCTGCGGCGCGGGCGCGCGCGTCCGGCGCCGCATCCCGCGGGGGCCGGACGGCCTGGTCAGCGGTCGCGTCGAGCCCCGGGTGGCCGGCGGTCGACGAAGCGGAGCGCCAGTGCCGCGACGAGCAGCACGATTCCCACGATGCGCGCGCGCTCATCATCGGCTCGGATCCCGAGCCCGAAGATGGCGATGGCCGATACGGTAAGGCCGATTCGCAACCAGAGGACGCGAGTCATGATGCCGACCGGGCGAGGAACCGCTCGACCCCGGCGCGAAACTCCGGCGTCAGGCGTGCCTCGACGTTGGTGTCGACGCCCGCGTCGATCCCGGCCTCGAAGCCGAGATCATCGAGGCGGTAGAGCAGTGCCTTCGTGAACGCCATCGCGCCCCGGGGCGTGCGGGATAACGCATCGAGGATCCGGTCCAGTTCGGCGTCGAACGCAACATCGGGCAGCACCCGGCTCACCAGTCCAATGCGCTCGGCCTCCTCGGCTCTGATCACGCGTCCCGTCCCCACCAGGTCGAAGGCCCGCTTCTCCCCCACGGCGCGACGCAGCATCGTCATGACCATCGCGGGAACAAATCCGATGCGCACCTCGGGGTAGCCGAACTGCGCGGCCTCATGCGCGAGAACGAGGTCGCACGCGCTGGCGAGCCCCGCGCCACCGGCGAGGGCGCGCCCACGCACCACGGCAACCGTCGGCTTGCCCGCGGTACGAAGGCTCACGAACACCCGCCCCAGCGCGGCGGCATCGGCGCGGTGTGCCTCACGACCCTCGGCCAGCAGCCGCTCGAGCGCCGCCAGATCGGCACCGGCGCAGAAGTCCTCGCCTTCGCCCGTGATGACGATCACCCGCACCGCGTCATCGGCCGCGGCGGCCTCGATCGCGGCATGCAGCTCGTCCGCCATGCGACGGTCGAGCGCGTTCTTCTTGTCTGGGCGCGCCAGCGTGAGTGTTCGGCGCGCACCGACCGTTTCCACGCGGACGCGCGGCCGCTCGTCGGTCGCGGTGCTCGCGTCCGGCGATGACGGGTTCACGCGGGGTACTCCGGCAACCCCGCCGCGCGTGCCTCGTCGTCAGGCACGTCGAGGACGAGTCGCAACAGCGCGGTGGAGTAGACCTTTCCCTGCGCGTCGGTCTTGAGCGAGAGCGTGCCGCCGCCGCCGAGGGCGCCGTGCAGCAGGAAGTTGAGCGCGTTGAGGTTTGGCAGCTCGAACCGCTCGACGTCGCCCGTGATGGAGCCGCGGAAATGCTCGACCACGCGTTCCCGCGTGAGGTGGCGCGCCAACGGCTCGTACCATTCCGGCTTGAGGGCGATGAGCCCGACATTCGCGGTATCGCCCTTGTCGCCCGAGCGGGCGTGCGCAACGTCCAGGAGTCGCACCTTCACGAAACGACCTCCACCTTGGTGGTGACGACGGTCTTGTCCACCAGCGCGGGCCAGTAGGCGACCATCTCCTCGACCTTCGGCCGGCCACCGGCGAATCCGGTGACGCTCGGCGGGCCGTTGAGCACCAGCGGCGCCAGCTCGCGGCTGAAGCGCTCGACGGCCGCTCGGTCGCTCCCACGCACGCCGACGCGGAAGGTCACTTCCGGCGCCTCACGCGCCCAGCTCGAATCCGTCGACCCGGCGAGCGGGCCGTGGGTCGCGGAGATACCGACGAACTCGGTCAGCACCTCGTCGAAGCGGAGCCCCAGTCGATCGAGGCGCTCGCGCAAGACCCGATCGGCGAGCTGCGCCTTTTCCAAGGCGTCCGGCCAGGCGTAGACGAGCGTGCCCACCGCCTTGTAGCCGGATCGATAGGCGATCGAGACCTTCAGCTTGTCGGTTGCCTCACGACCCTGCACGCCGTGCACGCGCACGCGATCCTCGCCCGCCGCTTCCAGTCGGATGCTCGTGAAGTCGGCGACGACGTCGGGGGTGATGTACGTGTGCGGATCACCCATCTCGTAGACGAGCTGCTCCGTCACGCTGGGGATCGAGATTCGGCCGCCAGTTCCCGGATGCTTGGTCACGATGAACGAGCCGTCTTCCTGCGCCTCGACGATCGGATAGCCGACGTCGGCGAGATTCGGAATGTTGCGCCAGTCGTAGAGGCAGTTGCCACCCGAGCACTGCGCGCCACATTCCAGAATGTGGCCGGCAATGATACCGGCAGCGAGCCGGTTCCAGTCGTCAGCCGCCCATCCGAATTCGTGCCGCAGCGGGGCCATCGTGAGCGCGGTGTCGGTGGACCGACCGGTGATCACGACCTGCGCACCAGCCGCCAGCGCCTCGACGATCGGCGTCGACCCGATGTACGCGTTGGCCGACACGACGTGCTCGCGCACGGTGTCGAGCGGCTCACCGGTTTCCATGTTGCGCAGTTCGTGGCCGGCCGCGATCAGCTCGTCGATCCGCGGCAGGAGGTCGTCACCGGTGACCACGCCGAGCTTGATCTTGCCGGCCGCACCGTTGGCGGCGGCCATCGTGAGCACCGCCGCGGCGCAGGCGGCCGGGTTCACCCCGCCCGCGTTCGCAATCACCCGCACCCGCTGGTCGACCAGCGCGGGGAGGATGCTCTCGAGCGCGCCGATGAAATCACGCGCATAGCCCATGGACGGGTCCCGTTCCTTCTGCTTCTGCAGAATGGACATGGTGACCTCGGCCAGGTAGTCGAGCATCAGGTAGTCGATTGGCCCGCCCTCGACCTGACGACGGGGCGCATCGAGCCAGTCTCCCCAGAACCCCTGGCCACTGGCGACCTTGACGATCTTGCTCACGCTGTCTCTCCGAAGGCTGCGGCGGCGAACGCCGCGGCCGGCTCCCCGACCGGGATGCCTGACGACGGCAGGCCGGACGCGAGCTGGAATGGGCCCAGATGCGGACCGGGATTCTGAAGGGCGGACCGCAGCGCCATGGCGAGCATGTCGCGCGTGTCCTCGGGGTAGAGGATGGCGTCGATGAAGCCACGCGCGCCCGCGTATCGTGCATCCAACTGGCGCTCGTAGTCGACGCGCATCTCGTCGGCGGCCTCCTGCACGTGCGGAGCCGGCGCCGCTCCGGCCGCCTTCGCGCGGGTGAGCGCCGGGCCGTGCACCGCCTGCACCGCCGCCTCGCCTTCCATGACGGCCATCCGCCCAGTTGGCCAGGAGAAGATGAAATCGGGATCGAAACCCTGACCGGCCATCGCGTAGTAGCCGGCGCCTGACGCATGATTGACCGTCAGCACGATCTTGGGCACCCCCGCCGTGGCCATCGCCTCGACGAATCGCGCACCCGCGCGGATGATTCCCTCGTGCTCGGCTTCGGGACCGACCATAAAGCCCGACACGTCCTGCACGAACAGGATCGGGATGCCCTGCCGGTCGCACCGATCGATGAAGTAAGCGACCTTTTCCGCGCTCTCCGCGTACACGATGCCGCCGAAGCGCGGCTTCTCGCCGGGACGCCCCTTGATCAGCCCGCGCTGATTGGCGATCACGCCGACCGTAATGCCCTCGATGCGCGCGTCGCCGCAGATCATCTCGCGGGCGAGCTCGCCCTGGAATTCGTGAATCACGCCGCCATCGAGCACCGAGCGCAGCACCGCGTGCATGTCGTACGACATCCGGTGGTCGGTCGGCAGTACATCGTACAGCGCCTCGGCTGGTGCGGCGGCGTCCACCGACTCGGCCACGCCGGACATGGCCAGGGTGCGTGCCGTGCGCGGCAGCCGGGAGACGAGATCGCGCAGCATCGTCAGGCAGCCCGCGTCGTCCTCGGCCGCGTAATGGGCCACGCCGCTCACGGTCGTGTGCGTGACGGCCCCGCCGAGCGTCTCGCCGTCGATCGTCTGGCCAGTGGCGCCCTTGACCAGATTCGGCCCGCCGAGCCCCATGAACGATGAGCCCTTGACCATTACGATCACATCAGAAAGCGCCGGGAGATACGCCCCGCCGGCGATGCACTGCCCCATCACGGCCGCCAACTGCGGCACGCGAAGATAGCGGCGCATGACCGAGTTGTAGTAGAAGATCCGTGCTGCGCCGTACTGCCCCGGAAAGACGCCGCCCTGATACGGAAGGTTCACACCGGCCGAATCGACGAGATAAACGATCGGAATGCGGGAGCGCATGGCGACTTCCTGCGCTCGGAGGATCTTCGTGATCGTCTCAGGCCACCACGAGCCGGCCTTCACCGTCGCATCGTTGGCGACGATCACCACCTCGCGGCCGTGCACCATGCCGATCCCCGTCACCACACCGGCTGCCGGCGCCTGGCCATCGTACTGGTCGTACGCGACGAGCAGTCCGAGCTCGAGGAATGGCGTGTTCGGATCACACAGTCCGGCAACACGCTCGCGTGCCGAGAGCTTGCCCTGCTGATGCTGCTTGGCGATGCGCTCGGCACCGCCTCCCTGACGGAGACGGTTCTCGAGGTCGCGCACCTGCTCGCTGAGGTCCCGCAGTCGTGCGCTCACGCTTCCTGCTGCTCCCGTGCGGCGAACCAGGCCGTAATGAAGTCGACGAGTTCGCTGGTGTGCGTGCCGGGCCCGAACAGCTTTCCGATTCCCTTGGCGTGCAGCGCGTCCATGTCTTCCTTCGGGATGATGCCGCCGCCCGTAATCAGCACATCGTCGCGCCCGGCCTCGTGCAGCAGCTCGCGAATGCGGGGAAAGAGCGTCATGTGCGCGCCCGACAGAATGGACAGGCCGACGACGTCGACATCCTCCTGCACGGCGGCGGAGGCGATCATTTCCGGCGTCTGATGAAGGCCGGTATAAATCACTTCCATTCCGGCATCACGGAGAGCCGCGGCAACGACCTTCGCACCCCGGTCGTGACCATCCAGCCCTGGTTTCGCTACGAGCACGCGGATCGGACGCTGCATGTCGGATTCTCGGAAAAACGGCAGCCTGGCTTCAGTCGGTGGCGCCACGGTGGGTAGCTCCCGCACCGCAACTGGCGATCGGACGGTCTGACGAACGGGGTCGATCCCGATCCCGCGCGCGCCGGTGCATGACCGATACAACCGTACAGTTTACCTCAGTGCAGAGCGACCGGGCAACCGGCGTCCCCGCCCCTGTCACCCCTTTCGGGCGACCAGCACCATCTCGGTGGACCGGCGGGAGAGCGGACGGTCGTGCCAGCCGTCGAAGGCGTCCACGACGATCAGCCCCGCGTCGGCGAGGAGCTGGGCGAGACGATCGGCTGAGTAAAGTCGGATGCGATGCTCGCGCTCCCCGGCGTGGGTCGGGCCGCGCCAGGTCGATCGCACGGTCATCAGTCCGCTGAGCGGGTCGAAGCTCCGCTCGTGAGCGATCATCGTTCCGTCCTCCGTCGTCCACCAGTCGCGGCCGAGGAAGCGCGCCATGATCCCGTCGCGGCTCCCGCCATGCCAGACGAGCACCCCGTCGTCGGCCAGCACCCGCGCAAACTCGGCGATGACACGCCGGTCGTCGGCGGGGTCGCGAAAGAAGCCGAACGAGGTGAACAGGTTTACCACGCCGTCGAACCGCCCGGTCCATCGGGCCGGGAGCTTGCGCATGTCGCCGCGCGTGTAGCGAAGCGTGCTGGCGGTGCCTCGCTCGCGCGCCACCGCGAGCAGATCCTCGCTGTAGTCGAGGCCGTCGACATCCATCCCCGCCTCGGCCAGCAGATGCGCATGGCGTCCCTGGCCGCACGGCACGTCGAGGATCCGCGAGCCCGATGGCAGCGCGAGGATCTCGAGGAGCCGCCCAACCTCGGACCGGTCGCGCTCGGGTGTGAACAACGGTTCGTACTCGAGCAGGTACTGACCATCGAAATACGACGACCACCACTCCGTCGATGGCACGGCGGTGCCCTTCGACCGGGCGCCCCGTTTCGCGGCAGGCCCACGTGTACCCTTCTGCGCGGCTGCCCCACTCGAACGCGGGGTGCCCGCCGGCCGCGGGCTCAGAAGAACACCGGTTCGCGGTAGGCGCCGAAGACGTCCTCGAGGGCGGCACGGATCTCGTACAACGTGCAGTATGCCCGCGCGCAATCCAGGA
>JBBQHX010000125.1:0-9992 GCA_038324385.1 Gemmatimonadales bacterium | reverse complement strand
CGCCTCGGCGCGGGCGGCCCGTTCGGCAACCGGCGGCTGCTCGGCCGCCGCCGTCCTGCCCTGCTGCGCGGCGAGCGGCGCGCCACTGAGAGCGAGGAGGAGGGCGGCACTCGCGCGGAGAGCCTGGCGTCGCAAGGCGAGGAGGGGCATGGAGACTCCGGAGCTGGTCAGGCGCGCACGCCGGTACCGCGACGCACGCCTGCGCGAGGTGGCCGTGGGCCGGCCGAGCGCGACGGTTGGGATTGGTCCCTCCATACTATCTGCGGGCTGGCAGCGATGCGACCGCTGAGCCGGGCGTGTTGGGAGGCGGCGCTGTCCCCTCTACGGGTGGTGGCGTCGGATGTTTTGTACGTCATATTGTCGCTTGTGCGCGACGACGCGCGGACATGCGGCAGTGGATGACCATTCTGGAGTGTCGTCATGCGCAGAGCAGCACTATCCGTCGTGTCCCTCGTGCTGGTCGGCGGCTGTGCCGCTGATCAGATCGCCAGTCCGACGCTCACCGCTGCACGCGGCCGCGTCAGCACAGATGTCGCGTCCGGCGCCGCCGTGATGACGGGGCTCAACGGTCCGCGGGGGATGGATTTCAGCCCCGAAGGCGCCCTGTACGTCACCGAGGCCGGTACCAACGCGAGGTCGGGAGGGTGCGCGACGCTCCCGCGGGGTGTCCAGGCCTGCTACTCGGGGACCGGCTCGGTCTCGCGCCTCTGGCGCGGGCAGCAGGAGCGTGTGATCACCGGCCTCCCGTCGGTCGTCGACCCCACGACCGGTGCCGCCACGGGGCCCAACGATATCTCCTTCCTCGGGCGTGGCAACGCGCTCGTCACGATCGGCTGGGGCGGACCGCCGGCAGCCCGTGATGCGTTGGGCGCGCTCGGCGATCTGTTCGGCACGCTGATCTCCATCACGCCGAGTGGGCAGTCGCGCGTCATCGCGGACCTCGCCGACTTCGAGGCGGAGAACAATCCGGCTGGCGGACCGCTCGACTCCAACCCGTACGGCCTGCTGCAGGAGCCGGGTCGCACGTTCCTGACCGACGCGGGCGGGAATTCACTCCTCCAGGTTCGCCCGAACGGCGACGTGTCGCTGGTGGCGGTGTTCCCGTCGATCGCCATCCCGCCGGGTCCGTATCCGCCGATTCCGTTTGTCGAGGCCGTACCCACCGAGGTGATGCGCGGACCCGACGGCGCGCTGTATGTCAGCACGCTCACCGGCTTCCCCTTCGTGCCGGGCGTCGCCTCGATCTACCGCATCGTGCCGGGGATGCCGCCGACGGTCTACGCAACCGGGTTCACGCAGATCACCGACTTCGACTTCGGGCCGGACGGCAGCCTGTACGTCGTGCAGTACACGGCCACCGCGCCGCTGCACATCGGCCCGGGCTCGCTGGTCCGCGTCGCCCCGACCGGCGCCCGCACCACGATCGCGTCCAATCTCGTCCAGCCGACCAGCGTAGTCGTCGGACCTGACGGTGCAGTGTACGTGGCGCACAAGTCCGGCGTCCCGGGCGGCGGCGAGGTGCTGCGCTTCGTGCCCTGAGGCGCCCTGGCGCGATCGCCCGGGTGGTCACAGACGAATGGCCGGTGTCGCGAGGTGCGATGCCGGCCATTCGTGATTCGTGCGTCGGCATCCGGTCGTTTCCGCATCTACCCGCGGAACGCCAGCAGTCACGTGACCCTCGGGTCGGCGGACCAGCCGGCGAGAGCGGAGTCGACACGACTGCTCGCCTGCGCGGACGCGAAGCGATCTAACGGGTCGGCGAGTGCTGGGGAGCTGGCATCACGGGATAGGCATCGGCGAGCGTGTGCCTCACGAGTCGCAGCGCCGCATCGGAATGACCGAGGGTCGCTGCGATGCCGGACGGCCGCGATCGCCCCCATGTCCGATCGACACGATGTCTCGCGGTGATGTCGGGTGCGCGCGCGATTCCACGTTCTACCGGGTAGCGGGTGGCATCGCCGCCCGGCGCGCTCGCTGCGGCGCCTCTCGGCGAGCGTCCGTTCCCCTTTTCCGTGCCTGACCTCACCTGGAGCTCACATGCGACAGATCGCGCTCGCCGTTCTCGTCGGTCTGCTGCCGGCCGTCAGTGTCGCGCAGCTTCCGACCAGTGAGCCTGAGATCGCACCGGCGCAGCGCCGGCTCGCGATTCTCCCGTATGTCGGCTCCGCGCCGGAAACCGGGTTTCAGTATGGCGCGACATTGTTCGGCGTCGAACAACCGGCCGATTCGGCCACGCGTGCCTCGACCGCGCAACTGTTCGCCGCCTACACCGCCAAGGGTCAGGCGCGCATCTTCGCCGAAGTCGATCGGTGGACACCGCGTGACGAGTGGCGCCTGACGGGGCGCGTCGAGTGGCAGCGGTTTCCCCTGCCCTACTACGGTTTCGGCGACGCCTCGCCGTCCGCGGCGGAGGAGATCTACACGCCGAAGGGAATCCTGCTCCACGCGGCCGTGCAGCGACGGATTCGCGGCCCGCTCTACGCGCACACTGGCTACCGCTATCAGGATATCAAGATCGTCGGCGCGAGCGACGGCGTGCTGATTCCGGGCACCGTCATCGGTGGGCGGGGCGGGCGCGTGGGGCAGCTTCAGGGCGGCGCACTCTGGGACAGTCGTGACAATCCGTTCACGCCTGAGGTCGGCGCCTTCGTGCAGCTCACCGGCTCGATTGCCACGAGCGTGGTGGGATCGGAGTTCGACTTTCGCCGACTCGTCGTTGACGCGCGCCGCTATGTGCGCGTCAGGGAGCGCCAGGTGCTGGCGCTGCAGGGCGTCATCGAGACCACCGATGGTGCGGCGCCCTTCGATCAGGTGTCGCTCGTCGGAAATTCGAACTACCTGCGGGGCTACACCCGCGGCCGATTCCGCGACCGGCACCTTCTGTCCGTCCAGGCGGAGTATCGCGCGCCGATCGTTGGCCGGCTTGGTGGGGCCGTCTTTGTCGGTGCGGGCCGTATCGCGCCAACGGTGAACGAACTGGTCGGGGGCGACGCGCGCCTCCTTCCGTCCTACGGCGCGGGCGTGCGGTGGCTGCTGTTTCCGCGCACGCGCAGCACGGTCCGCCTCGATTATGGGCGCGGCATCGACGGGCAGTCGGGGATTTACGTCGCCTTCAACGAGGCATTCTGAGGCCGGAGCGCCGCAGTCTCGTGTGGCGGGACCAGGCGCCAAGGATCGGGGCGAGGGGCATTTCAGGGGGGACGAGTCGCCAAAATGGCCGAATTCGGCTCAGGACCAGTTCTCCCCCTTACGGTGGTGCGGCCCGCGCCCCAGGATCTCCCGTATAAGTAGCTCGGGGAGGGGACACGACCTCCGCCCGAGCACGACGTGGCGGAACGCCACCGCTCCTGCCGCTGGCGGGGACGGTGGCTCGCGTGCCGATGCGCGCCGCCATCTCTTCGACATCCCGGGAGCCACTCATGTCATTGCACCTGCCGTCGTCCGTCCGATCCATCGTTCCGCCCCACCGCGCGCACGGTGGTCGGTCGGCCTTCCGCATCGCCACGCTCGCGATGGCCCTCGTCTTCGGCGCCGCGGCCTGCGGGGACGACGACAACGGCCCCGTCGCCGTGGCCGAACCGGCCGACATCGCGCTCAGTGAGACCTCGGTCACGCTGGTGCGCGGCCGCACGAACACCGTGCAGATCGCCGCGACCGTCACTGGAACGTCGAACTCGGCGCTGACGTGGACGGTCGGCAACCCGAGCGTCGCCACCGTGTCGCAGACGGGGCTCGTCACGGCCGTCGCCGATGGCTCCACCTTCATCACGGCCACCTCCACCGCCAACCCGCTGCTCAACCGCAGCGTCGTCATCAACGTCGTCTCGACGGTCGTCACGGTCAGCCCCAGCGGCGGCACGTTCAGCTACGTCGGCGGCCCGGCGCGCACGTTGAGCGTCACGATCCAGAACAACGACAATACCGCCGTCACCTGGCGCTCCAGCAACACCGCCGTCGCGACCGTCTCGGCCACGGGTGTGGTCACGCCGGTGGCTGCCGGAACCACGAACATCATCGCGCAGTCGGTGGCCGATCCGGTCAAGGAATCGGCCGTTCTGTTCACGGTTGACGCGGCACCATTCGCCGGCTTCACCGAGCTGACCAGCGGCGCATCGGTGGCGATCGCCGGCACGACGGGTGACAAGAAGCGCTACTTCATCTCCGTGCCGCCCGGCGCGACGAATCTCACCGTCGCGGTCGCGGGCCCGGGTGGCGACGCCGATCTGTACCTGTACGCGGGTAACGCCACGCTCGCGAACATGACCGCGCTCTCCAGCGTCGGCCGCGTCTGCGCGCCGTTCCTCGCCGGCAGCAACGAGACGTGCACCGTCGCGAATCCGCAGCCGCGCCTGTACTACGTCGTCGTCGATGCCTACGAGACGTACGCCGGCGGAACGATCAGCGTCACGATCACGCCGTAACCGGCGTTGCCTGACGATCGGCGGTACGGGATGCACGCCGCGCCGCCGATCGGTCGAACGAACGCGGGGCGCCCTCAAACAGGGCGCCCCGCGTTGCGTCGTACCACCACAGTTCTCACCAACTCGCTTCGTGCCGTCGCCGGCGCATTGGCTCAGGGCGTTCGGAACTGCCCCGGCACCTCGCCCGCGAGGGACCCGACCGGTGTGAGGCGATAGACGCGCGTGAGCTGCGGGCCGAACGTCAGGCGCCACGCCACCGCACCCGACGGCGTCACTTCCACCGCCGCGATCGGCCCGGTAGAGCCGTTCTGCCCCGCCAACATCCCGAACAGCACCACGGTGTTCCCCGTCGGCAGCCGCTGCGTCGAGCCCACGAGCGAGGCGGTGATGTCGGGCGCATGGCGGTACTGCCAGATGCGGGTCGCCGTGCCGCGACCTGCATCGATGGCGTACTCGATCGCCCGCGTGTACGCGCCGCCCGGGCGCTCGAAGCCGTTGTCGTACACCAGCACGCGGTTCGGGCTCGGCTCGGTCACGTAATGCTGCCCCCAGAACCGGTCACCGTCAGGCAGCGCGAGCGTGCCGCCGACCCCGCCGAGCCGCCATTCGACGCGGCTGAAATCGGGCGCGATCGAGATGACCTGGTCGATGTTGCGCAGCGACATCAGCACGTTGCCGCGCGGCCCGAACGAGATTCCGTTTCCATGCAGCCAGTTCCCCGCGTTCGACCGGGCGCCCTGCCCCGGCGCGAAGTCCAGATGATCGAACGCCGACCACCGCCTGACGACCGTGCCCGCCTCGGGATTCCACTCCCACAGCGCCTCCCCGACCACCGGCACGCCATCGACGGGTTCGGTTTCGTTCGCGATGAAGAGGATCGTGTTGCGCGGTGTGGCCGTGACGTCGTGATGGATGCGGCCGTAGCCTGCCGGTGCGTCGGGGCCGGGCTGCGGGAGCCGGTGCGCGAGCGTCCCGTCGAGTCGGCGCACGACGAGCCCCAGTTCCGGGTCGAGCAGGACGATATGGCCGTTCTCGCGGCGCGTCATGCCGAACAGGGCACCGTTGGTTACCGGCATCGCGCCGACGATCACGCCCTCCTCGACGATCAACAGCCCGCCCGTGCGCGGTGCACCCACCACCTCCACCAGCGCGACGGGGAGCGACGGCGTGCCGGTCACCGTGAACTCGATCTCGGCCAGCTCGGGCGGCAGGGCGCCCGTCGCGAATGCGGCGTCGAGTGGCGCCGTGAGGCCACCCGGCACGCTCGCCTGCACCCGATAGGAACGCTCGGCGCGCAGCCGTGGCAGCGTGAGGCGATGCTCGATCGATGCCGAATCGGCGAGCAGCGTGAGCACCGGCGTGCCTGCCGCGCCGTAGGTGACCGCGACCGGCGCCGGCTGATCCATGCGCACCGTCACGCTGCGGGTGATCGGCCCGGCCGCGCTGTCGATCGTGATCCCCGCGACGCTGCCCGGCACGGGCGCGACGCTGTCGGAACAGCCGGACGCGCCGCCGATGGTCAGCGCGACGGCGAGCGCGACCGCCCGCGGATAACCACGGCCGTGGTGCAGATGCCGTACGTGTGAACGGAGGGTCATGCCAGAGGATCGGAACAGGGACGGCAGGGGTGCCGAGCGCACCCATGGGAGTCTACCGCATGAACAGCCTCATGTGGGCTCGGCGGGGGATCTCGATCGGCCATCACCTGACGCCCCGTGCGTGGCTGCGTGCCCGCGGCCGGCCACGACACGACCCACGCGTGGGCGCAGGCGACGACCCGGGCGCACTACCTGCGAGGCTCGAGCATCCGCCCGAACCGCGCATCTCCGACCAGCTCCGCCAGCGACGGATCCGCGTGCACGCTCGGCTCCGCGTAGTCGAAGACATGAGGTGCGTCGGACGTGGCGGGGAATCCGTCCATCATGGGGTAGCCTTCATCGAGAGCCTGCCGCACGAGACGCAGTGCACCGTCGCGATCACCGAGTGCGACCGCGATCCGCGCGCGCCACATGGCGTCGCGGCCGCGCGGGTGCGCGCCGGGTGCGCGCACGCCGAGCGCCGTGAATGCCCCGATGGCTGCCGCGCGGTCGCCCATGCGCGCGGCCGCGACGCCCGCCCCGCCGCGGGCGGCCAAACGGTTCGGCGCGCGCGCGAGGACCTCCTGCAGTACCGCATGGGCGGCACTCCACTGTGCCGCCTCGAGCAGGAGGAGGCCACGTTCCTCCATCGTGACGACGGACGTTCTGTCGCCGTGCGTCACGAGCGGTTCCAGTGCCCGACCGAGCAGCACGCGTGCGGCAGCATCGTAGCCGTGCGCGCGGAGCTCGCGACTCCCCTCGACGAGCATGCGCCGCTTCACCGCCTCGGCCGACCACCGTTCGTCTGTCGCTCGCTGCGCCTCGCGCGCGATCTCATCGCCGCGACCGACTGCCCCGAGTGCGCGCGCGAGGTTGAGCCGCGTCGCGTTGCGGCCGGGGAACTGACGCAGGCCTCGTCGCGCCGCGGTGAGCTCCGAGGCGTGCTCCCCAAGCTCATGCAGAGCGGCGGTGCGCCAGTTCCAATAGAACGGCGCGGCAAGCAGCACGCCGCGTGACGGGTCGAGCTCGTCGAGCGTGGCAAGGGCGAGTCGTGGGCGATTGACCAGCACCGCCTGATGCGCGACGTGCGTGGCCATCTCCGCCGAGGCAGGCGTGAGGCGGTACAACTCGCGGGCCGCGCGCAGCGTTGCCTCGAGATCGCCGCTGAGATCCGTCCGCACCATGTCGAGGGCCGCCAGTTCGAGCGGGGGCAGCGTCCCCTGGTGCGGCTCCACCTGCTGCACGAGTGAATCGACGGCTGCCCACTGCCGGAGATCGGAATGGAAGAAGGCGCGAGTGATGAGCGGGATCATGTACGTTGTGTCGAGCGACGACGCGACGGCGGCATGGCCAAAGGCGCCATCGAAATCGGCGGCGAAGTAGCTCTCCCACGCATCGCGCATCGTCCGGTATGCCTCGTACGACGGGAGCGCGGCCCGCCCAACACCGATCCCGGCGACGGACGTGTCCGTCGAGGCGCCCATCTGGGCGACGGCCTCGTTGCGTACGCGAGCGACGAGCGCCAGCCGGTTGCCGACGGCTCCGCTGATCGGACCGAGCGATCGATGCAGGCGGCCATCGGTCGCGTCGGTGAGGCGCACGGTCACGTGGAGCGAATCACGCTCCACGTAGTACCGGCCCGACATCACCCACCCCGCGCCGGTCTCCTCGGCCAGCGCGATGGCGCGATCCTGCGGGCGAAGGATGCGCGGGATCCGGTCGACGACCATCGAGGCAGTGAGCGCGGTGCGCGCGTCCACCACCTCGAAGTCCTCGGTTCTGGTGAGCTCCTGCGTGATGAAGTCGGCCGCCATCTCGCCGAATGCGTCGAGTTCCGGGTTACCGGTCAGGTTCTCGAACGGCGCAACGACGACGCGGCGCGAGTCCATCGCGCCGGGACCGCGCGTCAACAGCGTGAGCAACTCCGCGCGTGAGTTCCCCGACACCAGCGCCAGTGTCACGATCGCGAGCGTGACCACGATCATCGCGAGCACCGACGTCCATCGCGCCCACCGCCGCATCCGTCGTTCGTCCGAGGTGGCGCGGGCGGGGAGCCCGGGAAGCGACAGTCCGTCAAGGGCGTGCGTCACGTCTGGGGCGGTCCGTACGCGATCACCCGGATCGGGCTCGAGCAGGTGAGCGACCAGCGTTGCCAGGGCGACGGGAATCTCGGGCCGGTGCCTGACGAGCGTCGTCGCGCGATCCCGATCATCGGCGCGCCCCGCGAGCTCGGTCGGCGAACGGTCGGCGGACGGCCGGCAACCGGCGAGCATCTCGTACGCCACGACGCCAAGCGCGTAGAGATCCACCCGATGATCGACGATCACCTCGATGAAAGCCTGCTCGGGGGCCATATACGCCGGGGTGCCGCGCACCACCCGGGAGTGTTCGGGGCGCGTCCGCATTGCCGTCGATGCGTCGTCGCCGGTATCGCCGGGGTCGCCGGCGTCGACGTCTCGTGTGGCGTGTGCCACGGCGCGGGCGATGCCGAAGTCGCCGAGCACCGCACCGCCCTCGCCGAGGAGGATGTTCTCGGGTTTGATGTCGCAGTGGATGACGCCGCGGGTGTGGGCATAGGCGAGTGCGCCCGCCACCTCACCGAGCATCCGGACGGCATCGGCGATGTCGAGTCGCCCCTCCCGCGTGAGGCGGTCGCGCAGCGTGCCGCCCTCGACATACGGGGCGACGAAATAGAGACGATCCGCCGCGGTTCCGGAATCGAAGAGTGGGACGATATGTGGGTGTCGGAGCCGCGCGGTAACCCGGATCTCGCGAAGGAAGCGCGCCGGCTCCGAGCCGATCAGCAGGTCGCCGTGCAGCACCTTCACGGCGACGTCCCGATCGTGCCGCAGGTCGCGCGCCAGGTACACAGCCCCCATTCCCCCGCGCCCGGCCTCGCGGATCAGCGTGTAGCGGTCGGCCATCGCCGCCTGGAGGCGCACGAAGTCGTCGTGAGGCTCGCGCCAGAGCGTGGCGAACTGCTCGATCGCCGGCCGCTGGAGGAGTGCGTCCGGGTGGGTACACTCGGCCACCATCAGCGCGATCTCCGCGCGGAGGGCATGGTCGCCGGCGCAGGCGCGGTCGAGGAACACGCCGCGCTCCGACGGCGGAAGCGCGAGCACCGCATCGAGCACCGGCTCGATCGTGACCCACCGCTCCGCCGGGATCATCCCGGATGACGCGCGATGGCGCCGATGTCCGATGGATGCCTCACGCGTCGAGCGCCCGCCGCAGCAGCATGCGCGCCTTGGCCCAGTCGCGTTCGACGGTTCGCGACGTGACGTCGAGCGCGGCGCCGATTTCCTCCTCGGACAGCCCGCCGTAGAAGCGCAGCTCGACCACCCGTGCGAGCCGCGGAGCCACCTCGGCCAACCGCTGCAGCGCGTCGTCGATCTCGAGGAGCGCTTCCGGCTGATCGTCGGCCGCCAGCGCATCATCATCGAGCGTGACCCGCGCGCGCCCACCCCCGCGCTTGACCGATGCACGCGCTCGGGCGCGGTCGACGAGTATCTGGCGCATCGCCACTGCGGCGACGGCGAGGAAGTGCGGCCGGTCGCGCCACGCCCCGCCGCCGCCCGAGCCGCCGCTCGCGAGCTTCAGATACGCCTCGTGGACCAGCGCCGTGGTGGCGAGCGTCGATGCGCTGCCGTTCACCCCACCGCGAGCCGCGAGATGTCGGTGCGCTATCGTACGAAGCTCCTGATAGACAAGCGGCACGAGGTGATCGAGGTCGTCACGATCGCGCGGAGCTGGTGGATCGCCCGTCCCGTCAAAAATGCCCGGAGAACGCGAGCCCGATTCGTCACGCATGATGGTGGCCGCCGCCGGTGCATCGTCGGGGCATAGCGATTCGGAGTGGCGCCGACCGGCGATGTCGGGCGCACGACCGAATCCTCGTGCTATGGAGAGTGAGGCTGCATCGCCTCATCTGAACCGTCGCGTTCGCGAAAGTGCGCTACCGTCGGCACATTCGCAACCGGCGTGCGGCGACCAT
>JBBQHX010000124.1:0-10007 GCA_038324385.1 Gemmatimonadales bacterium | reverse complement strand
CGGCGTGCCGCCGCAGACGTCGACCTACTTCGGCATGAACACGTTCGGCGTGCGTCACATGCGTGACGCGCTGCCGAAGAAGGTCTACAACAAGCTGCTGGCCTCGGTCCGGCACGGAAAGACGCTCGACCCGGAGATCGCGCCCGTGGTCGCCGAGGCGGTGCGGGAGTGGGCGCTGGCGCGCGGCGCGACGCACTTCACGCACTGGTTCCAGCCGCAGACCGGCCTCACCGCTGAGAAGCACGACGCCTTCCTCGACTTCGGCGATGACGGCGCCCCGTTCGAGTCGTTCTCGGCGTCGCAGTTGATCCAGAGCGAGCCCGACGCGTCCAGCTTCCCCTCGGGCGGACTCCGCGCTACCTGGGAAGCGCGCGGCTACACCGCCTGGAATCCGTCGAGCCCGATCTTCATCGTCGAGTCGGGGAATGTGCGCACGCTGTGCATCCCGTCCGTGTTCATCGGCTACAACGGCGAGGCGCTCGACGAGACGACGCCGCTCCTCCGCAGCGCCGACGTGTTGTCGCACAAGGCGATGGAGTTGCTCGAGCTGATCGGTGACCGTGGCGTCTATCGCGTGAACACCACACTCGGCGTGGAGCAGGAGTACTTCCTGATCGACCGCGCGCATGCCCGCAAGCGCCCCGATCTGGTGATGGCCAACCGCACGCTCATCGGCGCCGCGCCGCCGCGCGGCCAGCAGCTCGAGGACCACTATTTCGGCGGCATTCCGGAGCGGATCCAGGCGTGCATCGCCGAGATCGAGCACGAGCTCTACAAGCTCGGCGTGCCGATCACGACGCGGCATAACGAGGTAGCGCCGAGCCAGTACGAGATGGCCCCGCGCTACATGGAGACCGAGATCTCCGTCGATCACAACCAGATCGTGATGGCGACGATCCGCCGCGTCGCCATGCGTCATGGCCTCCACGCCCTGCTGCACGAGAAGCCGTTCGCCGGGATCAACGGCAGCGGCAAGCACTGCAACTGGTCGATGTCGGTGGCGTCCGAGAACCCCGAATTGGACGGCTTCAACCTGCTGAAGCCCGGCAAGACACCGCACCAGAACGTGCGCTTCCTGCTCTTTCTCGCGGCCATCCTGCAGGCCGTGCACAAGCACGCCGGTCTCCTGCGCGCGGGCATCGCGTCGTCAGGCAACGAGCACCGGCTCGGCGCCAATGAGGCGCCGCCGGCGATCATCTCCGCCTTCATGGGTCGCGCCCTGACGCAGGTGATCGAGGACCTGTCCGAGGGGCGTCAGGCGAACGGCGACGCCGCGCAGCAGATGCTGCGATTGGGCGTGTCCAAGCTCCCCGATATCCAGCAGGACAACACCGATCGCAACCGGACGTCGCCGTTCGCCTTTACGGGCACCAAGTTCGAGTTCCGCGCCGTGGGCGCGTCGCAGAACGTGGCCTTCCCGGTGATGATCCTCAACGCCGTCGTCGCCGACGAGATCGCCGCGCTGACCGGGCGCCTGAGGAGCCTGATCGAGAGTGGCAAGCACGTCGACGACGCCGTGCTCGAGGTGGTGCGCGAGACGTTCCGCGAGTCGACGCCGGTGCGCTTCGAGGGGAACAACTACTCGCAGGAATGGGCCGAGGAAGCCGAGCGTCGCGGGCTGCCGAACCTGCGCCACACGCCGGAAGCGCTCGAGCAGCTCATCACTCCGCAGTCGCGCCAACTGCTCACCTCGCTCGGCATCCTCACCAACGCCGAGCTGGATTCGCGCTTCCACGTGCGCATCGAGCGATACGTGAAGGATCTGCTGATCGAGCATTACACGCTCAACCAGATCGTCGAGACGATGGTGCTCCCCGCCGCCTTCAGCTACATCGGCGAGCTCGCCGACAGCGCCGCGAAGGCCGGTTCGGCCGGCATCGGCACGGGGCCGATGACGCGCGCGGCCAATGCCCTTGTCGAGATCGTCGGCACGCTGCAGGATCGCGCCGAGGCCCAGCGTGAAATGCTCGAGAAGCTGGACGCGCTGCACGACGACGGCGTGCAGCAGGCGCGTATCCTCACCAACGCTGGTGCGGCGCTGATGGCGGAGGTCCGCGGGCTGTGTGATCGGCTGGAGGGCGTCGTGCCCGCCGAACGGTGGCCGTTGCCCAAGTATCGAGAGATGCTGTTCACGGTGTGAGCGGACGGCACAGGCCGCCATACCAGGCCATGCAGTCGTGCGACGGGGGTGCAGCCAGCGGCTGCGCCCCCGTCGTCGTTCACCGGACGATCGCGTCGTGAGGCACACGCTTCCGTGAATGGAATCGGCGAACCGCCGTGTTGAGGCGCGCAATCGACGGATGCTCGCGAGCGCGGCACGTCACTTGAGGAAGATGGGAGCGATGACCATGGTCGCGGCTCGCGCGGCGAACTTTCCTGCTGGAGGACTTCATGACCGCTCCTGGTTCAACACGCCCCTACACTGACAACGATCCTCGCGTCGCCCCGATCACGACGCGCCTGAGCTGGGGCGCCATCTTCGCCGGCTTGCTCGTCGCGACCGCGTTGCAGCTCGTCTTCGCCGTTCTCGGCGCGGCCGTCGGGCTCGCCGCGTGGGACCTGGACTCCGGGCGCGCGCTCGGTATCGGCGCGGCGATCTGGGCAGCACTCTCGGTGCTGATCGCGCTCTATATCGGCGGTGGCACGACCGGCCGACTCGCCGGCGTCATCACGCGGAAGGATGGTATCCTGCACGGCATTCTCGTCTGGGCCACCTCATTGCTCTTCGCCGTCTGGATGATCGGCAGCGGCGTGGGCGCGCTGGCCGGCGCGACCTTCAATGTGTTCGGCAACGTAGCCGGCGCCGCCGCTGGTGCCGTCACCTCGGCCGCCGGCGCCGCGGCTGGACAGTCGGGCGGTATCGATCTGCAGAACGTTCGCGCTGAGGTCGAGCTCCTCCTTCGCCAGACCGGCGCCCCCGCGCTCAACCCGGACTCGATCGCAGCGGCGGCACAGCGCGCCGGCCAGACCACCACGCAATCACAGGCCAGCAACGAACAGGTCGCCAGTGAGATTGCGGAGATGGTGCGCATGCGCGCCGGGGCGGTCGATCGTGAGGCGATGATCAACGTGATCGTGGCCCGCACCGGTCGGAGTCGCGCCGAGGCAGAGCGTATCGCCGATCGCGTGGTATCGCTGCAGCAGAGCGCGGCCACCCAGATCGACACGCTGCAGGCCCGAGCGGGCGAGACCGCCGAGGACGTGGCCAGCACGACCTCCAGCGCGCTCTGGATCGCACTGTTGGGCATGGGGCTGTCGCTCGGCGCGGCAGTGGCGGGTTCCGCAGCGCACGCTCGCGAGTAAAGGACCACGGTTCGACCAAGCGCGCACTGCGCGATAACGCGTGATCGGAGCCGGCTCGGCTCCACACACGTGTGACGACGGTCGCCCGGTGCCAGTGGCACGGGCGACCGTTCGCGTCAGGCATCAGGCGGTCCGCGTCTCCACGGGTTCGCGGTGGCGCGCGCGGGCGCCGATATCGGTTCGAGGGAAGCTGGCCTGCTAGCGGCGAGGCCGGTCGTGATCGTCGTCGCGGTGGTCGGCGGCTTGCTTCCCGCGCTGAGCGAGCCTGACGACGGCCATGATCGGCCAGAGCAGGAGATCAAGGAAGAAGCGCCCCGGGTTCTGCGGCTGCGTGATGTTAGGATCACGCGTGGCCAGCAGCACCATCCAGCCGATGATGAAGTAGAGGGCAATCACTCCAGCGAATAGTCCGGCGAACATCATGAGCAGCCTCCGTGGGTGGTGGACGGCCAGAAGTCGCATCACGCTTGCCAGCAGCGTCGAGCAGACCGGTATTGCGGTGGCGCGGCTACCAGACACGTCCGGATCAGCGCAGCCGCATCCTCGGTCGCGCGGTCGCAGTTCGAGGATAGGGCCGAACAGCCCCTGCACCGCCGGGTCACGTCAACCCGGCCACTTCAAACCGTTACATGTAATGTGACCGAGGAACGGCGCTTGCGTCGAGCACTGCTGATCGGCGTTCCGCAGTCTGCGTGCGCGTTCGTTGGCCCGGCACGCTGCGAGCCCCGCGGTTTTGCAGGCGAGGCACCGAATCGGAGACCACGGATGCCAGGACGGGGAAGCCGGCGGATACGCCGCCCCGTGGCTCCGCGCTCACCCGATGTGCCCAATTGCAAGCGCGCACAACGTGGAGCACGTCCACGATCATGTGCGGATCGGGAAGATGATCTTTGAAAGGGTGCCCGAGCTGGTCGATGGCTGCCTTCGGCCAGATCTCGAGTGGGCAGGCACGAGTGGGCAGGCAACGGACTCGTGCTGCGTGAAGCGGACGCGCGACGGTTCGCGCTATACCCGCACGGATTGAAGGGTCGTTCGCACGGATCCGGACCGCAACTCTGAAGGGACGCGCTCTCGCGTCGCGATTCGTTCCGCAGAGCCGAGAGGATGATTGTCATGGCTGAGACGACGGCCGCCCGGATCCTGATCGATGCCCTGGTGGATAGCTGGGGGGTGAAGCACATCTTCAGCCTGCCCGGCGACGGGATCAACGGGATCTACGAGGCGCTGCGTCAGCGGCAGGACGACGTCCAGCTCATCCAGGTTCGGCACGAGGAGACCGCCGCGTTCGCCGCCTGCGCCTACAGCAAGTTCACCGGCGAACTCGGCGTCTGTCTCGCGACCTCGGGACCCGGAGCCATTCACCTGCTCAACGGGCTCTACGACGCCAAGCTGGACGGCGCGAGCGTGCTGGCAATCACCGGCCAGATCTACCAGGATCTGATCGGCACGTTCTATCAGCAGGAAGTGAATCTTCTCCAGCTGTTCAGCGACGTCGCGGTTTACAACCATGAGGTGCGCTCCGCCGCGCATGTCGACGCGCTGGTCCATGAGGCGATCAAGGCTGCACTGGCACATCAGGGCGTGTCCCACATCTCCTTTCCCACGGACCTCCAGGAAGCGGCGGCACCCGCCTCACGCGTGCGCAAGGGGCGGGATGCCAAGAAGGCGATGGGCCATGTTGGCGCGACCTGGACGCATCCCGTGCCGGTCGCTCCACGCGAGGCGCTCGATGCGGCTGCACGGATTCTGAACGAGGGGCAGAAGGTGGCGATGCTCGTCGGACGCGGCGCGCTCGGGGCCACCCGCGAGGTGATGGAAACGTCGCGGCGGCTGAACGCGCCAATCGTGCACGCCTACCTCGGCAAGGCCGTCGTTCCGGTGGAGTTCGCGAGCCACATGGGCGGCGTCGGGCTTCTGGGCGACCTGCCCGGCCAACTCGCGCTGGAGCAGTGCGACACGCTGCTCATCGTGGGCTCCTCCTTCCCGTACCTGGACTACTACCCCACCCCGGGGGAGGCGCGGGCAGTGCAGATCGACCTGCACCCCGAGCGACTCGGACTTCGCTACCCGGTGGATGTCGGCCTCCCGGGCGACTCGCGAGTGACCCTCGCGCATTTGCTCGAGCGGCTGCAGCCGAATCACACGGGTGAGGGGTGGCTGGCCAAGCTGCAGGGCGCGAAGGCAGACTGGCGCAAGGTGCTCGAGAACAAGGCGCAGGACGACGGCGTGCCGATGCGCCCGCAACGGGTTGCCTGGGAGCTGAATCGGCAGCTTCCCGACAACGCCATCCTCTGCGGCGACTCGGGCACCAACACGACCTGGTTCTCCCGCTATCTGGACGTGCGCCCGGGCATGATGGCCTCGGGATCCGGCAACCTGGCCTCCATGGCGTCCGGCCTGCCTTATGCGATCGGGGCCCAGGTGGCGTTCCCGGACCGTCGTGCCGTCGCATTCATCGGCGATGGCGGCTTCACCATGCTCATGGGCGACTTTCTCACCGCGGTGAAGTACCGCCTTCCGCTAGTCGTGGTCATCCTGCGGAACGACTACCTCGGTCAGATCCGGTGGGAGCAGATGACGTTCGTGGGCAATCCGGAGTTCGGCGTGAAGCTCCACAACCCCATCGCGTTCGCCGACTGGGCAACGAACTGTGGTGGACAGGGCTTCAAGGTCGAGCAGCCAGCCGACCTGGAGCCCGCCTTCCGGGCCGCGTTCGCAAAGACCGATGGCCCCACGCTGGTCGAGTGCGTGGTGGATCCCGACGAGGCTCCGCTCCCGCCGAAGATCTCCACCGAGCACGCGATCAACTTCATGAAAGCTGTGGCGAAGGGTCAGGAGCATCCGATCCGCATCGCGACCACCATGTTCCGCGACAAGGTGGACGAGTTGCTGGTGCAGGGCATCGGTGGGATTCCAGGGCCCGAGAGTGCCCGGCGCGGGGGTGAGCCGGGCGAGCGAGACGAACAAGAGGTGTAGGCCGCCGTCGGCGGGACAGTGACGTCTTCATTAACCGAGGAGGGCAGGATGGCAGAAATCGCCGTAGCGCGTGAGACGCATTCGCAGTCGATCGACTGGAGCGCCGCGATCTGGGCGGGGGTGATCGCCGGGCTCATCTTCTTAGTGATGGAGATGCTCCTCATGCCGATATTCGGCGGCGCCCCAAGCATGTGGGCGCCGCCCAGGATGATCGCCGCGATCGGCATGGGGCAGGACGTCCTTCCGCCGCCCGCAACCTTCGATCTGATGGTGGTGATGGTGGCGATGATGATTCACTTCACCACCTCGATCCTCTTCGCCATCGCCGTTGCGTTCGTCATCCGCAATCTCGGCATGGGCGCCGCCATCGGTGTGGCAGTCGTTGCAGCGCTCCTCCTCTATGGCTTCGTGTTCTACATCATGACCGCAGGGCCCTGGCCGTGGTTCGCGAACGGTCGCAACTGGGTTAGCATCCTCGCGCACATCGTGTTCGGTGCTGTCGTCGCGTGGTGGTACAAGTCCCGGGCGAAGCCGACGCAAGAACATGCGCATGCGCACCGATGAACGTTTCCGTGGTGGTGAAGGCGGGTCGCGCGGTTCGCCCTCACCAGGTGGGCGCGGCCAATCGGGGAGAAGTGAGGGGAAGGTAGCTTCTCTACCTCGCCGCCCGGTCAGGCCCACGAACGAAGCGGAGGATACGCGAGCCGCCGCTCGCGCACTCCACGCCGGCGCGGCGGCTCTCTCCTTCAGCGTGGCCGCGGATAGCGCCCTGGAACACTACCGCGGCGGGTTCTACAACCGCGTGATGTACGTGGCGCCCGTGGTGTCGTCGCTGACCCTCCTCGTCAGCATTGCGTCCGCCGCGACCCGCCCGCGATCCTCCGCGCTCCGAACGGCGGTCTTCACGACCGCCGTCGCGACAGGGCTCGTGGGCACCGGGTTCCACGCGTACAACGTGGTGAAGCGGGAGGGGGGCGTGAGCTGGCACAACCTGTTCTACGGAGCGCCCATCGCCGCGCCGTTGGGGCTCACCTTCGCCGGACTCTTCGGACTGGCGGCGGGGGCACTGACGCGGCAGCGCCAGCGGCCGCGTCTCCTCGGCGCGCCGGCGGGTCCGCTCCTGGCGATCGCCGCCGCGCTCGGCCTGGTTGGGACGGCTGCGGAGGCCGGGCTCCTGCACTTCCGCGGTGCGTTCCATCACCCGAGCATGTACATCCCGGTCGTCGTTCCCCCGCTCGCCGCGGTCACGCTGGCCGCCGCCGCCGCAAAGCCGACGCCCTCGCGCCGCGCGGCCGCGCGGACGCTGCTCCTCGGGACCGCCGCGGCCGGCATCGCCGGGATGGGATTCCACGCGTATGGCGTCCACCGCAACATGGGCGGCTGGTACAACTGGAGTCAGATGATTTTGCAGGGTCCTCCGCTGCCGGCGCCGCCGTCCTTTACGGGGATGGCGCTGGCAGGGATGGCGGGGCTGTCGCTGCTGCGGGGAGACGCGCATGGCTGAGCATTTCTCGACGCCCTATGCGGACTACGACGTCCTGGCCAAGTGGGACACGCCCTCCTGGAACGAGCAGACGCGCGAGGTGGTTCGGAAGCGGCTTGGCGAGGTGCCGCCGCGCCGCTTTCTGGAGCCGGACGAGTGGGCGACGCTGGAGGCCATCTGCGCCAGGGTTCTGCCGCAGCCGGACCGCCTGACCGACCCGGTGCCGATCGTGCCCTTCATCGACGCGCAGCTGCATCGCGGCCAGGGGGACGGATATCGCTACGAGGACATGCCCGACCTCCGCGCCTCGTGGCGCCTGGGGATCGGCGGAATCGAGCGGGAGGCGCGGCGGCGCCACGACATGCCGTTCGGCGAGCTCGATGCGCCACGACAGGACTCCATACTCACGGCGATCCAGAACGGAGATGTGGAGGGTGAACCGTGGGATGAGCTGCCGCCGAAGCGCTTCTTTTCGAGCGTCCTCCTGAAGTCCGTGGTCGGGATCTACTACGCGCATCCGGCAGCCTGGAACGAGATCGGGTTTGGAGGACCTGCGTCGCCGCGTGGCTACGTCCGCCTGGCAGCCGGTCAGCGCGACCCGTGGGAGGCCCGGGAGATCGCTCGCGTGGATGAGGGGACGGGCCATGGGTAGTCCCGAGCGGCCACGTGCGCGGGATGGTCGCGCGCCGAACGTCTTCCGCCGCGGCGAGTGGGTGCCGATGCGCCAGTACGACGACGACGAGGAGGTGGACTTCGCCATTGTCGGCACTGGCGCCGGCGGCGGCACGCTCGCGTACAAGCTGGCGAAAGCGGGGTTCAAGGTGGTCGCCTTCGACGCCGGACCGTACTGGCGGCCGTTGGAGGAGTTCGCATCGGACGAGGAGGAGCAGCAGACCCTGTACTGGACGGAGCCCCGCATCACGGGCGGCCAGGACCCGATCCAGCTCGGGAGCAACAACAGCGGCCGGGGCGTGGGTGGAAGCACCATCCACTTCACCATGCTCGTACTGCGCTTCCGCCCTGAGTGGTTCCGGAGCCGCAGCCTACTCGGCTACGGAGTGGACTGGCCCGTCTCGTGGAAGGAGATGTGGCGCTACTACCGGGAGGTGGAGGAGATGCTTCAGATCTCGGGCCCGCTTTCCTACCCCTGGGGACCCCGTCGCGGACGCTATCCCCGCCGACCGCACGAGATCAACGCCGCCGGGCTCGTCCTCGCGCGCGGCTGTGAGCAGATGGGGATCTCGTGGGTTCCCACTCCGCTCGCCACGCTCTCCTCGCGCCGCGGCGAGGCACCTCCCTGCGTCTACCGCGGCTTCTGCGCGGTCGGCTGCTCGACCAACGCGAAACAGAGTGTGCTGGTGACCTGGATCCCGCGAGCCATCGAGGAGGGCGCCGAAATCCGCGACCTCGCGATGGTCGGCCGCGTGGAGATGGGCGATGGTGGGCGCGCGACGGGCGTTCTCTACCATCGCGAGGGCGAGTGGCGGCGCCAGAGGGCACGACATGTGGTGCTTGCCGGCTACAGCATCGAGACGCCCCGGCTGCTCCTGAACTCCGCCACCTCGCGCTTCCCCGACGGACTCGCCAACGGCAGCGGCTGGGTGGGCCGAGGACTCATGGTGCACTCCAACAATGGTGTCTGGGGATCAATGGAGGAGGAGATCCGCTCCTACAAGGGGCCGCCCGTCATGGCGATCACGGAGCACTGGAACTACACGGACACGGGAAAGGACTTTCACGGCGGCTACCAATTCGGCAGTCAGGGACCCCTGCCGCAGAGCTGGGCCACCAGCCTCGCCGCGGGACGCGGACTCTGGGGAATGGAACTGCGGCGGGAGATGACGCGATACAACCACCTCGCGGGCCTGAAGATGGTGGGCGAGGTCGAGCCGCAGGCGGCAAACCGCGTTGAGCTGGCGGACGAGCGGGACCAGTACGGTCTCCGGATTCCGCGTGTCACCTTCTCCTATTCAGAAAACGACCGGCGGCTGATCCGGCACGCCGAGGAGTTCATGCGGCAGACGCTCGAGGCCGCCGGAGGGAAGGAGACCTGGGTGGAGGAGGGTACCGCGCACCTCATGGGTGGGTGCCGGATGGGAGAGGATCCGGGCGAGAGCGTGACCGACGCCGACGGCCGCACGTGGGAGATCCCGAACCTCTGGATTTGCGACGGCTCGCTCTTTCCCACTGGCGGGGGCGTGAACCCGTCCGCGACCATCATGGCGCTCGCCTGCCGAACCGGCGA
>JBBQHX010000123.1:0-10011 GCA_038324385.1 Gemmatimonadales bacterium | reverse complement strand
GCGCGCGGCGGACGCCGCGGGGGCGGCGAGAGTCGATGAGCATGCGAGCGGTTGGGGCGAGAGGGCGGGAACAGACGCTCTGGTAGTTACGGCCGGCAGCCGCGAGATGCTGGGGCTACAGCGGCTGTGGGCTGGGGGATGGCGGGCGACCTCACGGTCGACAGCAGCCTCGGAGTGGGAACCACCTTCGCCCTGACTATTGTACGAAGGCGCAGACGATGGCGCGACACGTCCGTTGCGCAGCGGTCCGTGTCGCGTCCTTCGGTCGCACGGCTGTGCGTCCACGTCCCTGGACGCCGGCGTCGACTGTCCACGTCGACGCGCTGCTGACGCATTGCTCGATGCTCTCACCGGAATGACCGTGCGACTGGCCGACTTCATTGCAACGAACACCGAGCCCATTCTGGCGGAGTGGGTGACCTTCGCGCGGACCTGCGGGCCCGCGGAGTCGATGGACCTGGCGGCGCTCCGCGACCACGCGCTGGCGATGCTGGAGGTCATCGTCACGGATCTCCGCACGCCCCAGACGATGGACGAACAGGCGGCCAAGTCCAAGGGCGACGCCGAACCAAGCTCCGCGGGCCCCGACACCGCGGCAGAGGTCCACGGCGCCGGCCGCGCCGAGAGCGGCTTCACGCTCGACGAGATGGTCTCCGAGTACCGCGCGCTGCGCGCCAGCGTCATCCGGCTATGGACGGCGGCCAGCGGCACCCTCACCGGCGCCGACCTCGAGGACCTGATGCGGTTCAACGAGGCGATCGATCAATCGCTCGCCGAGTCCGTGACGCGCTACACGGAGAACCTCGATCAGTCGAAGGAGATGTTCGTCGCCATTCTCGGGCACGACCTGCGCACGCCGCTCTCGGCCGTCATCACCTCGTCGCAGTTCATGCTCGACACGGGCGACCTCATCGAGCCGCATCACACGCTGACGACCCGCATCGCGCGTAGCGCACGGCGCATGAACGACCTGGTGGCCGATCTGCTGGACTTCACGCGCATCCGGTTGGGCTCGGGTGTGCCGCTCGCGCGTGCGGAGATGGACCTGGCCACGGTCGTGCGCCACGCGGTCGAGGAGATGCAGGCCGCCTATCCGGCGTGTGTTCTCGAGCTCGACGCGGCCGGTGATGTCCGGGGCGACTGGGACGCGGCGCGCATAAGCCAGGTGCTGACGAACCTGCTGGGCAACGCGGTGCAACACGGCGCGCCGACCGCCCCCATCTGTGTGACCGTCCGCGGCGAGGCGATGTCTGCCGCGGTACGCGTGCACAACCGTGGCCCGGCCATCCCGCCGACCGCGCTCCCCAGACTCTTCGACCCGCTCAAGCGCCTCAGATCCGGCGAGCCGGGGGCGCACCACTCGGGGAACCTCGGCCTGGGGCTCTACATCGCGGAGCGTATCGTGACCGCGCACGGCGGCACGATCGACGTGGATTCGTCCGACGAGGCCGGCACGGCGTTCACGGTGCGATTGCCGCGCTGAGGCTCGCCGTCGTCACGCGTCCGGCGGCGTGAGCGTGAAGGCACCGTGATCCGGCCCGCGTCGGTGAACCTGGAGGCTGTGGTGAGCCGGCTGAGGGCCGCTTGCCCATATGCTTTTGCTCTCGCGCGTCGCATCGCTCAACCCAGCCGATGTCTTGGCAACTCCGCACGTTGTGACCCGGCGAGTCCGGGTTGACGCATACCCGCCTGCCGGCCCTGGGCGTAACTTGCCCCCATGGTTCCTTCCGATCACACGCCACCGGTTCTCGGTGAGCTGGTGTCCGAGCGCGGCGCGGCCGCGTCTGATCTCGCGGGGGATGTCGCGCGCGCCGTGGCCGACCCGGACCGGCTCGCGCGCGTGCGCCGCACCGGGCTGTTGGACACGCCGCCGCACGAAGCATTCGACCGCCTGACGCGGGTGGCCGCGCGCGTCCTCCGCGCGCCGGTCGCGATGGTCACGCTGGTGGACGAGGGACGCGACTTCGTGAAGAGCTGCGTGGGGCTGCCGGAACCGCTCGCCACGGCGCGCGAGATCGCCATGGCCCCCACCTTCTGCCAGTACGCGGTCGCCACGCGCGCGCCGCTCGTCGTGACCGACGCGCTGCTCGACCCGAGAGTGGCGGCGTTTCCGGCGGTCACCGCCCTCGGCGCGCGCGCCTGCGTCGTGGTCCCGTTGGTCCTGACCGATGGGCACGCGCTCGGCAGCTTCTGCGTGGTGGATTTCGTCCCGCGTGCGTGGGCGGCCGACGAGGTCGAGACGCTGGTCGATCTGGCCGGGTCGGTGCTCGCCGAGGTGGAGCTGCACGCCGCAGTGGCCGAGCTCGGGGCGAACGCCGAGCAGCTGGAGGAACAGGCGCTGGAACTCGAGCTCTCGAATCAGCAGCTCCAGGAGCAGTCGGCGGAACTGGAAGCGCAGACGGAGGAGTTGCAGTCGACCGCCGACGAGTTGGCCGGGCGCGCCGCGGCGGCCGAGCGTGCGGCGCGCGAGGCCGACGCGGCGCGGGCTCAGCTGCACGCGGCATTCGCGCAGGCGCCGGCAGCGGTCGCGGTGACCACCGGGCCGGACCACCGGTTCGTGCTCGCCAACGCGCGCGCGGAGCAGGTGGCCAGGCGCCCGCTCGTCGGGCGCGCCTACCGCGAGGTGTTCCCCGAGTTCGAGGCGCAGGGCTTCGCGGCGCTGCTCGACCGGGTCTACGCAACCGGGGAACCGTTCGTGGCGACCGAGCAGCGTGTCGTGTTCGACCGCAGCGCGGACGCGCCCGGGTCGTCCGACGAGGAGGCGGAGGCAGAGGGCTGGTACAATTTCGTCTACCAGCCGCTCGTCGATGCGGCGGGGCGCGTCACCGGGATCATGCAGCACGCGGTCGACGTGAGTGCCGAGGTGCGCGCGCGCGACGTGCTCGCCGAGCGCGCGCGCGAGCGCCGTATGCTGATCGACGCGATCCCGACGCTCGCCTGGACCGCGCGCGCCGACGGCCACATCGACTGGTACAATGCGCGCTGGTACGAGGACACCGGCACCACGCCCGCCGAGATGGAAGGCTGGGGGTGGCAGTCGGTGCACGATCCGGCCGAGCTGCCGCGCGTGCTCGCGCTGTGGCAGGCGTCGATCGCCACGGGCGCGCCGTTCGAGATGACGTTCCCGCTGCGCGCGGCCGACGGTCGGTTCCGCGCCTTCCTCACGCGCGTCACGGCCGCCAGGGACGCCGACGGACAGATCGTGCGATGGTTCGGGACGAACACCGACGTCGAGGTCGAGCGGGCCGCGCGCGACGCGGCCGAGGCGGCGGTCGCCCGCACCGAGCGGCTGCAGGCGCTCACCGCGGCGCTCGCCGCCGCCGAGACGGTGGACGACGTGGCCGCTGTGGTGGTCGCCGAGGCCGGTGCGGCCACTGGCGCCACGACCGCCGCACTGTTCACCCGTGCCGCGGGCAGCGACGAGGCGGTGACCATCCGTCACAGCGGGCTGGACGCGATGGTGCTGGCGCGCTATGGGCGCTTCCGGATCACGATGCCCGGCCCGGCCGCGTTCTGCCTCCGGACGGGCGAGCCGGTGTTCGTCGAGGCGCGCGGTGGCCCCGAGGGGCTCCTCGCGCGCTTTCCGGAGATCCCCGACATCTGGGAGCGGCTGGGCACCCACGCGGTCGCGACCTTGCCACTCCTGGTCGCCGGCGGGGTCGTCGGGGCCATGTCGTTCACGTTCGCCGCCCCGCGCGCCTTCTCGCCGCTGGACCGCGCCTTCTTCCTCGCGGTGGGGTGGCAGGCCGGTCAGGCGCTCGAGCGCGCGCGGCTGCTCGACGCCGAGCGCTCGGCGCGGCAGGAGGCCGAGCGGCTGCAGCACGTCGCCGAGGCGGCCAACGCGGTGAAGGCGCAGTTCCTGGCGACGATGAGCCACGAGCTCCGCACCCCGCTCAACGCCATCCAGGGCTACGTCCAGCTGCTCGACATGGGGATCCACGGCCCGATGTTGCCCGAGCAGCGGGCGACGCTCGCGCGCGTCGACCGGGCGCAGCGGCACCTGCTCGGGTTGATCAACGACGTGCTGAACTACGCGCGGCTGGAGAGCGGCAAGGTCGAGTACGACATCCATGCGGTCCGGCTGACCGACGTGGTCTCGGAAGTGGTGCCGCTCGTCGAGCCGCAGTTCGCCGCGCGGAACCTCGCCCTCGACGTCCGGCTGCCCGACGATGACTCACGCGCCGGGGCGGTCGTGTGGGCCGACCGCGAGAAGCTGGCGCAGGTGCTGCTCAACCTTCTCTCGAACGCCGCCAAGTTCACGCCGGCCGGCGGGCGTGTGACGGTCGACCTGCCGGAACGCGCCGAAGCGGAGCGCTCCCCGGACGTGGTGCGCCTTCGCGTGGTGGACACCGGGCCCGGCGTCCCGGCCGACAAGCTGGAGGCGATCTTCGAGCCGTTCGTGCAGCTCACGGCGGGCTTCTCCCGGTCGCAGGAGGGCACCGGGCTCGGCCTGGCCATCAGCCGCGATCTCGCGCGCGGCATGGGCGGCGACCTGCGCGCGCGGAGCGAATCGAGCCAGGGGGCGACGTTCACCGTCACCCTCCGGCGGGTGATCACCGCCGAGGGGGAGGCCACGGATCGGCGGACGATCGACGAGCGGCGCGCGGAGGAGCGCCGCAGCGAGGAGGATCGCCGCGTCGAGCGTGATCCAGCCGAGGGGGCGTAGCGTTGCCGTAGGCGCGAGCAGCCCCTGGGCGCGATCGGCATCGCCTACGTCTACCTGACGCTTCGCCGCGAGTGTCGGTGTCGGGGCGCTCGGATCGGGGGCGGGCACCCCCTCGCCCATAGCGGACCAACGGGCAGTGGAAGCCCATCCCGCCATTCGGGCGCTCCGCGCCCACCTGCGGGATGACGTCGTCCACCCACCCACAGCCGACCCGCCCGCCGCCCTCCCCAACGCACTCTCCCACGGGTGCGTACTCTCGACACAGACCATATAGTGGGGACGCCGAGTGCGTTCTCACGAACGGCTGCGTCCCCACGCCCCGTCGACGGTCGGTCGACCGGTCGTGCGCGCCGATGCCCTCCTGCCGGTCGCCGGCACCCGCCCTTCCACACCCCCATGTCCATGCCGAGTTCGAGCAATGCCCTCCCCCGGGCGATGCGGCGGTGGCTCTTCGCGGCCGCGCCGGCCGCGGTCGTCCGTTCGTCACTTATCGCGGCGCTGGCCGTCGGCGTGCTCCCACTGGGAGCGGTCGCCAGCGCGCAGCAGAACAGTGCCCCGGCCGCTCCGACCGTCGTCGACACCGCGCTCGTGCGCGAGAGCTTCGGCGCTCCGCCGGCCAACCTCGCGAAGCACGTCGTCGCGCCGCGGCATCTGAACACCACGCTCTCCGAGAACTCGGCCAGCCCCAACCGCTCGCTCTTCCTGATTCGGCAGGGCGATGGCATGCCGACGATGGCCGCCTTCGCCCGCCCGCACGTCTTCCTCGGCGGCGTCCAGCTCGACATCGCCGCCAACCGTGCGCGTACCCTCTCGACGCGCGGGTCGACGTCGATGGAGGTGCTCGACTGGCGCACCAACAGGCGCACCAAGGTTCAGCTTCCGGCGGGCGCCACCGCATCGTCGGCCACCTGGTCGCCGGACGGGAAGGCAATCGCCTTCCTCGCCAACTTCAACGACGCCAGCTTCCTCTACGTCGCCGACGCCGCCTCCGGCCGCTCGCGCCGCGTCTCGACGCGTCCGGTGCTTGCCACCCTCGTCACCGCCCCCTCCTGGTCGGCCGACGGGAGCAAGCTGCTGACCGTGCTCGTCCCGAATGGCAGCCGTCCGCCCGTGCCGCCCGCCGTTCCCGAGGGCCCCAAGGTCCGCGTCTCCCTCGGCGAGAAGGCCCAGACTCGTACTTACGCGAGCCTGCTCGAGACGCCGTACGACATGGCGCTGCTTGAGCATGCCGCGACCGGTCAGCTCGCCCTCGTCGATGTCGCGCGGGGATCGATCACCACGATCGGCCAGCCGCGCATGTTCCGCGGCATCGATCTGTCGCCCGACGGTGGATTCGCCCGCGTCACGCTGATGGAGAAGCCCTTCTCCTACTACGTCCCGACGACCGCCTTCGGCACGGTCGATCAGCTCTGGGCCGTCGACGGCCGGATGGTCGCCGAACTGGGCAAGCGCGCGATGCGCCTCGGCGATGCGCCGCAGAACGACAGCGCCGGCGCGGACACGACGCGCCGCAACCTCGCCTGGAGCCCCGACGGCCGGGGCTTCGTCTATCTGCAGCTCGCCCCCGGCGCCGACAGCGCCGATGCCGCCGCCGCGACCGGTGACACGGCGCGTGCCGGTGCCGCACCCCGAGCTGGGGGCGCGGCGCGCCGTCGCGACCGCCTCGTCCAGTGGCTCGCGCCGTTCGGCCCTGGTGATACGAAGGTGCTGTTCGAGAGCGAGGCCCGCATGAGCAACGTCGCCTTCTCGGAAGACGGACGCGCGCTGTTCGTGACCGAGGGCGGTGGTAGCGGCGCCTCGCACAACTATGCCGTCTACCTCGACACGCCAGCGCAGAAACACACCATCACCCGCACGCGCGCCGCGACCGGTTCGGCCGACGCGCGCCGCGCCGCCGCCGACTCGGCATTCTTCAACGATGCCGGCCGCCTCCTGACCGTAAGCGGGAAGTTCGGCGGCAACGTCGCGCTCACGTCGGCTGATACGCGCTTCGCCTACCTGCAGGGCGTCCAGTACAGCCCCGACGCGCTCAAGAATCCGCCGCGCCCCTTCGTCGATCGCATCGAGATCCGGACCGGTACCAAGACGCGCGTCTTCCAGTCCGCGCCCGACGTCTACGAGACCGTCGCCGTGCCGGTGGACGCCGAGTTCCAGCAGGTCATCACGATGCGCGAGTCGCCGACCATGGTGCCTGACGCCTACCTGCGCGACATCGCCAGCGGCAATCTCACCAAGCTGACCTCCAACCGCGACTACTCGCCCGAGGTCACCGGGCTCGATCGTCGCACGGTGCAGGTGACGCGCGCCGACGGCAAGAAGTTCTGGGTCGACGTGACGCTGCCGGCCAACTGGAACGGCGAGAAGGCCCCCGCCCTCTTCTGGTTCTACCCGCGCGAGTTCACCGATCAGGAAGGGTATGATCGCACGCGCCGGACGGTGAACCAGAACCGGTTTCCGAACGTCGGTCCGCGCTCGATGGAGATCCTCGCGCTGGAGGGCTACGCGATCGTCGAGCCTGACGCGCCCATCTTCGGCGAGGCCGGCCGCATGAACGACAACTACGTCCCCGACCTCCGCAACAACCTCTCGGCCGTCATCGACGAACTCGAGCGACAGGGAATCATCGACCGCCAGCGGCTGGCCGTCGGCGGCCACTCCTACGGCGCCTTCTCGACCGTCAACGCGATGGTGCACACCCCCTTCTTCAAGGCTGGCATCGCGGGCGACGGCAACTACAACCGCTCACTCACGCCCAACGGCTTCCAGAGCGAGCGGCGCGACCTGTGGGAGGCGCGTGACATCTATCTGCAGATGTCCCCCTTCTTCCACGCCGACCGCCTGACGGGTTCGCTCCTCATGTACCACGGCGAGGACGACCAGAACGTCGGCACCGCGCCCGAGAACTCGACGCGCCTCTTCCACGCGCTGCAGGGGCTCGGCAAGACCGTGTCGCTCTACATGTATCCGTACGAGGACCACGGCCCGGCGACACGCGAGACGCTGCTCGACATGTGGTCACGCTGGACGGAGTGGCTGGACATCTATGTGAAGAACGCCCCGACGGCCGCGACGCCGACAAGGACTATGAATTGATGCTAGTCGTCGGCCGTGGGCAGTGAGCTCCGGACTGAGACGCGTGCAGTAGCTCAGAGCCCATAGCCCGTAGCCCGCAGCCGCCCTTCACCCGGCGCCCGCCTGCAATCCGCCTCGGCGGGCCGGGCGGGCGCCGGTTCGCGTTGGCAATGTGCCCCGCGTGCAGTGGCCTGACGTGGGGGCTGGATCGAGCGGCGCGAAGCGTGCGCAGGTGGACGAACGACCCGGTGGTGCTCCGCCGGGCTGTCATGCACATTGCCGCGGCACCCGTCGGGTGGCCGCGTTTCCAGGACTTCTGCTTTCGGTGGACTCGTGGCTCAGCCTCTCGCTCGCACCTCATCGTTCGGCCGGCGCGGCCTCCGCCTGACGGGGGCGCTGCTCGCGGGCGCGCTGCTCGTGGCCTCGCCCGCCATCGCGCAGGATTCATCGCCTCGCCCCGCCGGCGACCCGGGGGGTCCCGGCGCGCTGACAGTGGTCGGCCAGGTCACGCTCGGCACGCTCTCGACGCCGATCGGCTACTTCGGCGGGGGGCTGGCGACGCGCAAGGTGGCGCGGTGGGTGGGAGCGAGCGACGAGACGGCCCGTCGTGCGGCATACGTCGGCGCGGTCACGGGCGCGACGGTGGCGACGGGGACGACGGTGCACTTCCTCGGGAGGACGGGGCGGGTATCGGGTTCCTATCCGGCGGCGGTAGGCGGGGCTGCGCTGGGCGGCTTGGCGAGCTGGGGGCTCGTCGAGTTCGGGCGGAGCCGGTATCGCGAAGGGGTGTGCACGATCGTCTGCCGGATCATCGCAGTTTCGGCATTCGTACTACCGAGCGTGGGGGCGACGGTGGGGCACGCGGTGACGCGGGAGTGGCGGTAGGGGACGGTGCGTCAGTTGGCATTCTGAGCGAGCATCGGTGCGGCGAAGCTGAAGGACGTTGGTCGAGTCATGCAGCCGGGGTACCCGGATGGATTGCTCGCCCGGCGCGGACGGGTCACGCGTGTGCCGAGCAGCGGGGATCTTAGACTGTAACGTGCGGTGCGAGTGGCACGCGCCACAACCTAACGTGGCGTTGCAACCGACCGGGCGCCCCGCGTCAGGTTTCCCGCCGAGCGGTCGTGGTACCGAGGGCGAGCTCCCGTCACCTGGCGAGCCAGATCCCCGCAGCTGAGTTCAAGCGTTTGCTGGCCAAGTAATAACGCTTGACGTTATTGTCTGGGGTCGGTATCCTTCAGGGTGATCAAGAGCTTCGCGGACCCTCACACCGAGCGGCTCTTCCGGCGCGAGCGCGTCCGCCGGTTCCCGGCCGAGGTGCTCCGGGCGACGCTGCGGAAGCTCGTGCTACTTGACGCGGCTGAGCGCCTCGACGATCTCCGGGTTCCGCCTGGCAACCGGCTCGAGAAACTCCGTGGAAACCGAGCGGGGCAGCACAGTATCCGCGTCAGCGACCAGTGGCGGATCTGCTTCCGCTGGAAGGACGGCGACGCCTTCGATGTGGAAGTGGTCGACTATCACTGAGGCTCCGGAGGACAGAATGCCGACCCGCAAGCTGGCGCCGATCCACCCCGGCGAGATTTTGCTCAGTGACTTCCTTGAGCCGCTTGGGCTGTCGCAGTACCGTCTGGCACAGGACATCAGCGTGCCTCCCCGGCGGATCAATGAGATCGTGCATGGGAAGCGAGGCATCTCGGCCGACACGGCATTGCGTCTGGCGCGGTTCTTCGGCACCAGCGAACGGCTCTGGCTGAACTTGCAGGCTCGCTTCGATCTGGAAACGCGGCGGGATGCACTGGGCACCCGCTTGGAACGCGAGGTGGCGGTTCTCTCGCGGGCCAGCTAGCGAGGCGTCGCACCCGACGGGCGGAGCGGTGAGGCGGCGGTGCGCGACGCATCTTAGCTAATCCGCCCGCAACTGAACGCTACACGTTAGCTGGCCACGAGCAATTGATGGCGGGAGGCGTCTCCGCGAATCCGCGAGATCGCGCCGCCGATCGAGCGCGCGGTATCGAACGACGAGCTCGAGGTGATGCTCACCATCGACGTCTCGGGGATCGTCGAGACGCTCCGCGGACTGCCGGACGGCACCGGGACGGACGCCTTCATGGCGGCCTACAATGCGCGGCGTGGCGCTAACCCGCGGACCAGCTAACGAGTCGGTGAAGCTAGCAGGTCTCGTCGCTTGAAGCTGTGGCGCCCGCGATAATTACGTATTACTCGTTGGGTGCAACACCGTCTGCGCCCCGCAGCTTGACTCAGCATCAGACCGC
>JBBQHX010000122.1:0-10082 GCA_038324385.1 Gemmatimonadales bacterium | reverse complement strand
CGCCTTGCAAGCTATCCTTCGCAGCACAATGGTTCTGACGCAGGTACGGGCCTATTCAGTTCAGATGCGGGGCGGAAGTCTGCGATACCAAGCGCAGACACTACGTCGGGTGCGAGTGCCGACGTTTGAAAAAATACCAGCTGATCTGGTTGCTGCGCTCGCCGCCGTCTCCACGAGCAACGACCAACATTCTATTGACACTGTTGTCCAGCAGGCGTTCACGATCGCCATGGCCGATGTTTAGTAGCCGGCTGGATGGGTCAATGCTATCGCGTGCTTCTACCAGACTGCGCGAACGCTCAGCTCGCGCTTTCGACTGGTTGTAGGCCCCACTGGGCACCGCATCGCCCTGTCCTACCCCGTCGCGAGCACCACGAACTCCTCGAGTAGCCCGTCGAACGCTGCCGGCGCCTCGAGATGCACCGTGTGCCCCGCCCCCTCCACGATCTCCACCCGCGCCCCGCGAATCGCGTCCGCCGCCCGCTCGCCGATCTCGACGTAGCGGGCATCCAGTGCGCCAACGATGAACAGCGCCGGCACGGCGATCTCCGACAGGCGGTCGACCACCGGCTCCATCGCCCCCGCGCCCATCCCGCGCAGGCTGCGCGCCAACCCGCCCGCGTCGTTCGCCAGGCGCGACCGCCGCAGGCCCGCACGAACGTCGTCAGGCAGGGTGAGCTGGCTGGCGAACAGCGACAGCCGCTCCCACTCGTCCACGAACGCCTCCACGCCACCCCGTTCGAGCTGCGCGGCGCGGCGCGCGTCCGCGCGGCGCCGTGCCTCACGCTCCGCGGCGTCAGGCAGCCCGGGCGAGGCGCTCTCCAGCACCAGCGCGCTCACGCGGTCGGGGGCGGCGAGCGCCAGATGCAGCGCCACCCGTCCGCCCATCGAGTAGCCGACGACGCACGCCTGCTCGACGTGTTCGGCGTCGAGCGTGGCGACGAGGGCGTCGACGCACGCCGGCATCGTGTACGCCGCCTCGTCGTTCAGTACCGCGCCGCCATGACCCGGCAGGTCGACGGCGAGCGTCGTGTAGTGGTGCTGGAGTCGCCGCGCGTGCGGCGCCCAGCTCGCCGCGCTCCCCATGAATCCGTGCAGGAAGAGCACGGCGGGGCCGTCACCGCCGCGTACCCGCGGCAGCGGCGGCGCGGCGGCCGTCACGCGTCGCGCCCCACCGCCGCGGCCGCCGCGGCGGATGCGGCGTGCCAGAGCTCGCGGTGCATCTCGACGTTCCGCGCCCGGTCGGTGCGCAGCTCGACGATCGTCAGGCCGTTGCCGCCCATTCCGTCGTCGACGGCGCTGCGGAGTTCGTCCCATTCCCAGACGCGCGTGTAGTGCGCGCCGTACAGGCGCGCCGCCGCGCTGAAATCGAGCCCGTGCGGCGTGCCGAACAGCGTCTCGAATCCATCGCCGAGTTCGGCCTGGGGGAGGAAAGAGAAGATCCCGCCGCCGTCGTTGTTGATCAGCACGATGGTCAACGAAAGATCGTGCGCGCGGGCGGCGAGCAGTCCGTTCATGTCGTGGTAGAACGCCAGGTCGCCGATCGCCAGCACCGTCGGACCGCCACCGGCCGCGGCGGCACCCATCGCGCTCGACACCACGCCGTCGATCCCATTCGCGCCGCGGTTGGCGAGGAAGCGCAGGCGGCGCGCGCTGCCACCGACGAAGCTGTCGAGGTCGCGCACGGGCATGCTGCTGCTCACGTAGAGCGTCGCGCCGTCAGGCAGCAGATCGGCCAGCTCGGCGAACACGCGTCCCTCGAACGGCTCGTCGTAGGCGGCCGCACCACGCGCGAGTGCCTCACGCGCCGCGCCGTCAGCGGCGCGCCACCGCTCACTCCACTCGGTGCCGGGGTCGCGCCGTGACTCGTCAGGCTGCGCGGTGAGGATGTCGAACACCGCCGTGCAGGCGTGGCGCGGCACCGCCTGCACCGCCTGCGCCGCGATCAGCGTCGGATCGGACCAGGCGCCGTCGCCAATCGTGAGCTGGCGCGCGCCGGTCTGTCGCACGAGGTAGTTCTGCAGCACCTTGGACGTCGGCACGCCGCCGATGCGCAGCACGAGGTCGGGGCTGAACCGGTCGGCCAGCGTGCGGTCGCGGAGGAAGGCATCATACGCGTCGATGACCATGCCGCGGCTGTGTGACCCGCACCGCACGAGCGAGAGCGGATCGGCGAGCAGCGGCGCCCCGATCGCCGACGCGAGTACGCCCAGCGCGGCCGGCAATGCCGGATCCGCCTGCGGACCGCAGACGATCAGCGGACGACGCGATCGGCGCAACTCGCCGGCGATCAGGCGCGCGGCGGCCAGGTCGAGCGTGCGCGGGGGGGTATCGATCCAGACATACGGCTCGACGCCGACGCGTCCGTGCCACGCGTCGCCGCCCGGCTCGTCAGGCGCGACCGGCGGCGCGAATGGACGGGGGATCAACGGCTCGCGGAAGGGGACGTTGAGATGCACCGGGCCCACCGGCGACGCGACGGCGATCCCGACGGCGCGACAGGCGAGCGTCCGCACGTAGCGCAGCATCTCGACCGTGGCCTCTGGCAGCGCGACCTCGGCGAACCACTTCGCATGCACGCCGAAGAGCCGCGTCTGGTCGATCGTCTGCGGCGCGCCGACGTCGCGCAGCTCGGGCGGACGATCCGCGGTGAGCACGACCAGCGGTACGCCGCCCGCGCGCGCCTCGACCACGGCGGGGAGAAAGTTGGCGGCGGCCGACCCCGAAGTGCAGACGACGGCAACGGGATCGCCGCTGGCCTTCGCCAGCCCGAGCGCGAAGAAGGCGGCCGATCGCTCGTCGAGATGCATCCAGACGCGGATCTCCGGATGCCGGGCGAACATCAGCGCCAGCGGCGCCGAGCGCGAACCGGGGGCGATGCAGACGTGCTGCACTCCTGACCGCGCCAGTTCGTCGACGAAGGCGCCGACGTACGCGAACAGCGCTTCGGCGGCGCTCACCGCGTCACCGGGCCGCGACGTCGCGCTCACTCGGCGCGCAGCGCGGCCAGCATCGGCCGGAGCTTCAGCGCCGACTCGGCGTACTCCCCCTCGGGGTCCGAATCGCCCATCAGCCCGCAGCCGGCGAACAGCCACGCCCGCGCGCCGTCGACGAGGGCCGACCGGAGGGCGACGGCAAACTCCCCGTCGCCGCCGCTCCCGAACCACCCCACGGGCGCGGCGTACCAGCCGCGGTCGAACGGCTCGCGCGCGCGAATGACATCGAGCGCCGCCTCGCGCGGCCAACCGGCGACAGCGGGTGTCGGATGCAGGTGGGCGAGCAGGTCGGCCAGCGTGCAGCCGGCGCGCAGGCGGGCCGAGACCGGCGTGTACAGGTGGTGCACGTTGGGCATCGTCAGCCGCTCGGGAACGGAGGGCACGGCGATGCTGTCACACAGGCCCGCGAGCGCCCCACGCAGCCCGCGGACGACCAGCGCGTGCTCCAGCCGGTCCTTCGCGTTCACCGCGAGCCCGGCGGCCAGCGTCGCGTCCTCTTCAGGAGTGCCGCCGCGTCGCACGGAGCCGGCGAGCGCCATCGCCCGCACCTCGCGGCCGCGAAGCTCTACGAGTCGTTCGGGGGTGGCGCCGAGGAAGGTCGCGCCCGAGGCGCGGCCGATGGCGAAGACGTAACAGCCGGGGTAGGCGCCCCGAAGCCGCTCCAGCGTGCCCACGACGTCGAACGCCGTCGCGGATTCGGCCTCGACCATGCGGGCGAGGACCACCTTCTCCAGACAGCCCGCGCGAATCTCTGCCGCCACCTCAGCGACACTCTCACGCCACGATGCGCCGTCCGGCACTTCCGCGACGTCGACCGCTCGCGGCGCGGCCATCCCCGTGCCGGCGAGCGCGTCGTCGTCGATCAGGAGGACGCGATCGGTCTGGAGTCGGAGGGCGAGCGCGTCGACGTCGTCATCCGGTTGGACGAGGACGCTCGTGGTGAGCCAGCAGCCGGCGTCGGTGCCGGTCATGCGGAAGGTGGGGACGACCAGCCGCGCCGCCGGGAAGCCGGCCCATCGCGTGGCGGGGGCGGGGGCGGGGGCGGGGGCGGGGGCGTCCTCGAAGGCGAAGCCGCCGACGAGGAGGGGGGCGGCGGCGGGGGCGTTCGCGCCGGCAATCAGCGCATCGTCGAGCAGGGCGCGCCACCCCTGTTCGGCGACGGCGAACCGGTCGGGGCCTTCGACCTCGATCGTCACCGCCACGCCGATCCCGGCGAACGCGAAACCGGCGTCGGGCTGCTCCCAGTAGGCTCGCTCCTGCCCGCGCGCGGCGGCGAAGACGCGCAGCGGATCCACCGGCGCAACCGCTTCAGCGACACTCACCAGCACGGGCCGACCACGGGCGGCCGCACGCGCCTGCCCGCGCGCCAGCGTCGCCGCCAACTGGCCCCGTTCCGCACCTGAGATCGTCAACACACGGGGATGATAGTGGCCCGGAGGCCTCAGCGCCGCGCCGCCTGGACCGTGCTGTCGGGGCGCAGCGTGTGGTAGGCGTCGACGGCCTGTCGAAGGGCGAGCAGGGCCGAGGCTTCGAGAGCGGAATCGACGGCGAGGGCGCCGAGTTCCACGGAGCTGTGGCGGGTGCGCATGCGGGCCGCGTCGTAGTCGGCGCGCTCGTGGCGGCGGGCCCACTCGCGTCCGGCGTGCCAGAGGGCGTTGGCCTTGCGCCACCACCGCTCGTCGTCGCCCTCGGGGTGCAGCGTCGGCGCGCACGTTTCGTAGGCGCGGATCGCGTCGGCGACGAGCGCGTCGGCCGCGACGACCATCGACTGCCACGCGCGGAACTCGGCGTCGTCGACGTCCGACCGCTTGCACAGCGCGGCCCAGCGGTCGTGCTGATGGCAGCACTCCGTCACCGCCCGCGCGAGGCGGTCGGCGGATGCGCGGAGGCGGTCGATCGGGAAGAACGCCTTGTCGTCAGGCTCGGCGGCCGTGACGTCGGCGTTGGCGGCCGGCTTTCTGGCAGATGCAGACACGGGACCCGGGTAGAGATGAGTGGCTGAACGAATAGCGGCCCCCACGCCGCACGGGAAGCGGTGGAGAGGTCGTCGGCGCCGACGCACTGCGGCGCGCACAGGCCCTGCCACGACGCCGCCCCGGCCAGGCCTTAGTATTCTGCCCGCGGGCCACACGGCCGCGACCGCGTCTGACGCCCCTCACGACCAGCTTCCGGAGAGTATGCATGACGGATGATCGCCGACCCGACCCGCCCCGCGCCGACCGAGTCCGGGTCGCGTCGCTGCAGTACTTCATCCGCCCCGTGAAGACGTTCGAGGAGTTCGAGGACCAGGTCGAGGCGCTCGCCTACACGGCGGCCGACTACAAGTGCAAGCTACTCGTCTTCCCCGAGTACTTCACCATCCAGCTCCTCACGCTCGGCGACGTCAAGCGGCCGATCAAGCAGCAGGTCCGCGACCTCGTGGCGCAGGTGCCGCGCTTCATCGACATGATGTCGCGCCTGGCGAAGGAGACGGGGCTCTACATCGTCGGCGGCACGATTCCCACGCCGGGCGATGCGGACGGCGTGATCCACAACGACTGTCATGTCTTCGCACCGGACGGGTCGTACGACGTGCAGGGCAAGCTGCACATGACGCGGTTCGAGACCGAGGAGTGGCTGGTCGAGCCGCGCTCCGATCTCAAGGTGTTCCAGACGCCGTTCGGCAAGCTGTGCGTGGCGATCTGTTACGACGTAGAGTTCCCCGAGATCGTTCGGGCCGCGGCGCTCGAAGGGGCCGACATCCTGTGCGTGCCGAGCTGCACCGACGACCGGCAGGGGTTCCTGCGGGTCCGTCTGTGCGCGCATGCGCGGGCGATCGAGAATCAGATGTACGTCGTGCACAGCTCGACGGTGGGCTCGCTGCCGATGGTACCGGCCGTGAGCCTGAACTACGGGCAGGCTTCGATCCTCACGCCGAGCGACTTCTCGTTCGCGCGCGACGGGATTCTCGCCGAGGGGAATCCCAATCAGGAGATGATGGTCATCGGCGAGTTGAACATGGAGACGTTGCACCTGGCGCGCAGCAGCGGCACGGTGCTCCCGCTCAACGACGCGCGCCGCTCGCGCGAGATCGCGCGCCGGGTCGAGCTGATCACGCTCTGATGCCTCACGACGCACGAACACCGACGTGCGACCGCCCGATCGGAGCCTTCACTTTCCATATGCCAGACGAGCACGCCGAAGCAGCGGAACCCAGAGTGGTCGTGCGCGAGACGACGCGGGAGGATTTCCCGGGGATCATCGCCCTGTGCGAGCGCGTCTATCCCGACAGTCCGTGCTGGTCGGAGTACGCGCTGGCATCGCACCTCGAGCTCTTCTCCGAGGGGCAGTTCGTCGCCATCGATCGTGAGACGGGCGACATCGTCGGCATGGCGGCGAGTTTGATCGTGCGTTGGAACGAGTACGACATGACCGACAGTTGGCGCGACTTCACCGACAGCGGCATGTTCACCAACCACGATCCCGAGAACGGGCGCACGCTCTATGGCGCCGAGATCATGGTCGATCCCGACCGGCAGGGACTCGGCGTGGGCGGCGCGCTGTACGAGGCGCGTGAGGCACTGACGCGACGGCTCGGGCTCAAGCGGATCCGCGCCGGTGCCCGCATCCCCGGCTTCGGTGCTGTCGCCGAGTCGATGTCCGCGCGCGAGTACGTCAGTCTCGTTGAACGCGGTCTGATGCGGGACGCCACGCTGAGCTTCCAGCTCAACCGCGGGTTCACCGTCGTCGCGATCGTCGACGGCTACCTGCGCGGCGACTCGGAAAGCCAGGGATGGGCGGTGGTGATCGAGTGGAAGAATCCTGACGCGCCGGAGAACCAGGAGTGACAGTCGGCGCGCGGTAGCTGTCGCCTCCGCGTGCGGCGGCGGCGGCGGCGGCGGTGCGGTACCACGCTCGGCCCGTCGCGACGGATGATTCCCGCGGCGGGCCGAACTGCGTATGGCTCTTTCGCGCGCCGACACGCATCATGCACAGCGCCGCGAGCGACGATGCTTCGTCGCGCGCCCTGGCCGCGGGAACTTTACTGGCAACCGCCGCAGCGTCAGGTGCGTCGAGCTCACTCGAATCCGGTAGTCGACATGCGATACACATCTGTCGTCCGACTCCTCCTCATCGGGCTGGCGGTCGCCGCCGCCGCCCCCGGCCACTCCGCCCATGCCCAATCACTCGTCGGCGTCGTCACCGGCCGCGTGACCGAATCCGGCGGGGCACCGGTCTCCGGCGCCACCGTGGTGATCAGCGGCACGCAATCCGGTACGGTCACCCGCTCCGATGGCGTCTACCGCATCGCGCTGCGGCCGGGACGCTACGAGATCCAGGCCCGTCTGGTGGGCTTTGGCGTCCGTCGCGACTCGATCACCGTCGTCGCCGGTGGAACGCTCACGCGCGATTTCACACTCGAGCGCGGCGCCACCAACCTCGGTGCGGTGGCGATCATCGGTTCGCGCACCGAGCCGCGGACCGTGATCGACGCGCCCGCCCCGATCGACGTGCTCACGGCCACCGAACTGCGCGCGACCGGGCGGGTCGAGGTGGCGCAGATGATTCAGATGGTCGCGCCTTCGTTCAACTTCCCGCGCGCGTCGATCGGTGACGGAACCGATCACACCCGCCCCGCGACGCTGCGCGGACTCGGCGCCGATCAGGTGCTGGTGCTGGTCAACGGGAAGCGTCGCCACTCCTCGGCGCTGGTGAACGTCAACGGGACGATCGGGCGCGGACAGGCGGCGGTCGATCTCAATGCGATCCCCGGCAACATGATCGACCGGATCGAGATCCTTCGCGACGGCGCCGCGGCGCAGTACGGCTCGGACGCGATCGCCGGCGTGATCAATCTCGTGCTGAAGTCCAACGCGCCGGCGGAAGCCACCGTCACGGTCGGCCGCACACAGACGACGCTTGAGGGCAACCCCGACGTGCCCGTGGCGGCGCAGGGCTTTCGCGAGACGCTGACCGATGGCGAGGTGCTGCAGGCGGGCGCCAACTACTCGTGGGATTTCGGCGGCGGCGGCTTCCTCGCCCTCGGCGGCGAGGTCCGTGATCGCTCCCCCACCAATCGATCGCTGCCGGATACGCGCCCGCAGTACTTCCCCGGCGACCCGCGCAACGCCGAGCCCGCGCGGGTCAACCATCGTCAGGGTGACGCCGAAGCCCGCGATCTGATTGGCTTCCTGAACTTCGGCCGCGACCTGTCGGGTGGCGAGCGTCAGGTCTACGCGTTCGGCGGGGTCTCGCGCCGTGACGGCGAGGCGGCCGGGTTCTTTCGGCGCGCGCTCGACAACCGGACGGTCCGCGCGATCTACCCCAACGGTTTCCTGCCGTTGATCACAAGCAACATCTGGGACTATTCCGGCACGGTCGGCATCAAGGGCGACCTCGCCGGCTGGGAGTACGACCTCAGCACGGTCGCCGGACGCAATACGTTCCAGTTCGAGATCGCCAACTCGGCCAACGTCACGTTAGGGGCATCGAGCCCAACCGAGTTCGACTCGGGCAAGCTCGGCTTCACGCAGAGCACGACGAACATCGATTTCAATCGCGCCTTCGACGTCGGCCTGCCGAGCGATCTCCGTCTGGCGACGGGCGCTGAGTTCCGGTATGAGAGCTACGACATCACGGCGGGTGATCCGGACTCCTACCGCGATGGCGGCGTGCTGATTATGGACGGTCCGGCGGCCGGCGGGCAGGGCGCGCTGGGGGCGCAGGTCTTTCCGGGGTTCCGCCCGACCGACGCCGGCTCGCACGGCCGCAGCAACGTCGGCCTGTGGGTGGAAGCCGAGAACGACCTGACGAGCCGGTGGCTCCTCTCGGTCGCGGCCCGCGGTGAGCAGTACAGCGATTTCGGCGGTACGGCGACCGGGAAGCTCGCCACGCGCTTCTCGCTGCTGGACAACCTCAAACTGCGCGGCGCGGTGAGCACCGGGTTCCGCGCGCCGTCGCTGCACCAGCAGTGGTTCTCGTCGACGGCCACGAACTTCATCAATGGTGTGCCGTTCGACGTTCGTACCCTTCCGGTCAACGATCCGATCGCCCGCGCGCTGGGCGCCGAGGACCTCGAGGCGGAGCGGTCAGTAAACTGGGGCGGCGGTTTCGCGTTCGAACCGACGCGGAACGTGTCGTTCACGGCAGACTACTACAACATCTTCATCAGCGACCGGATCGTCTTTTCGGAGAACTTCACCGGCGCGCAGGTCACGGAGCTCCTGGCCTCACGCGGGCTGGCCGGCGTGTCGGGCGGTCGGTTCTTCACAAACGCGATCAACACGCGCACGGAGGGCGCGGACTTCGTCGCGAATGCGGGGATGGACGCGGGCGCGCTCGGCTTCCTGCGCCTGACGGCGGCGTACACCGTGACGCAGAACCGGGTCACCTGGGTCAAGGCGACGCCGCCTGAGCTGTCCTCGCAGGCCGAAGCGCTGTTCGGGCGGGTGGAGCGAGGCCGCATCGAGGTCGGCCAGCCGCGCAGCAACATTCTGGGATCGGCCAACCTCACGAGCGGCCGTTTCGGCCTGACAGCCCGCGCCCAACGCTTCGGCTCCGTGCGCTCCCCCGGCACCGCCGCCGACGGTTCCCGCGACAACACCTACGGCGCGAAGGTGATCAGCGACGTGTCCGGCGATGTGCGCCTGACGAACCAACTCCGCTTCACGATCGGCGCCGACAACGTGTTCGACGTCTACCCCGACGCGAACAGCGCCCTCACGAACAACGGCGGAATCTTTCCGTACAGCGGCATCTCCCCGTTCGGCTTCAACGGGCGGTTCATCTATGCGCGGCTGAACTTCACGCGGTAGGGGGCAGCGATGCGACCGGGTTGCTGGGCGGCGGCGCCGCCGGTGCTCGGTCGCAGGTGCCGGGCGTCCCGGCCGCATTGTCATCCCGCCGGAGCGCCGTCAGCGGCGAGGGTGGGTGTCATCCCGCCGGAGCGCCGTCAGCGGCGAGGGTGGGTGTCATCCCGCCGGAGCGCCGTCAGCGGCGAGGGTAGGTGTCATCCCGCAGGAGCGCCGTCAGCGGCGAGGGTAGGTGTCATCCCGCAGGAGCGCCGTCAGCGGCGAGGGTAGGTGTCATCCCGCAGGAGCGCCGTCA
>JBBQHX010000121.1:0-10243 GCA_038324385.1 Gemmatimonadales bacterium | reverse complement strand
GGCCGTTTCTGACCGTGTACACCACCCTGACCACGGCTGGGAGCCGGTACTCCCGGAGTGAAGACAACGTATACATCGGAACGAATGCGCACTTCCGTACGGATTATGGGCCGTTCACGGTAGCACACGAGTATGGGCATGCCTTCCACGAGATCGCGCTTGCGGGCAACGAGGGTGGCAGTTGTCCACCGGAACACTTCCTCGATCAGCCGTCGGGATACACCTGCGCGTTCTCGGAGGGCTTCGCTGACTTCTTCGCTGTCGCCGTATTACCTGTGCGCTCTGGGTGGTATACCACGGCAATCGAGACTAGGAGCGAGTTCCACCCTACGGCCGACAATGCCGAGGTTGAGGGCGCAGTCGCCTCTTTTCTGTATGATTTGGTGGACCCCGCGAATGAGTCGCACGATCTGACCGCATATCCGGGTTCGTACATTGCTAGCGTCTTTGAGACGTGCCGGATAGACCAACAGCGGGCGAACGGGGTCGATTTCCTAACCTACTGCTTTGAAAACCGGATCGACCCGACCATCACAAGTAATTCGGCCTTCTTCACATATCGGTGGTACACTACCCCGTCCTCGTTCAGCGTCACCGCGACCAGGCCGGCATCGTGGAACGCGGCTTCCGTTCGCCGCGCGTGGCAGTGGAACCTGTATGGGTTGTAAGCCGTGATGCTTCCTGCCGCGCATTTCTGATTCTGGAGGTTCGATGTATATTTCGCTTGTGTTTGTGCGAGCGGCGATAGCCTGCTCCCTGCTTTCGGCGCCTATGCTCGGCTGCACGGCAGATGAGCCGACATCTACACTTTCAACGACCACGCTAGTCGTTGCGGCACGCGTGCTGGAAGCCGACGGCACCCCGGCGGCGGGAGTGGCGGTGCGTGCGATGGGATATGGCGAGGGAATGACGAGTTGTCCGCCCACTGCGCCCGCGGAGGCCGACGCGACGTCGGACGCGAGGCTAACGTCACCGACCGGCGCGGTGGACCTTGTGGTGCTTTCTGTGCACCCACCGGCGCGACACTGCCTCGTGGTCACCGCACGCCGCGGGCCCGGCGGGGACTCCGCGGTCACCGTGATTCGGAATCGGATGCTCAACCTGACACCCGATCGTAACCCGATCCGCGATACGGCGTACGTCACCGTGCGGTTTCCCGCCCCGCCCGCGCCGTAATCGGCCGCGCGTCATGCCGATGGGTGACGCCGGGTGGAACGGCGATGTAATGAAAGCCGATTCGACTGCCTCAACATCGTGTGCGGCGCCTCGGCAGGGCAGCCGCCAGCGTGACCAATCTCGATCCACCCGCAGTCACACGACTGCGCCGCTAAGGAGCAACCCGCTCGCGGTGAAGATTGCCATCCAGTATGGGCGAGCCGCAGGTGCTGGCACTGCGGCGGCAGCCGTTCCCGGCGAGTCGCCGAGCGTCCATGGGGGCGGGCGGGAAGGATTCAGGTAGTCCACCCGAACTCTTCCCGATTCGCAGCCCCGCTGCCTCGCTCAGGTAATCACGGTCGGCGCCGAACGTCCGGTCCGCGCCGCCACCTCGGCCAGCTCCAGCGCGGCCGTGATCAGCGGGCGCAACGCCGTCGCGGGCGCGATCTGATGCTGCGCCGCGTCCGCCTCGAACTGCTCGACGTAGATGCGCAGCGTCGCCCCCGCCGTTCCCGTGCCCGAGAGCCGATAGATGATCCGCGCGCCGTCGGCGAACAGAATGCGCACGCCCTGTCCGCTGCTCGTGCTGCCGTCGATCGGATCGGTGTAGCTGAAATCGTCGGCGGCGGCGATGGTGCGTCCGGCCAGTGTGGTGCCCGGGAGCGTCGTCAGGCGCTCGCGCAGCGTCACCATCAGCGTGTGCGCGGCGTCGGCGGGCACTTCCTCGTAATCGTAGCGCGTGTAGACGTTGCGGCCATATGTCGTCCAGTGGGCACGCAGCAGCTCGGCCACGCCCAGTTCGCGTTCGGCGAGCACGTTGAGCCAGGCCAGCACCGCCCACAGTCCGTCCTTCTCGCGCACGTGATTCGAGCCCGTGCCGAAGCTCTCCTCGCCGCACATCGTGACGAGCCCGGCGTCCATGAGATTGCCGAAGAACTTCCACCCGGTCGGTGTTTCGTAGCAGGGAATCCCGAGCGCGTCGGCCACACGATCCACCGCCTGGCTCGTCGGCATCGAGCGCGCGACACCGGCCAGCCCGTCGCGATAGGCGGGGATCAGCGTCGCGTTGGCGACCAACACGGCAAGGCTGTCCGACGGCGTCACGAAGCACCGCCGGCCGAGGATCATGTTCCGGTCGCCGTCGCCATCGCTCGCGGCCCCGAAGTCGGGGGCGTCGTCGCCGAATAGCTCCGCGACCAGATCGGGAGCATAGGTGAGATTCGGGTCCGGATGCCCGCCGCCGAAGTCGGGGAGCGGCGTCTCGTTGATCACCGTGCCGCGTGGGGCGCCGAGGCGTCGCTCGAGGATCTCCACTGCGTAGGGGCCGGTCACGGCGTGCATTGCGTCGAAGCGCAGCCGAAAGCCGCCCGCGATGAGGCGGCGGACCGCCGCGAAGTCGAACAGTCGCTCCATCAGGTCGGCATACTCACGCACCGGATCCACGAGCTCGACCGTCGTCTCGCCGAGGCGCACCGTGCCCGGCGTGTCGAGCGGGATGTCGGGCGTATCGAGCGTGTGGTACTCCGTGATCGTTCGCGTCCGCGCGGCGATCGCGTCGGTCACCCGCTCAGGCGCCGGCCCGCCGTTGTCGACGTTGTACTTGATCCCGAAGTCGCCGTCTGGGCCGCCGGGATTGTGGCTGGCCGACAGGATGATCCCGCCCGCCGCGCCCCGTGTACGGATCAGGTGCGATGCCGCGGGCGTCGAGAGAATCCCTCCCGCGCCGACGATCAATCGCTCGACCCCGTGGGCCGCTGCCATCCGCAGGATGATCTGGATTGCCTCACGATTGTGATACCGGCCGTCGCCGCCGATCACCAGCGTGCTCCCGGCCGGCAACGCCGCCGTGTCGAGCACCGCCTGCACGAAATTCTCCAGGTAATGCGGCTGCTGGAACACCGTGACGCGCTTCCGCAGCCCCGAGGTGCCCGGCTGCTGATCGCCGAACGGCGTGGTGCGGATGGTCGTGATCGTCATCGGAAGGGCGGGGGCGGGGAGGAGGGCGGGTGCAGCGGAGCGGGCGTGCGAGAAGCGGACCAGCCCGCCGGTCGCACCAAGCGGGGTGGACGGCACGGGTTCCGTGACCCACAATGCAACGGGCGCGCGCCGACGACGGCCGCGGCGCCTCCTCGCACTGTGCTCCGTTGGTGACTCCGCTGTTCGACGCTCGGCCACCTGCCGCCCACCCGCCGATCGGGGGCGCCATCCTCGCGCACGACACTCCGCACCGCGACGACCGTCCGGTCGCCGCGCGCTACGGCGTCGCGCTGCTCTGCGCGGTGCTGGCGCTCCTGCTCGCGGGCGTGGTGCATCCGGTCGTTCCGCACCTGACCTGGCTGCCGCTGGTCGGCGCGGTCGGGATCGCCGCCTGGTACGGCCGGTTCGGTCCGGGCGTCGTCACCGCCGTCGTCGGCACGCTGAGCATCCTCTGGCTGCACATCGATCCCGTCCGCTCGTTCACCGTCACCGATCCGGCCGATCTGATCTGGGCGCTCTCCTTCCTCGCCGTGGCGGGGCTCGTCAGCGTACTGCTCGACGCGATGCATCTGGAACGGGCCGCCGCGGCCGCAACCGCCGATCGCTACGGCTCGCTTCTCGCGCAACATGAAGCCGTGGGCGACGCGCTGAGAACGAGCGAGTCGCGACTGGCCGGCGTCGTCGGCTCGGTGATGGACGCGATCGTCTCGGTTGACGACGAGCGCCGGATCGTCGTCTTCAATCCGGCCGCCGAACGGATGTTTCGGGTGACGGCGCAGGATGCCATCGGCACCACGCTCGATCGATTCCTCCCTCTCGGCTTCGACGGCATTCCCGATGTGCCGGTGGCCAGCATCAACCCCGTCGGAACGGGCGCGAGCCTCACGCCACTGGTCGCCGTCCGCGCCGACGCGACCGAGTTTCCGATCGAGGCCACCGTCTCGCGGGCGACGTCCGGTTCGGAGCGGCTGCGCACGATCGTGCTCCGCGACATCACCGAGCGGCGAACCCTGGAGGCGCAGCTACTCCAGGCGCAGAAGATGGAGGGGATCGGCCAACTCGCCGGTGGCGTCGCCCACGACTTCAACAACATCCTCACGGTCATCAAGAGCTACGCCGAGTTTCTGCGCGCCGGGCTCGCCGACAACGCGACCCTCCGCGGTGATGTTGACGAGGTCATCACCGCCACCGACCGCGCCGTGGGGCTGACGAAGCAGTTGCTCGCCTTCAGTCGGCGGCAGTCGCTCGCGCCCCGCCTGCTCGATCCGAACGCCATCGTGCGCGGCATGGAGGCGATGCTCCGCCGGCTACTCGGCGAGGACATCGAGCTCGTCGCGCCGCTGGCCACCAGTCCCGGGCTCGTCCGCGTCGATCCGGGGCAGCTTGAGCAGGTGCTCGTCAACCTGACGGTCAACGCCCGCGACGCGCTGGTCTACGGGGGGCTGATCACCATCGAGACCGCGTTCGCCGAACTCACCGCGGACGACGTGCACCGTCATGCCACCCGCTCGCCGACCGCACAACCCGAGCGGCCGGGCGCCTACGTCGTCCTGCGCGTGAGCGACTCGGGCGTCGGGATGGATGCAATCACGCAACGCCACATGTTCGAGCCCTTCTTCACCACCAAGCCGGCCGGACGGGGGACGGGGCTCGGGTTGGCCACGGTGTACGGCATCGTGCAGCAGTCGGGCGGGCATATCCGCGTTCGTAGCGCACCGCAGCAGGGAACGACGTTCGAGCTCTATCTGCCGCGACACGCTCCCGCCGAAACCGATGATCCGGATCTCTTCGTGGCGGCCGGGCCCACCGGCGGCACCGAGACGGTGCTCCTCGTGGAGGACGAGATGGCGGTGCGCCGCTCCGTCCGCCGCCTCCTCGAACGGGCCGGCTATCGCGTGATCGAGGCGCGGCATGGGGCCGACGCGCTGCTCGTGTGGCGCGAGACCCACGGCGCCATCGATCTCCTGCTGACCGACGTCCGGATGCCCGAGCTGGGCGGCGTCGGCCTTGTGAACGCCCTCCATGGGATCCGTCCCGACCTCCCCGTGCTGCTGATCTCGGGCTACGCCGCCGACGAGACGGCGGGCGCGTCGCCCAAGGGGGACGGTGTCGCGTCGTTGCCGTCGGCGGTGTTCATCGAGAAGCCGTTCACGGGCGAGGAGTTGCTGCGCGGCGTGCGTGAGGCGCTCGACCGCCGGGTGCCACGGTGACCGTTCTCGCACCCGATCGTGTGCTCTCGACGGCCGGCATCACCGCGAGCCGCGCCCGGCCGATCTCCGCACCGCAGCCGTTGGTGATGAAACGACTCATTCTCGTCGGCGGCGGGCACGCGCATCTCGAAGTGCTCCGCGCCGCCAGCCGCCGCCCCTTTCGCCGGGCGGAGGTGCTGCTCGTCTCGCCGCACCCCGAGCACCATTACTCGTCGATGGTCCCGGGCTACCTGCAGCGGGACTATCGTGAGGCGGAGCTGACCTTCGACCTCGCCGCGCTCAGCCGCGTCGCCGGCGCGACCTTTCGCTGCGCCGCCGCCAGCCGGATCGACGCCGAGGGTCGGTGGGTCGAGGTCGCGGGCGAGCGGATCGAGGCGGATCTGGTGTCGGTCGACGTCGGCGCCGTGCCGGCCGGCGCGGACGAGGTGCCGGGTGCCCGTGACCATGCCGCGACCGTTCGCCCGATGACGCGCGCCGTCGAACTCCGGCGGCGCCTCGACGCCCTGGTCGCTGACCCCGACGCCGCGCCGCGCGCGGTGGTGGTCGTCGGGGGCGGGGCGGCGGGCGTCGAGGTTGCGCTGGCCGCCGCCCGCCGGATCGCCGAGGGCGTCGGCCCCGGCACCGTGACGCTTGTCGAACGCGAGACGCGCCTGCTGGGCGAGTACGCTGCGCACGTCCGGGCGCGGGTCGCCCGCCTGCTCGCCGAACGCGGGATCGAGGTGATCACCGGCCGCGCCGTGGTCGACGTGACCGCGAGGTCGGCCCGACTGCACGATGGGCGCGTGTTGCCGGCCGGGCTGGTCGTGTGGCTCACTGGCGCCGCGCCGTCGCCCCTGCTCGGCGCCTCCGCCCTCGCCCTCGACCCGCGCGGCTTCATGCGTGTCGACGCGACCTTGCGGGCGGTGGAGGGTGGGGCCGTCTGGGGTGCCGGCGACTGCATCTCGCTCGAGGGATACCCGAACCTGCCCAAGGCTGGCGTCTACGCGGTGCGCGAGGCGCCGGTGCTCGCCCACAACCTCCGCGTGGCGATCGAGGGCGGAACCCCGCGGCGCTACGTCCCGCAGCCGCACTTCCTCGCCCTGCTCAACACCGCCGACGGTCACGCCCTGCTGCGCTGGCACGGCCTGACGAGCCACTCGCGCTGGGCATGGGCGCTCAAGAACGCGATCGACCGGCGGTTCGTGCGCCGCTACCAGCGGCTCGTGCCGGCGGGGCGGTCGCCGGAGGGAGCCTAGCCGGCGGCACGGCGCTCGGTAGGCCCGCTCGCTAGCATTCGGTGCGAGAGTCCCGCGGGTGCCCGGTCGTCCGCGTCCCCCTGATCGCCACGTCCCGCTCGCATGACGCACCCCCGTCCGACGACGATGCACGGCCTGTCGCGGCTGCCTGACGATCCGCCGCCGCGGCGCAAGCGCGTGGTCACGGCGTATCTGCTGTGGCTGCTGCTCTGGTGGTGCGGCGGTCATCGCTTCTACGCCGGCCGCATCGTCGGCGGGGTGATCACGGTGGTCATGCTGTTCGGCTCGCTCCCCTTCCTGATCATGGGGATCGGCATCTTCGGCTACGTGATCATCGCCGTCTGGGCGGTGGTGGACCTCGCGCTCATCCCGGGCTGGATCCGCGAGCACAACGCCGCCATCGCCTGACGATAGACGGCGTAACCGCCTGACGCGGCCGCGTCAGGCGAGCGGACCGATCGCGGCCTCCACCGCGGCGCGCAGCTCGCCCGAAACCACGAGCTGGCGGACGGCGGCCAGATCGCCCTGCATCAGGCGGTCGGCGTCGAGCGGGGCGACGAATCGGCGCACGGCGTCGCGCGCCGCACCGGTGCCCGGGGCGGGGAGAAGCGGCATGCGTAGGTCGAGGGCCTGCGCCGCGCACAGCAGCTCGATCGCGACCACCCACTGCACGTTCTCCAGCACCTGCCGGAGGTGGCGCGCCGCGGTCGTCCCCATGGAGACGTGATCCTCCTGGTTGGCGCTCGTCGGGATGCTGTCGGCGCTGGCGGGGTGGACGAGCACCTTGTTCTCGCTCACCAGGCTCGCCGCCGTGTACTGCGTGATCATCAACCCCGAATCGAGGCCGCCCGGCGGGGCGAGGAAGGCGGGGAGCCCCGACACCCCCGGGTCCATCAGGTGCGCGACGCGACGTTCGCTGATGTTCGCCAGTTCGGCCAGCGCGAGCTTCGCGTAATCGAGCACCAGCGCCACCGGCTGCCCGTGGAAGTTGCCCGCCGAGATCACGGCGTCGTCCTCGGGGAAGAGGAGCGGGTTGTCGGTGACGCTGTTGATCTCGCGCTCGAGCACCTCACGCGCGTGCGTCAGCGCGTCGCGTGAGGCACCGTGGACCTGCGGGATGCACCGCAGGCTGTAGGCGTCCTGCACCTTGTCACAATCGGCGTGGGCGGCATGCACGCCGCTGCCCGCGCTCATCCGGCGCAGGTGATCGGCCGTGATCGCCGCGCCGGGATGCGGCCGCACCCGGATGACGCGCGCGTCGTACGCGGCCACGGTTCCCTGCAGCGCTTCGACCGTCATCGCGCCGACGACGTCGGCGATCGTCATCAGGCGCCAGCCGTCATGCACGGCGAGCACGCCGAGGGCCGTCATCGCCTGCGTGCCGTTGATCAGCGCCAGCCCCTCCTTCGCCTCGAGCTCCAGCGGTTCCAATCCGGCCGCCGCCAGCGCCCGCGCCGCCGGCAGAATCTCCCCGCCATACTCGGCGTCGCCCTCGCCGATCACCGTCAGCGCCATGTGCGCCAGTGGCGCGAGATCCCCGCTCGCACCCACCGACCCCTGCGACGGGATCACGGGGTGCACGCCCGCGTTGAGCATCGCCAACAGCAGGTCGAGCAGCGCCGGGCGCGGACCGCTGACGCCATAGGCGAGGCTCTGCGCCCGCAGCAGGAGCATCGCCCGCACGACGTCGCGCGGCAGGGGCGTGCCGACCCCGACGGCGTGCGACAGCACGAGGTTCCGCTGCAGCCGCCGCACGTCCGCCGGCGGAATCCGCAGTTGCGCCAGCTTTCCGAACCCCGTCGAGATCCCGTAGGCGACGCGTCCGTCGGCGACGATCGCCTCGACGTACGCACGGCTCGCCGCCACTCGCTCCCGCGCGTCCGGGTCAAACGAGACCGGTAGATGGTCGCGCGCGACGCGGACCACGTCGTCGATGCGCAGCGGCCGCCCGACCTGAACGGTGGCCGCGGCGTGGGGCTGGGTCGGGTCGGGTGTGGACATCGGGTGGTCGGGCGGGGTGGTCGGCGCGGTCGCGTGCGCTCAACGCTCGCCCGGTGCGCCCGTTCCGCGCAAGCCGCGCGGAACGGATGACGCCGTCAGTCGACCATCGCCGGTGCCGACCAGACGTGCGCGTAGACGTGCGAGGACGGCGACGGCACGGCCGCCACGTTCACGTCGATCGGGAGACGGAAGCCGTTCCAGCTCTGCCACGTATCCAGCGCACCCTGCCAGACGGCGGCGAAGCCGTGCCCGACCTCGTGCGGCGCCTTGTGCGTCGCGAAATCGCGCGCGCTCGCCACCCAGAATGGCGGCTCGCCAGGCACTCCCGCCGTCGCGTATTCGGCCGACACGTCGCCGTGGATGAGCCGCGCGTTGTGCGTGTGCACGTAGATCCCCGGGCGGTAGCGGCCGTCGGCGAGCAGCTCGCGCACCCAGGTCCGGTAGTAGTCGCGCATCACCGCGGGCGTGCGATCCATGTACTCGATGTCGAGAAAGACCACCGTGCCGTTCGGAAACCCTTCCGCCGCCGTGCGCGTGATCGCATCCCGTCCCTCACGCGCGCCCTGCCGCGCCGAGAGCAGCGAGCGGTCGCAGATCGGGCCGCCACCCTTCGCCGCTTCCCGCAGCGCCGCACGCGACGGCGGCGCAACACCGTCCCACGTCTGCTGCCCGACGTAGATCACCGCCGTGCCCCATCCCATGTCGTCCAGCGCCTCACGCGTCCCCGACCACGACGCGTCCTGATGACAGGGAGCCGGGAGATAGTAGCCCACCCACTCGTACGGCGCGCCCTCCTTCCAGGCGCGCATGACCCGATCGCCCGGATACGTGTGCGTGTCGAAGCCGAGGTGGCGTCCCGTCACCGCACCCGTCGCCTCGGCGAACTCGCGGGCTGCCGCAGCTGGCAGCTCCCCCAATGACCGGGGCACCGCGCCGATCGCGTGCCGGAGGTCGTCGATCGTCAGGCGCGCCACTGCGGGCACGGCGAGCAGGGCGCTGCCGAGCGCAAGCCAGAGCGCGATACGAGCACCGCGGGCACCACGCGCATCGCGGGCCGGGGCGCGACGGCGAGATCGGCGAGAACGGCGAGAACGGCGGTGAGGCGACGATGGGGGCATGCCGGATCGGGCGCTCGGGAGACAGTGACGGCAAGAGGATGGTCACGTACGACGATACCGCCCGCCGGACACGAAAGCGACCGGCTCACGCGCGGCGGAAGAATCTGTCCTACTCGACCCCAACGATCCGGTTCCCCGGTTGCGCACGTGCGAGACCGGGCCACGTCGGGAGCCCCGGGCGAAGCACGGCTCAGTGCATGGCTCTTGCTTCTACCCCAGTTTGGGCGTCGCCGGTGGTGATGCGTGCGCGGGTTCGCCGCGCCGACTGGATCGGACGTGGGCGAGACGGAGGATGGAACGCATGCGCAACTGGCGAGTGGGAGCGGTGACGGGTGTGATCGTGCTGGCGGGACTCTCGACCGCGTGCGGCGGAAACGACACGGCGGCCGGGGATACCACCGTGAGTCTGATGGAGGGCGTCGAGAACGCGGCGCTGGCGAACCCCGAGGTGCGCGAGATCAGCAATTCCAACGCGCTGGCAACGCTTTATTGGGTCTTCGACCGCACCATCCAGCGCGCACGGCTGGCCAGCGAGCGCGCGACAGCG
>JBBQHX010000120.1:0-10344 GCA_038324385.1 Gemmatimonadales bacterium | reverse complement strand
AATTATCGTAGTAGGCTAACGTACCATCTCACCTCCGGTATGGAGGCTCGCCCTCTCCTGCCGCTGGGGGCTCGTCTCTTGCCGATCTCCAACGGGTGACGGCGACCAGCGCGTGAGACCGCGGCCCTCGGCCTCCAGCGGAATGCACCAGCGCGAACGGACACGGGGTCCCGTGTATATTCCGTTACAGCGACACCGGTTGCGGCTCGCTGCGAAACGTCGGTTGACCGTCCGCTCGGCGTCCACCCGGGGCGGGGCGGGTTCCCCGCGGAGACCTATTTCATGACTCGGCTACTCTCGCGCCCTCGCGGCGGAGTGCGGCCAGGGAGGCACGGTGACGGGCATTCAGACCGAGCGGCCGGTCGCGGCCGGGCTGACCACGACCAAGGCGCCATACATCGAGCAGGCCCAGGCGACCGGGCAGCTCTATATCGAACAGCCGTTCGAGCTTTACTCCGCCGAGAACCACGAGGCGTGGCGTCGGCTGTATGCGGGGATGATCGACCGGTGGCATCAGTACGCCAACGAGCGGTTCATGCAGGGGATCGACAACCTCTGCCTGAACCCCGAGCGGGTGCCGCGGCTGGAGGAGATCAACCGGTTCATGGCGCCGCTCACCGGCTTCCGGGCGAAGGCGGTCAGCGGCTACGTCCCGGCCTTCCTCTTCTTCGACTGTCTCCGGAATCGCGAGTTTCCGACCACGATCACCATTCGGGATCTCGCCTCGCTCGACTACCTCCCCGAGCCCGACATCTTTCACGATGTCGCCGGGCACGTCCCGATGCACACCGACCCGGCATTCGCCGACGCGCTCGTCCGCTTCGGGGAGGCGGCGCACACGGCCGCCGAGATCGTGGCGGGGATCGAGGACGAGGACGAGAAGGTCCGGCGGATCACGAGCATCTTCAAGGCGCTCGCCCGCTTCTTCTGGTTCACGATCGAGTTCGGTCTGATGAAGTCGAGCGACGGGAATGGGCTGAAGGTCTACGGGAGCGGGCTGCTGAGCTCGCACGGTGAGATCGCCCACTCGATCGACTCGCCCGACGTGCAGCGGGTGCCGTTCCACCTCCAGTGGGTGGTCAATCAGTACTTCGAGATCGACAAGTATCAGCCGCTGCTCTTCTACGTGGATTCGTTCGAGCATCTGTTCGAGCTGGTCGTCGAGCTGGAGCAGTGGATGAAGGATGGACGGTTGAACAACGTGGCGCCTGGCGAGCCGCACATGAGCGATGCGGACGTGCGCAGCTTCCTGCAGGCGGGAGTGGTGGCGTAGCGAGGCGGCCATCGCAACGACGGGCCGGCGGCGTGCGCCGGCCGGCTGATCATCTGGACGAGCGAGGAGACCGCACATGGCAACGCAAACAATGCCCGACGCCGTCGCGGCGGGCGACATCTTTCCGATCAACGGCACCGACTACGTCGAGTTCTACGTCGGGAACGCCAAGCAGGCGGCGTACTTCTACGCCGGCGCGTTCGGCTACACGATCGCCGGCTACCGCGGCCCCGAGACCGGCACCCGCGATCGCGCCAGCTATCTCCTCGAGCAGGGGAAGATCCGCCTCGTCCTGACCTCGCCAATCTCGCCCGACGGGCCGATCGCCGACCATGTCCGACTGCACGGCGACGGCGTCCGCGATCTCGCCCTCTGGGTCGACGACGCGCGGGTGGCCTACCAGGCGGCGATCGAGCGCGGCGCCCAGTCGGTGCACGAGCCGACGGTGCTCAGCGACGACGACGGCGAAATCGTGATGGCGGCCATCCGGACCTACGGTGATACGATCCATACGCTCGTCGACCGGAGCAACTATCGCGGACTCTTCCTCCCGGGCTTCCGTCCGTTCGAGTCGCGCTACCGTCCCGCGTCGGTCGGCCTCAAGTACATCGACCACGCCGTCGGCAACGTCGAGCTGGGCAAGATGGACGTGTGGTGTGGCTTCTACGAGCGCGTCATGGGGTTCCGGAACCTGATCTCGTTCGACGACTCCGACATCTCGACCGAGTACAGCTCGCTGATGTCGAAGGTGGTCGCCAGCGGCAACGACCGGATCAAGTTCCCGATCAACGAGCCGGCCGAGGGGAAGAAGAAGTCGCAGATCGACGAGTATCTGGATTTCTATCGGGGCCCGGGCGTGCAGCACCTCGCCCTCGCGACCGACGACATCATTGAGACGGTGAGCGCGCTGCGCGAGCGCGGCGTCGACTTCCTCAAGGTTCCGACGACCTACTACGACACGCTCATCGAGCGCGTTGGACAGATCGACGAGGATCTCGCCCCTCTCAAGGATCTGGGGATCCTCGTGGACCGCGACGACGAGGGGTATCTGCTCCAGATCTTCACCAAGCCGGTCCAGGACCGCCCGACGGTCTTCTACGAGATCATCCAGCGCAAGGGTGCCCGCAGCTTCGGCAAGGGCAACTTCAAGGCGCTCTTCGAGGCGATCGAGCGAGAGCAGGCTCTACGCGGCAATCTCTGAGCAGCGGCCCTCGACACCGTAACCCGATACCTGGTTCTGCCATGCCCATCTACCATACGCTCGGCGAAGTCCCCAAGAAGCGGCATACGGTCTATCGGAAGCCGGACGGGGGGATCTACTCCGAGCAGCTGATGGGGCACGAGGGGTTCACGGGGACCTCCTCGCTGCTCTATCACGTGCATCCGCCGACGACGATCCGCGAAGTCCGGCGCATCAAGGAGCTGAAGTGGGAGGCCGACGAGGATCAGACGCTTCGCCACCGTCACTTTCGCACCTCGCTTACGAAGACGGGCGGCAGCCCGACGCTCGATCGGCAGATCCTCCTGTTCAATCAGGACATCGCCATGCTCTACGTGGAGCCTGACGAGGCCGACGCGCACTTCTATCGCAATGCGCAGGCGGACGAGCTCGTCTACGTGGCCAGCGGGTCGGGTACGCTCGAGACGCAGTTCGGCGACCTGCCGTTCCACCAGGGCGACTACGTCGTGATCCACCGCGGGATCATGCATCGCTACCGGTTCAACGCCGGCCACACGGATGCCGATCGCTCCCGCTTGGTGATCTTCGAGAGCCGCGGCCACGTGCGGTGGCCGAAGCGCTACCGCAACGAGTTCGGCCAGCTCCTCGAGGGCGCCCCCTACTCGGAGCGCGACATCCGCCGCCCGCTCGAACTCAAGACGAACGACGACCGCGGCGATCATCGCATCCTCGTGAAGCAGTACGACGGGCTCAACGAGATGATCCTCGATCACCACCCGTACGACGTGGTGGGTTGGGACGGTTACTTCTATCCGTGGGCGTTCAACATCCACGACTTTGAGCCGATCGTCGGCCGGATCCACCAGCCGCCGCCGGTGCATCAGACCTTCCAGGGCGACGGATTCGTGATCTGCTCGTTCTGCCCGCGGCCGTACGACTTCGATCCGAACGCCGTGCCGGCGCCGTACTCGCACAGCAACGTGGACTCGGACGAGGTGCTCTACTACGCGTCGAGCGAATTCATGAGCCGCAAGGGGATCGAATTCGGGAGCATCACGCACCACCCCGATGGTCTGCCGCACGGCCCGCATCCGGGGCGCACGGAGGCGAGCATCGGGCAGACGCACACCAACGAACTCGCGGTGATGATGGACAGCTTCCGGGCGCTCAAGGTGGCCAAGCCCGCGCTGGAGATCGAGGATCCGGCATACCACAGGAGCTGGGTCGAGGCGCAGCATGCGCGCGTCGGCGCTCCCGACGGGTCGGAGCTGGGCTGACCGATCGACACCGATGCCGCCGGGTTCCACATTGGAATCCGGCGGCTCGACGTTCACCCTGGGCGATTCGCGCCACGCGGTCGCGCCCGTTCTGCATCATTCCCGTACAGGGCGCCACGCGCTCCGAGCACCGCACCCGCCTCATGCCCACACCCACCGCGCGTTTCGCCACGCTCCCAGCCTACCCACTCGCGTCGATCCCGCTCCGGAAGCGGCAGCTCCTCGAGCGCGGGGTCGACGTGATCGATCTCGGGGCAGGGGATGCCGACCTCGCGCCACCGCCCCGTGCGGTGGAGGCGCTGACGGCGGGCGCGCACGTGGCCGGGATGCAGCGGTACGGGTTCGGCCTCGGCCATGTGCCCTATCGTGAGGCGATCGCCGCCTTCATGCACCGGCGGTTCGGGCTCGCGTTCGACCCGATGCGGGAAATCGTCCCGCTGATCGGCTCGAAGGAAGGGATCGTCCACCTGACGATGGCGTACCTCGGCCGCGGTGACGTGGCCATCGTGCCGGAGCCGGGGTACCTCGCCTACCTCGGCGGGACGCTGCTCTCGGATGCGGAAGCGTATCGCTATGCGCTGCGGCCGGAGAACGGCTTTCTCGTCGATCTCGACGAGGTGCCGCCCGACGTGCTCCGCCGGGCGAAGATCCTTTATCTGAACTACCCGAACAATCCGACGGCGGCGATCGCTCCGCGGGAATATCTCGAGCGCGTCGTGCAGCGGTGTCGCGAGCTCGACATCCTGCTGATCTACGACAACGCGTATTCAGAACTGGCGTTCGATGGCTACCGCCCGCCGAGCATCTTCGAGATCGAGGGCGCGCGCGAGGTGGCGGTGGAATTCCACTCCCTCTCGAAGACGTACAACATGACCGGCTGGCGGTCGGGATGGGCCGTCGGCGCACCGGCGACGGCAGGCGCTCTCGCCACGGTAAAGTCGTTCGTTGACACCGGTACCTACATGCCGATCCAGGCCGCCGGCGTGGCCGCGCTCGAGAGCTACAACGATTTCGTGCCGGGGAACATCGCGGTGTTCCGCGAGCGGCGCGACGCTGCCGTCGAGGCGTTTCGGGAGGCGGGGTTCTCGGTGGAGTCACCGCTGGCCACGATGTACCTCTGGCTGCCGCTCCCCGCCGGCGTACCGAGCGCGGCATTCGCCGACCGTCTGCTGGAGGATGAGGGCGTGGTCGTGCTCCCCGGCTCCGGGTTCGGGGCTGGTGGGGAAGGGTTCTTCCGCATCTCCTTCATCGCCCCGCCTGCCCGGATGCGGGAAGCGGCGCGCCGCGCCGGGCGGGTTCTGGCCGGATTCACGGCGCCGGTCTGAGCCGCACCACTCTCGAACCGCGCGGATCCGTCGGTTAGCGCCCCGACAGCTCGACCGGCGTGCCCTCCGATCGGCCTTGACGGCGGGCCAGGCGCGGCATCGGTGGCGTTGCCAGCGCGCTCGCCCCGAACAGCACCAGCGTTACCCAGAGCAGATCGGCCATCAACAGGTGGATGAGCTGCATCCAAACTGGCGCGTGGAGCGTGACGTTCACCAGCCCGACCGCAAGCTGGCTGGCGTACAGGGCGAGCAGCAGGAGTGCGAGAACGCGCGTGCGCGTGTCTCGCCGCCGCATCCGGACGATCAGCACCATCACGGCCAGATAGGCCCCGACGGTGAGCGCCATCGCCGGGTGGTAGATGCGCGCATCGAGGAGAAACTGCACCATGGGCGAAACGGTCGACCGTCCGGCGCGTACCGCGGCCATGATCAGCGTGTCGCCGAGGGCGATCACCGCACCTCCGGCCCCGAGCAGGATCACGGCGGCCAGCCCGCCCAGGATCAGTGGCCCGTCGGCGCCCGAGCGGCGGACACTCGGCGATGGGGCGCCGCCCGCGAACCAGGCCGTCAGGGTGATGGCGCCGAGCAACAGGAAGGTGTTCACGAGGTGCAGGGCGAGCGAGACGGCCCGGGCCGCCGATTCGTCCTCCGCGACGAGGCGGAAGAGCACCAGTCCGGCGCCGATGAGCGCCTCGACGATCATCAGCGCGGTCGACCAGGCGGCGGCGCGGCGAACGCGATGGCCAGCGGGGTAGAGCCGGCGCGCCCACCAGAAGAGCGCGACCACCATCAGCAGCGCGACGCCGCTCGTGAGTCGGTGCGTGAACTCGATCAGCGTCGCCGTGTCGTCGGCGCGCGGGATGACCGCGCCGTTGCACAGCGGCCAGTGGTCGCCGCATCCCGCGCCCGCGCCGGTAGCCCGCACGAAGGCGCCCCACGCCACGACGGCGAAGTTGTAGGCGAGGACCGCCCAGACGGTGCGCGCGAAGCGCTGGGACTGCGGAGAGACGACGGGCATCAGGGAGGGGCGGGCGGGGAACGACGGCAGTCAGAATGTAACGCGGCTCGCGCCCGCACCGGGCGTTTGCGATCGGGCGCACAGCTCCGTGACGCAACTCGCCGACGGCCCGTCTACAACGCGTCGAGGTGCGGCGCGGCGGATGATACCGTTCGCGCGTGCTCGACGCACCGATCAGGACTGCCTCGCCGACGCACAGGCTCGACGTTCGCCGAAGAACGCGACCCCCACCACTCTCCTTATGGCCGGTACGATCGCGCAGGATGCAGCTCCCGTCGCCGACGACCCGTCCGCCTTCTTCCTGGCCTTCGCGGCGGCGCTGCAGCGTCAGTCGACGTATCCCGACGGGCACCCGCTGCTGCGCCAGGCAGTGGCGCGCGTGCACGAGCAGATGGATGCCCTGCTTGCCGGGCGGGACGCCGTTCTGGTGGGGGTGACGCCCGAGCGGCTCCTGATCGACGACGCTCCGCTGGCCAACGACGGCCCCTCGACGCGCGAGCTCGCGCGGAGACTGCACCGGCGCGATGTTGGCGCGATCCGCCTCACGCCGGGCGCCGACGTGGACGAGCTGGGGGCGTTGTTGCGGGCGATCGCCCGACGCGACGAGCGCGATGACCAGACGGCCCCCGGCAACAGTCGACAGGTCGCGCTGCCGCACGTGCAGCTCTTCCCACTTCAGTTCGGTGGGCTCGCCCTCGCCGAGCCCGAGGCAGACGAACCCACTCTGGCGGGCGACGGCAACCTGTGGGAGCAGCTCGTTCATCTGGCCGTCGGCCCGCACGACCCGGCCGGTGATCACGCGAGCGAGCAGGTGGCGCTCACGCTGCGCGAGCGCCTGCGCGAACCGCTGCTCGAAGTGGAGTGCGCGAACGAGATCACGGCGCTCCTCGCCGGCGCGGCGACGGGCGCGAGCCTTCGCGGCCGGGCCGGTGCGGTGATCGCCGTCCTCGAGCCCGCCGACCTGCACCGCGTGATCGCGGCGCAGCCGGATCACGCCGCCGGTCGCGCGCTGGTCGCACAGGGCGCGCGCGCGCTACCGGCATCGGGCGTGCTCGCGCTGACGCGAGCGGCGGCCGCCGCGGGCGTGCTCTCCGCCAGCGACGCCACGATGGTGTTGATGGAAAAGCTGACGACGCTCGCCAGCGCGACCAGCGGTCGTGGTCGCGGCCGGGCCGACGCGGCGCTGCGCCGACATGTCGCGGACATGGTGTCGGCCGCTGAGGCGGACAGCGGTCCGGGTACGACCGTCGAGGATCCGGCCGCATCGCTGGGGCCGCTGCTCGCCTCCGACCAGTGGGCGCGTCCGACGGCGCCGAGCCCGTCGTGGGCCGAGCGACTCGTGCGGCTGGGGGTGGAAGTGGATGCCCTCGTGCCCGTCGTCCTCACGGCCATCGACACCCTGGCGATCCGCGACGACGCGGTCCTCGTCGCGATCGGCGACGCGGCGGCTCCGGACAACAGCGTGGGCGCGCACATCCGGGCAGGCGCCTTTACCGAGGTCGCCCTGACGTCGATGCTGACCAGCGGCACTGTCGGAGACGTCGCGCTGACGCAGGTCGCGACCGCGTTGGGACCGCAGGCGGTGGGACCGCTGGTCGACTCGTTGATGGCGGCCCCGTCGCGCCGTGAACGGTACCGACTCGGCCGCATCCTGGCGCAGTGTGGCGAGGCGGCCGCCGAGGCGGTGGCCGCGCGCATGGCCGGTGCTGCCCGCCCCGTGCTACGCACCGCCCTGGCCTATCTCACGCATGTCCGCTCGATTCCGGCCGCCACGCCGATCTCGCGGTATGCGCGGCATCCGGACGCCGGCGTCCGTGCCGCCGCGGTCCGGCTGCTCCTCACGACGGCGGACACTCGTGAGGCAGCGGCGGTCGACGCGCTGGCCGCGGACGATCCGCATCTCCGTCGTCTCGCGGCGCGCTACTTCGCGAGCCATGGCGCCCCCGAGCCAGTGATTGCGCCGCTGGTGGCCATCGTGCGCGACCAGACGCAGCCGTCGGCACTGCGTGCGCTGGCGGTGCGCGCGGTACAGGGGTCTCGTGACCCCGCGGTGTTCGACGCGCTGCTCGAGGTCGCGACGACCCGGGCACGCCTCACGCGGCGCGCCCGTCTGGCACCGCTGACGCCGCATGTGGTCGCCGCCCTGCACGTCCTGGCCCGCGGCTGGAGCGACGACGGGCGGGTGCGGGAGGTGCTGGACCTGGCACTTGAAGTAGGAGCGCTCACCCCGGTCCGGCGGTCGGCCAGCGCGGTCGCGGCCGGACTCACCGCAACCACCGCCGCACCTGGAGGGCGCCACGAATGATCATCGACATGGATGCCGCCGGAGTGGTGCCTCGATGACGGTCTCCGTCCTCTTCCTGCACTCGCTCGCGCAGTCGATCGCGACGATCTCGCTCTATGGGCGCGGCCATCCGGCCCGGGGCAAGACCGTCGATGCCTCGTTCGCGATGCTTGACGAATTGCACCGACTGCCACGGGCCGCGCAGTTCTCCTTCCTCGGCGAGAACGTCGTGCACGACCAGACGCCGATCCCGTCGCTGCGCGGCTGGCAGTGGGCAAGCCGCCTCTCCGACGCCGGGGTGCAGCGGCTCGAATTCACCCCGGATCTCACGCGCGACGGGTTCGAGCGGTTCCTCGAGTCGTTGTACGTGCGGCTCGGGCAGGTCGCCGCGGCCGCCGATACGCCGCCACCCGGGGAGCCTGTCGCCGGTGTGCGGTTCGGGGCGGTGTCGATGTATGAGGCGAGCCCCGACCCGATCGAGCCGGGGGACGCGGCCACGTCCAACGTGGCCGCGTACTCGCTCGCGGAGGAAACCGCCGTCACCCGGTGGATCTTCGCCAACGCCGAGAAGCGCGGAAAGGTTCCGGCGTCGGAGGCGGAGTTGATCGTGCGGAGCCTGCTCGTGCTGCGGCACGCCGACGCGGCGCCGGTGATTCCAATCCTGCGGCTGGCGAACTTCGGCGACTACGCCGTGATGCACGCGATCAACGTCGCGTCGCTGACGCTTGCCCTGGCCGAACAGCTCGGTGCCGGCCGGCGTGAGGCATTGCGGATCGGTGTGGCGGGGCTGCTGCACGACATCGGCATGGCGTCGGTGCCGAGGGCGTTGCTCGAGAAGAATCAGCTCACGCCTGACGAGCGGGAACGCATCCATCGCCACCCGCGCGAAGGGGCACAGTTGCTGCTCACGTCAGGCAACACGCTCGATCTCGCGGCGATCGCGGCGTACGAGCACCATTTCCGTCCCGATGGCACGGGCTATCCCACCCCCACCGCGCCGCGGCGGCCGCACGTCGTGAGCTCGATCGTGAAGGTGTGCAGCGTGTTCACCGCGCTGCGGTCGTTTCGCGTCCACTGGCCGGCGTGGTCGCTGGCGCGCGGCCTTCGCTACATCGAGAGCGGGGCAGGGGTGGAGTTCGAACCCGCGGTCGCTGCGGCATTCGTGCGCATGCTGCGGCGCGGGCGGGACCGCCAGATCTCGGTGACCGAGCACCCCGACGACATGCCGGATTTTGCCCTCCTCGATGCCGGGGACGAGTCGCCCGCCGGTGACCGCGGCGTGCTGGCTTAAAGTCTGGTGACGACGGCCGGCGGCGCGGTTCCGGCGGCATTAGATTCCCGGACCATGCCGCAACCCTTCTACTACCGCGTCACCGACGGCATCCGGGTCACCGTGCGCCCGGCCTTCATGCCCGGCCACTCGCGTCCCGAGCAGCGCCAGTTCGTATTCTCGTATCAGGTCCGCATCGAGAATGTCGGTGTCCAGTCGGCCCAACTGCTCTCCCGCCAGTGGCACATCCACGACTCGGCCGGTGAGGACGTCGAGGTGGTGGGTGATGGAGTGGTGGGACTGCAGCCCGTGATCGCGCCGGGCGACGTGCATGAGTACGGCAGCTTCTGCGTCCTCAAGTCCGTCGAGGGGTGGATGGAGGGGCTCTATCACTTCATCCGCGAGGACGGCGCGGAGTTCGACGCCGTGATCCCGCGCTTCATCCTGTCGGTGGACATCCGGGCCGGGCGCGGCGACGGCGGCTGAACCGTCGCCGCACCGCGGCGGTCACCAGTCGAGCCGCAGGGCGATTCCAAGGTCACGCCCGTTCATCCAAGGGGCGACGCTGGCTCCGGCCGGCGCGCGAAGCGCGGTGGCGGTCCCCCGCGTGAGGCGCCCCGCGGCGCCGCGGGCTCGTGAGGCATGCGCGAACGCCTCGAGTGCGCCGAGCAGGGTGGCGCCGGCCGCGATGCCAATGCCCAGGTTTCGCTGCGGGTA
>JBBQHX010000119.1:0-10466 GCA_038324385.1 Gemmatimonadales bacterium | reverse complement strand
GGCCGGGGGCGGATCGACGCTATCCGGCATCACTCGGCGTCATCCTCACGCAGCAGGTGGCGCCAGTAGCGATCCGGCGCATCGAGGATGCCCCTGGTGATCTGATAGTGGGCGGTGTCCTCCAACCGCGTCGGCTCGATGCGACCCTCGTCGAAGGAGAGGAGCGTGGCACCCGGAAACGTCAGCAGAATCGGCGAGTGCGTGGCGACGATGAACTGCACGGCACTCTCGCGGGCGAGCTTCGCCATCCCCGCGAGGAGCGTCAGCTGGCGTTGCGGCGAGAGTGCGGCTTCGGGCTCATCCATCAGGATGATCCCCGGCTTCAACCATGACGAGAAAACGGCGAGAAACGCTTCGCCGTGCGATCGTGTGTGCAGCGACTGCCCGCCATAGCGCGCATACGGATCACCGGGAAAGTCCGGATCGGCCTCCCGGCTCTCCAGCAGCGAGGCGAAGTGGGCTTGAAACTCCGCGCGGAAGAAATACCCGTCGTGAGGCTTGCTGCGGAAGGCGGCGCGGAGGAAGGGCGCCAACGCGCTCCGGCCATGCGGCACCCGCAGATCCGCAAGATCGTTGCGCCCGCCGCCGCCGGCTGGCAGACCGCACAGCTCGGCGATCGCCTCCACCACCGTCGACTTGCCCGATCCATTCTCGCCGACGAAGAAGGTGACCGGATGCGTGAAGCTGATGTTCAGTGAGCGAGCGAACGGGAGCGTGCCGGGAAAGGTCGTGTCCGGGAGCTCGACATCGGGTTTGATGTAGACGTTCTGCAGAAACACGGGCAGCATCGACGTTCGGGAATCCTGCCTGACGCGGCCGTCGATCTACGAGGCCTCGGCACTCGACCGTGTGGGCCAGCCCCGCGGAACGCGGAGCAGTGCCCAGAGGCCAACCGCGCCGGCGCTGGCGAGTAGCGTCGTGATTACCAGCGCGAGCAGGTGCGGCTCCCCGCCGTGATGAATCATCGCGTGGAGCGCCGGGAGGTGGAGTCCCACCAGAAACCACGAGAGCGCGCACCCGACGACCAGCAGCCTGTAGGATCGCGATGGCATTGTTACCTCCTGCGGGAGAGTCCGATTCGGAGCGACGGGCACCCCGATCCAGTCCGGGGGCCGCGACAATGTGGTCCCGCCGGCGCCGGTTCCGCCAGCCGACCGGATCGGTCCCGACGGATCGGCCCCCATGCTCCCCTGGCGTCCGCCCGTTCGGTATGCTTCGTTGACGTCCGGGCACCGTCCCGTACTAGCCCCCGGTCGGTCCGCCTGCTGGCCACGCGCAGCACGGTTCTGGCGACCCGAAGCGACTCCCTCCCAGTATCCTCCTTTCCATGGATGACACGTTCCGGCGCGAGCCGACACTCGGACAGGCGCTCATCCCCCTGTTCGTCCTCATCGGGTTGCTCGCGGCGTCGGTCTACCTGTTCGGGGACGGCTCGTCGAGCGGCCCCAATCAGCTCGCGCTGATTCTCAGCGCGGGGGTGGCGGCCCTCGTCGGACTGCGCAACGGGTACACGTGGACGGAGATGGAGCGCGGGATCGTCCAGAGCATCTCGCTGGCGATGGGCGCGGTGCTCATCCTGCTCGTCGTCGGATCGCTGATCGGGACGTGGATCCTCGCCGGCGTCGTGCCGACGATGATCTACTACGGCCTGCAGATCCTGACGCCCGCGGTATTCTATGGCGCGGCCTGTATCATCTGCGCCCTGGTGTCGGTCGCCACGGGAAGCTCCTGGACGACCGCCGGCACGATTGGCGTCGCGCTGGTCGGGATCGCCACCGCGCAGAACCTCAATCTCGGACTGGCCGCGGGCGCGATCATCTCGGGCGCGTACTTCGGCGACAAGATGTCGCCGCTGTCGGATACGACGAATCTCGCGCCGGCGGTGGCCGGAACGGATCTGTTCACGCACATCCGGCACATGCTCTGGACGACGCTGCCGAGCTTTCTGCTGGCGCTGACACTGTTCGTCATCGCCGGCTTCGTCGTCGACGCGCCCACCGACGCCTCGCAACTGGAGGAGATCCTCGCGGCGCTGCGCGAGCGGTTCGTGATCGGCCCGCACATGCTGTTGCCGGTCGTGCTCGTCATCGCGCTCGTCGTGAGGCGCGTTCCGGCCTTTCCGGCGTTGCTCATCGGGGCGCTGACCGGCTGCGTCTTCGCCGTGCTCTTTCAGCAGTCGGCGGTGCTCGGCCTCGTCGGCGAGACGACGCTCCCCGCCGGTCTGGCGCTGCTCAAGGGCGCCTGGATCGCGCTGTTCGACGGCTATCAGCTCGAGTCGGGCAACGCCGCCCTCGACGATCTGCTCTCGCGCGGCGGGATGTCGAGCATGCTGACGACCGTCTGGCTGATTCTCGCCGCGATGATGTTCGGCGGCGTCATGGAGAAGACCAACCTGCTGCAGAAGATCGCCGCGACGATCCTCAATTCGGTGCGCAGCACCGGCGGACTGATCTTCGCGACGCTCGCCACCGCGTTCGGCAGCAACATCGTCGCCTCCGATCAGTATATCTCCATCGTGCTCCCGGGGCGGATGTTCCGCGCCGAGTACCGCCGTCGGAACCTGCACCCGAAGAACCTCTCGCGCGCGCTCGAGGACGGCGGCACCCTGACCTCCGTGCTCGTCCCCTGGAACACCTGCGGCGCGTTCATGGCGCAGACGCTCGGAGTGTCGACATTCGTCTATGCCCCGTTCGCCTTTTTCAACCTGATCAATCCGGTGGTGTCGGCGATCTACGGCTACACCGGGTTCACCATCGAGCGACTCCCCGAGGGCACCCCGGGGGATGACGCGGAGGAGCTGGCGGCGTAAGGCGGGCGATGTCGCAGTGGCGGACATGTGCAAGCCGCCCTCACGACTCAATCGGGTCGTGAGGGCGGCTTGCGTTTCGTCCTGGCGGCGGCACTCGCGTGAACCTTTCGCGCGCCCGTCCGACTCCTTCGGGTAATGACGGAGGTCACCGTGCACGACACCGCCGATGGGGATGATGGGCCAGCGGTTGCCAGCCGCCTCGACGACGAACTGCTCGCCATCCGCTGCCAGCTCGGCGAGCCCGCCGCGTTCGACGAACTGGTCGCGCGATGGCACGAGCCGCTCTGGCGCTACATCCGCCGCCTCAGCTCCAGCGACGACGTGGCCGTGGATACGGTGCAGGACGTCTGGCTCCGCGTGCTGCGCGCCATGCCGCGACTGCGCGACGCCACACGCCTGCGGCCCTGGCTGTTCGGCATCGCCCGGCGCGCGGTGATGGATCGGCTGCGGCACCAGTACGCCGAACCCGACATCTCGGCCGACGACGTCGCCACGCTCGCCGAGCCTGGCGACGAGGACGACCGCGCCGAGGAGATCGCGCAGCTACACGAGGAGCTGCAGCGGATGCCCCTCGTCGAGTGCGAGGTGCTGGTGCTCTTCTATCTGCACGAACTCTCGCTCGTCCAGCTCGCCGAGGTGCTCGACGTTCCCGTGGGAACCGTCAAGTCCCGACTCTTCCGTGCCCGCCAGATGCTTCGCCGCCAACTCACCGCCAAGGGAGTGCACCCATGACGACGCCTAACGCTACACCTCTCGCCGCACCATCGGCCGCCGACGTCCAGCGCGTGCTGGCGGCCGAACTCTCGCGCCCGTCGCGGCTTCGGTACACGCTGCTCCTGCTCACCTCGCTCGCCGGCGCGGGCGTCGTCGGCGCGTTGCTGGCGACGGAGCCGGCACTCCCAACGCGCACTCGACTCGCCTTGATCGTCCTCGTCGGCATCGGGCTGTCGTGGGCGGCGTTCGCGCTCTGGGTGCTGCGGCACCGTCGGGTGCTGCTCGCCGACCACGCGGTCGTCGCGTCACGGCTGGCCGTGACCTTCACCACGATCTTCACCCTCGGCGCCCTCGCCGCTGGCATCTGGGGCGGCGTCGGCACCGCGGCCTCCCTCGCGGCAGCCCTTGGCGCACTGATGCTGACCGTGGCCATCGTCCTACTCGTCCGGGCCCGCCGCCGCGTCAGGCACCTCTCCGCCCGCCGCCAGGAAATCGAGCGCCAACTCGCCGCCGCCCAAAGCTCATAGCCCACAGCCCACAGCCCACAGCCACAACCGCCGTTCGCCCACAGTCGCCCCCTTCAGGCTTTCCCCTACCCGCCCCGCGCGAACTCCGCACGAAAGTTCCGGTATCCGCCGATCGCCCGCGAACCCGGGAAACGCGATTCTCATATCGAGATGAGGAACTCGTTTTTCCCGGAGGTTCGCCCATGCTCTCCGCCACGTCCGACTACGCGCTCCGCGCCATTCTGGTTCTCGCCCGCGAGTACGGCGGCCGGCCGGTGTGCGCCGACGAGATCGCCGAGTCCATCGGTGCGCCGCGGAACTACCTCGCCAAGACGCTCAACGCGCTGGCCAAGTCCGGCATCGTCTCCAGCAGCCGTGGCCCGCAGGGCGGCTTCACCCTGTCCACCGCCCCCGAGTCGCTGACGCTGGCTGCGGTGATCGACCTGTTCGACGAGCCGCGCGCCCAGGCGCGCTGCCTCCTCGGCACCGTCCCGTGCGACCCCGCGCACCCGTGCGCGGCCCATCACCGGTGGACGGCGCTCACCGCCGCCCGTCGGGCTCCACTCGCTACCACGACCTTCGCCGATCTCCTCGGCGAACGTCCCGCACCGTTCCGTGGCCCGCCGACGATCGTGTCGCCCGCCACATCCCCCGTGGCGTCGTTCGCCTGAGCGACGACCCACACCCGTTGGACCTTCACGCTTCGCCGAGGACGCACGACCATGACGACCTCACAGCTGCCGTTCACGATACATGTGCCGCTCCGCCGGATCGGCCTCGGAACCGTTCTCGCCATCGGTGCCATTCTCGCCAGCGCGACGCTGGCCGGATGCGGCGCACCGGTGGCGTCGGCGGCGGAACGCGGCGAAAGCGCCGTGCCCACGCGCGCGCTCCCCGAGATCGTCGGTGAGGAGCGAGCGGTGCTCACGGTCGCGCCGAACGTGCCGCCGCCGATCACTCGCACGCACGCCACCCGCGTGCTCGTCGAGCTCGAGACAATCGAGAAGACGATGACCCTCGCCGACGGCGTCGAGTACGGATTCTGGACGTTCGGCGGCAATGTGCCGGGCAACTTCATCCGCGTTCGCGAGGGCGACCTCGTCGAGTTCACGATGACCAACCACGAGCACAGCGTCGTCCCGCACAACATCGATCTGCATGCGGTCACCGGCCCTGGCGGCGGTGCGTCGGCGACGCTGACGCTGCCTGGCGGCGAGTCGGTGTTCACCTTCCGCGCGCTCAACCCCGGGCTCTACGTCTATCACTGCGCCGTCTCCCCCGTGCCGATGCACATCGCCAACGGGATGTACGGGCTGATCCTCGTCGAGCCGAAGGAAGGGATGACGAAGGTCGATCGCGAGTTCTACGTGATGCAGTCGGAGTTCTACGCGATGCCCGGCGGTCCCGGCAAGCCGCACACCCTCGACATGGAAAAGGGAGCGGCCGAACAACCCACGCACGTGGTCTTCAACGGCTCTGTCGGATCGATGACCGGCGACAAGGCACCGCAGGTCCGGGCCGGTGAATCCGTGCGTCTCTTCGTCGGAAACGGTGGCCCCAATCTCAGCAGCTCGTTCCACGTGATCGGCGAGGTGTTCGACAACGTCTATGGCGAGGGCGGCATCGACATCACGCAGCGGAACGTCCAGACCACGATGATCCCCGCCGGCGGATCGACGATCGTGGAGTTCCGCGCCGAAGTGCCGGGCAGCCTGGTGCTGGTCGACCACGCGATCTTCCGCGCTTTCAACAAGGGTGCGCTGGGCATGATCACCGTCACCGGCGACAAGAACGCCGAGGTGTTCGCACAGAAGAAGGGCATCACCCTCTCGGCACACTGATCACCGTCAGGCGGCGGGCGACGATGTCGCCCCGCCGCCTGACATCACAGCGCGACCCCATCCCGTCCGCAGGATTGACCGATGCTCCACCTCCGCTCGCTGTCACTGCTCGCCACCCTCTGCCTGACGCTGCCCGTGTCCGCCGCCTCGGCGGCGCAGCGCGAGCCCGCGTCAGGCGGTGTGCGAGCGGCTCGTGCGGCAGACTCGCCTGTCGGTGTGACGGACGCGGGCGCAATGGTGCGCCTGCCCGCTGGCAGCTACCGCCCGCTCTATGGGCGCGTCGGCGATCCGCCGACCCGGGTGGGCGCCTTCCGCCTGGACCGGGATCCCGTCACCCGCGGGGATTTTCTGGCCTTCGTTCGGCAGCACCCGAGCTGGCGCCGCAGTGCGGTGCGGCCGCTGTTCGCGGACCGTGCGGCGTATCTGTCGAACTGGGCCGGGGATCTGGACGTCGGCGACGCGGCCGATGCCCGGCGGCCGGTGACGAGTGTCTCCTGGTTCGCGGCGCGCGCCTACTGCCGCGCGCAGGGCAAGCGGCTGCCGACGGTGGCCGAGTGGGAGTACGTCGCGGCCGCGGACGCCTCGAGTCGCGACGCCGCACGCGAGCCCCTGTTCGTTCAGCATCTGGTCACGCTCTACTCGGGCCGCTCGCGTCATACCCCCGAGGTCGCCACCGGCGCGATCAACGCGTACGGCGTGCGGGGGCTGCATGATCTCGTATGGGAATGGGTTGACGACTTCAATAGCGTGCTCGTCTCCGACGACTCGCGCGCGGTCGGTGGGCGTGATCACAGCCTGTTCTGCGCGAGCGGCGCGATCGGGGCCGCGGATCCATCCAACTACCCGGCCTTCCTGCGCTACGCTTTCCGGGCCGGGCTCACGGGCGCGACCACCGTGAGCGCGCTGGGTTTCCGCTGCGCCGCCTGACGCGTCCGCCACCCACCTGGAGGGGTCCATGCACCGCCATATGAAACTCGGCATCGTGCTCCTGATCCTTGGAACGCTCGTCATCTGCGCGAGCTGCGTACCGGCGGACGCGGCCGATGACACCGGAGACTCGGGCCGCGACCAACGCGCCATGGCCGCGGCCGGCCCCTCGCTCTATGACCTTCCGACGACCTGGGTGACGCAACACGGCGATACCATCGGCCTGACGAGTCTGGCTGGCCGGGTGCAGGTGCTGGCGATGGTCTACACGAACTGTGCAGTGACCTGCCCGATCATTCTCGCCGACCTCAAGCGCATCGAGGCGGCGGTGCCCGTCGAGCAGCGCGGGGACGTGGGCTTTGTACTCATCTCGCTCGATCCTGACCGCGACACCCCCGAAAGGCTGGCGGAATGGGCCGCACAGACGAAGCTCGATCCGGCACGCTGGACGCTGCTGAACGGCAGCGACGACGCGGTTCGCGAACTGGCCGCGACCCTCGGTGTCCGGTATCAGATGCAACCTGACGCCGAGGTCGCGCACACCAATCAGATCACAGTGCTCGATCGCACCGGCGCAATCGCGCATCAACAAATCGGGCTCGGCGAGCCGGCCGGCATCACGACGAACGCTATGCTCACACTGCTGCGCTGAGCGTTGAGCACGGCGCGCCCGATCCTTCCCATTCCCGGACGAATACTTCCAATGACGGAAACCAGAGAGCCCCTCCTGTATGACCCCGTCCCCGATCCCACCGACGATCGGACCGTTCACCTCGATCCCGCGTGGACCGTGAACGAGGTGCTGCTGCGCTTCCCGCCCAGTACGGGCGTGTTCAACGCCTTCGGTGTGGACGCGTGCTGCGGCGGAGCGAACTCACTGACGAATGCCGCCGAACAGGCAGGGGTGGCTCCGGCGGCGCTCCTCGGCACGCTCGAGGCGACGATCGTGCGATGTGGGTGCGACGGATGAAGATGATCGAGGCACGTCAGGCAGCACCGCATACCAGCACCTCGACGGTCGTCCTGACGGTCCTCGAGGGAACCGGCACGCTCTCGGGCGTCGATGCCGAACGCGTCTGCTCTGAAGGAGCAATCGTCGCCTACGCACCTGGTGAGCTGCACGGGATGCGGGCCACCAACGGCGAGCTGCTGCTGCTCGCCACGATCACCCCGCGTCCGGGCTCGCGGTGATGCGAACAGTCCACCCGCGGAGAGATCACTGATGGAATGGTTCGTCAAGGCCTTCGTCCGGGCAAGCCTCACCTGGCTCGCGCTCGGCGTGACCCTGGGTGTGGCGATGGCGGCGCAGCCGGTGTGGATCGTCTATCGCCCGGCGCATCTGCATCTCAACATGCTCGGCTTCGTGACGATGATGATCTACGGCGTTGCCTATCACGTCATCCCGCGGTTCAGCGGCGCTCCGCTGTTCAGCCGACGCCTCGCCGGCTGGCACTGGTGGATGGCCAACGCCGGGCTGCTGCTGATGGTCGCCGCGTTCATGCTCCGGCCGACGTTCGGCGGCGCAGTGACGCCGCTGCTCGTGGGCGGAGGCGTGCTGTCCGCCGCGGGTGCCTACGCGTTCGCCTACGGGCTCTGGCGCACCCTCGATGGACCGTCGGCGAAGCGTCAGGCGACGGAACGCGCGAGCGCACCGGCACGAACGCCGCTGCCCGTGGCCGGGTCGTAGCGCGCCGATGTACGGACTCGTTCGGCGCTACATCAAGACCGCGATCGGATTTCTGGCCGTCGGCCTCGCGATCGGTGCGTGGATGGTCGTCAGGCGCGAGCTCTGGCTGCGGCCGAGCACCCCCTACGAGGCGAGCGCACACACGCACGCCATCCTCGTCGGCTTCGTGATGATGATGATCCTCGGCGTGGCGCTCTGGCTTTTCCCGCGCCCCGACAAGACCGACGTGCGCTACCGCCCCTCGGTCGCCGAAGCAGCCTACTGGCTCCTCACGATCGGAACGGGGGGACGCGTCGTCGCCGAGTTGCTGCGCTCGGCCGTGCCTGGACTCTGGCTCCGATGGGCGGTGGTGTTGTTCAGCTTCGCTCAACTGTTCGGCATCGCGCTCTTCTTCCACACGATGTGGGGGCGGATCCGCGGGGTGGGGAGCCCCGCGCGTGAGGCGCGGGGCGAACGGTTCTAGGGCGCTCAGGGCTCCACGACGAGAAAACCAATGGCGCCCTTCTGTCCGTGTCCGAACCCGTGGTTCACGAACGGGAACTCGCCCTCGATGTCGCAGACGAGCTCGAAGCACATGCCGCCGCCGGCCGGCACGTCCCACGTCTGCACGCCGCGAATCGGCGTGCCTGGCGGCGCGCCCAGATACATCGTGTCGAACTGCTCGCCCACGACGTGGAAGGCGCACGGGTGCGTCGGTCCGCAGTTCACGACCCAGAAGCGCACCCGATCGCCGACCTTCACCGTGATCGGCGCGTCGATGTACTGATTGGGCCGACCGTTGAAGGCGAAGAAGTCCGGCAGGGTCGACAGCATCTTGTTGTAGTCGAACGGTCGGATGCCGTCCGCCGCCTCGCCGAGATAGAACTCGCTGTGCACGAGCACGAATTCCTTCGCGGCCGGTAGCGGCTCGCGCGGCGAGACGATGATCGCGCCGTACATGCCGGCGCCGATATGCATCAGCACCGGCGCGGTGCCGCAGTGGTACATGAAGCCGCCGGCCCACTTCGGCTGGAACCGGAAGGTCACCGACTCACCCTTCGCGACGGAGCGGAAGGCGACCTTCGGGTCGATCTGCGCGGCGTGAAAATCCATCGAGTGCGGGAGGATGCCCTCGTTGGTGAGCGTGAACTCCACCGTATCCCCGACGCGGCAGTGCACGATCGGACCCGGGATGTCGCCTTCGAACGTCCATCCCGCGACCACGGTGTCGGCAGAAATGCGGACCGGGACTTCCTGCGCGCGCCAATTGAGGCGAATCGTCCGCTCGTTCGACAGGGGCGGCAGCGTCGGATCGTAGCGGCGGAGCGCGGCCGCCTGCGCCGCCTGCGTCGCGGGCGTGGTCGACGTACTGCCGTGATCGGGATGGGTCAGCGCCGTATCCAGCTTGCTGTTCGCGTTCTGCTGCAGCGTGATGTCGGCCGCCGACGAGCCGCCCGCGGCGCCCACCCCGCGCACGCTGTCGACCGCACCGCCCCCACCGCCCGGTGAGCACCCGGCGAGCGCCACACTCGGCAGGGCGAGGCTCAGCGCACCGGCCTTCGCCAGAAAGGATCGCCGGCTGCTCGGCTCGGCGAGCGACTGACCGAGTACGATCGGGATCGGCGTGCCCGGCGCCGCACGCGGATCAGCATCGGCAGCGGCTCGGCGGACGAGGTCGGACAACAGCGGTGGTGTGGATTCGGACATCGAGTACCTGGGGTGAGGGAAACATCGGGAGCGACATGCGTCGCGAGCGGCGCTGTAGCGAGCACACGGCGGGGGCCCGTACGGGAAATCGCTATGGGATTCCCCCGCGCGATACCACAACGCCACGGGACGATGGGGGGGGCCGTCAGGCGCTTGCGCCGCGCCCGTCGACGCGGACGTCGCGGCCGCCCTGGCCGACGAGGAGTTCCGCCAGCAGGTCCGCCTCGTGCGCACCGCGCGCCGCAACGGCGAGAACGATCGCGTTCGCGGCTTCGGCCGCTCGCGCATGGCGAGGA
>JBBQHX010000118.1:0-10534 GCA_038324385.1 Gemmatimonadales bacterium | reverse complement strand
GTCGGCGCGTCCACCGCCGGCCAGGGCGAGGTCGCGAATCCGCGCGATGTGCGTGCGGTCGTGGCCGAGTGCGAGTTCATCGGCCGTCGCGTGGCGCCCCTCGACGTGCTGCACGAGCTCGAACAGCTCCGGGTCGTCGCGCAGGGCACGCGGAATCGCCCGTAGCCGCCCGACGTGTTCCGGATGTCCCCATCCGGTGTCGTGGCGTCCGCAGTCGCTGTGCGAGAGATAGGCGACAGTCATCCGGCGACAACCGTCCGCGCGCGCCGGCCGACCACCGGGGCGACGGCGGCAGGTCGGCGCACGATGCCGCGCCGCGGCGGAACGATGACGCGCGGCGTCAGCGGATGGGGCGGCGACGCCGATACATGAGGAGCAGCGTCGAACCGTTCAGCACGCCGGCCTCGGCGAGCGACGCGTTCTCGTCGAGAATCTCGATGCCGCCCAGCTTGAGCACGAAGTCCTCGTGCGCGTCGACGGTCGGGTGCAGCGCCTCGAGCGCCCGGATCTTCACGACCACGACGGGAAGCGAGGGCGGCGTGGCCATCCGAACGGCGTCCCACAACTCCGCGGCCTGGACCCGGATCGTCAGGCGCGGGGAGTCCGCCTCACCCAGCTCGATCGTCTCGGCGCGGCTGCGAAGGTCGGCGACGAACGGGCGGCTCACGGGGCACCGCCCGCGGGCAGCGCGGCCAGATCGTCGGCGGCGTCGAGCGCCGGCGTCTCGTCCGGCTCCGGCGCCTCGTACGGCGCCAGCGAGGTGAGGAAGCGCGCGATCTGCTGGTCGAACAGGTAGGTCGACCCGGTCACCCGCGTTCCGCCGGGCGCGTCAGCGACGCCGATCACCAGTTCCTCACCCCCCTGCCCGCGAAAGACCGCGTGACCGGGGCCCTCCTTCTCGAGAAACGCGGCGTAGACACCCGTGCGCTGGGTGAAGAACCGCTTCGCGTGCGCGATGACGTCCGCCGCCGGAAGCGACGTGAACGACTCCTGCACGATCCGGCTGCTCTGTTGATTCATCGGTCGGTGCGCGATCCGTGCGAGGGCGGAGGAGTCATTCCGGAGCGGTCATGTCGGCGGTGGCGGGCCGGCGGGCGCAGTTCGGCGCGCGGCGTCGCCTCCCTGCGGCAGGCGGAGTTCCAAGCAGGCGCCTTCACCAGGTGCACTGCGCACGAGGGTGACATCGCCGCCGAGGAGCCGCGCCGCTCGACGTGCAAGGGCCAGACCCAGCCCCGCGCCGCCGTACCGCCGCGTCGTCGACCCATCCACCTGGCGGAACTCCTCGAAAATCAGGTCGTGCGCCGCCGGCGCGATCCCGATCCCCGCATCCTCCACCCGGTAGACCACATCGGGGCCGGTCACCGTCAGCGAGAGGTGCACATCCCCCCGCTCGGTGAACTTGAACGCGTTGTCGAGCAAGCTAACGAGGATGCGCGCGATTGTCCGCCCGTCGCTGACCAGGGGCGGCACGGGCTCGGCGGGCATCGTGACTTGTAACGTTACGGCGCCGGTGCGCGCACCAAGCGTCGCGACCGCTTCCTCGAGCGGGCGGCGGGGATCCACCGGCCGCATCCGCGGCGTCACCGCCCCGCGACGCAGCGCGGCCAGCGCGAGCAGATCCTCCACCAGCGCCAACAGATGTTCGCTGGCGCGCCGCACCTGGCCCAGATCCCGACGTTGGCGATCGTTCACCGGGCCTGTGATCTCCTCCTCCAGCAGCCCGACGTAACCGAGCACCGCGGCAAGCGGGGTACGTAGCTCGTGGGAGATCGTCGTGAGGAACTCGTCGCGCACGACACGAGCCTCCTCCAGCGCGCGATTCTGCGCCGTCAGCGCCTCGTTCGCTTGGGTGAGGGCGGCGTTCGTTCGTTGCAGTTCGGCCATCAACCCGGCGCGTTCGGCCATCGCGGCGAGCTGATCGGCCACGGCTCGCAGCAGCGACCGCTGATCGTCGCGCATGGGGCCGGCGGCGTCGAAGTAGAATGCGACGGCGCCATGAACGGCGGTCGGCGTGGCGAGCGGCAGCGCAACCAGGGCGGCCACGCCGAGCTCGCGGGCGACCTCGTGCCAGTCGTCGCCATGCGTGGTATCGGCGAACAGGTCGGGAACCTCGACCGGGCGGCGTTCGGCGGCCGCCTCACCGCTCGGCCCGCGCCCTACCCGCACCACCATCCGGTCGAGCCACGGACGCCACCGATCCGGCCAGTTGAACGACGCGCCCAGTCGCATCAACTCGCTCCCCTCGTCCATCAGGTAGACCGAGGCGAACGAGGCACCGACGAGCGGCGTCACCCGGGCCAGCGCGAAGCCGTACAGCTCCTCCGGCCGTTCGGCGCGCAGAAACGCTTGCGCGATCTCGCGTACCGCCAACAGTTCGCGCTCGGCCATCGTGGGAAGCGCGGCTTCAGCGACGAGCCGGAGCGGCGCGGACGGGGATGCGGTCGACGGCGGGGCGTTGGTCACGGGCGTCCTCCGGGCGGCTTCGCGATCAGCGCCCGGACCTCGAGCTGGAAGATGAGGGTGTTCGGCGGCGTCGCGAGCACCGTGCGCACGGCACGCGCGACGTCCTCTACCTGCAACTTCCACGACGCCCCAGGGGCCGACGGGTCACCGCCGTTGAACTCCGTCGCGACGCCTCCGGGTTGCACGACGCTGACCTTGACCCCCGCCTCACGCACCTCGAGCAGCAGCGACTCGCTCCACGCATTGACGAAATGCTTGGTCGCCGCGTAGCAGCTTCCGCCCTCGAACGCGCTGCGTCCGGCGATCGAGCCGATCGTTACGACATGACCGCGCCCGCGCTCCACCATGCCGGGCAGCAGGGCGCGCGTGACATGGAAGAGCGCGTTGATGTTGACGTCGATCATGCGGCGCCATTCGTCAGGCGCAGTGTCGAGGAACGGCTTGAGCACGCCGACACCGGCATTGTTCACCAGCACGTCGGCTCTCACGCCGCGCAGCGCCGTACCGACCGCCGTCGCATCGGTCACGTCGACCGCCCGGATCTCGCACCGTCCGCCGCCGCGCGTGATCTGGCCGGCCAGCGCGTCCAGATCGGCGGCGTCGCGTGCCAGGGCGACGATGTCCCAGTCAGCGGCGAGGTCGAGGGCGATCGCCCGGCCGATGCCGCGTGAGGCGCCGGTGATCACCGCCACCGGGCGCGGGTCGGGTGAGGCAACGGTCGTCATCGGATCGCTCCTGGAACGGGGTTCGGCGCGCTCGGAACCCGCGGGATGAATCCTCGCGTCGCCCGGCCGCGTAATCGCGGTATCGACATCGCGGAGGAAGATATCCCCGCGCCCCAACGTCGCCACCGAGCCGCCCCGACCATGCGTGCACGCGTCACCATCCGCCTCGGCTGCGCGGCCGTCATCGCCGCCGCGCTCATCGCCCCCCTCGCCGTCACCGCGCAGACGCCCCACGCACCCCACGCCTCGCCCGAGCGGTGGGCCGCGACGATCGACTCGCTCACGCAGGACGCGATCGACCGCGGCGACGCGGTTGGTGTCGCGGTGCTGGTGATGCGCGGCGACGACACGGTCCGTGCCGCGGGCTACGGCCTCGCCGACGCCGCGGCGGCGCGTCCCGTGACGCCGCATTCGGTTTTCCGCATCGGGTCGCTGACCAAACAGTTCACCGCCGCCGCGATCATGCGGCTGGTCGAGCAGGGCCGGATCAACCTGGACGATCCGCTCACCCGCCACCTTCCCGACTACCCGATGCAGGGACGCACTGTGACCGTGCGTCAGCTACTCAACCATACCTCGGGGATCAGGAGCTACACCGGCATGCCCGCGTGGGGCATGCGCATGGCGCTGCCGTTCACCCCCGACTCGCTGATCGCGATCTTCGCTGCCGCGCCGTTCGACTTCGAGCCCGGCACCGCCTATCGCTACAACAATTCGGGCTACGTCCTGCTCGGCCGCATCATCGAGCGCCTCACGGGTGAGTCGTACGCGGCGCACATCGAACGCGAGCTCATTCCACGCGCCGGTCTTCAGGACACGCGCTACTGTCCCGACGTACCGGCCGGACCGGCCGATGCCAAAGGTTACGGGCGCGCGGGTGCGCCACCGACCCCTGCGCGGTCGCTCAGCATGACCAGCCCCTACGCCGCCGGCGCCCTCTGTTCGACCGTGTTCGATCTCGCGCGATGGCAGGACGCGCTGACGTCGGGGCGCGTGGTGACGGCCGCCTCGTACGCCGCGATGACCAGCCCCGATACGCTGGCCGACGGGACCCGTATGGCGTACGGGTTCGGACTCGGTACGGGGCGAGACGGCGCGCATCGGGTCGTCTCGCACAACGGCGGCATCAACGGCTTCGTCTCATCGCTGACGTGGCTGCCTGACGATTCTGTCACCATCGCGATCCTGGTCAATACCGAATCGTCTGCCGCCGACCAACTCGATGCGCAGTTCCGCCGCGTCGTGACCGGGCGACCGCTGATCGTGCCGCCCGCGGAGATCACCCTCTCCACCGCGCAACGCGCCGTGTATGTCGGCACGTACGCCCTCGCGCTCCCGACCGGCGCGACGCTCCCCCTGCGCGTGTTCGAGCAGGACGGGCGACTGATGGCGCAGGCGCCGAATCAGCCTGCATTCCCGATCGTGGCGTCGGGTGAGCACCGCTTTGCCGCGGCCGGCAGCGCGTCGATTCGCCTGACGTTCACCGTCGCCGATGGGCGGGCGAGCACGGTGGCGCTCGAGCAGGGCGGACGGACGGCGGTCGGCGCGCGCATTCCCTGAGCGCCGGGAACGCTTCTGCGCGACTGACGTGCACGGGAGGCGCCGTTAGGCCAGCCGCGCCTCGACCGCACGGATCACGGCGTCGAAGCTGAGCGCGCCGCCGCCCTCGCGCTCCAGTAACTCTGCCGCGTCCAGCTGCTGCCCCTCGGCCATCAACTCACCGACGAGATAGGCGCCGCCCGCCGGATTCCGGAACCAGTCCTCGTCGAACCGCTCGCGTAGGCGCTCGGCGAGCGCGCCCTGCAACTGCCACGCGCGCAGCGAGCGCGCCGCCGCGAAGCGGGGACCCACGTCGATGACGGCATCGCACTCGAGATACTGGAAGCCCGTCGCGGCGGTCATCCGGTCGACATAGCGCTCGGGAAGCGAATCCCACGAGAGCTCGCCGGCGTGCAGCTCGAGTTCGTACAGCAGCTTCGCCGCGGACCGCCTGAGGGCGTGCAGCTCCTCGAAGGCCGCCTGCGCGAGGTAGTCGCGGAGGCGATGCGTCGGCAGCTGCGAATAGCGAGCGAGCCAGTCGCGATCATGCAACAGATGATCGAACAGCATCGCGTACCCCTCGGTCACGGAGCTGTCGCCGAGTACGCGGTCCTCGAACGCGAGCGAGGCGTCCACGTTCGCGAAGTGCAGGGCGTGCCCCGTCTCGTGCAGGAAGCTCCGCCAGTGCCGCACGCCGCCGGCCGGCCGCGCGAGCAGGTGGATCTCGTCAGGCACCCGGACCGGAACGCAGCAGGCACCGCTGGGCTTCCCTTCCCGGTCTGCCAAGTCGAAATGGATTCGCCCGCGCGCGTCAGGCCAGATCATCGCCTCAGCGAGTTGGCGCCGGACGGCGTGCTCCATCTCGCGGCCCGGGAAGGCGTCGTCGAAGGCCGTCGCGCGCACGAGCGCGAATGCATCGGCGCGGCGGGCGTCGCGGCGCGCGATGCCGGCGCGCTTGAGAAAGGTCGGGAGCACGTCGTCCCACATCGGGGCCGTCTCGCGCAGGAAGGCCTCGCACTCTGCCGCCAGCGCGCGCAGCGAGATCCCGCTCGCCGCCTCGATCGTTCCGAGATAGCCGTCGGCGACGCCGAACGATTCGACGACGTCCCGCTCGCGCGTCAGGCGTTCACGGGCCAGCGGGGCGATCTCGCTCGCCACCACTGTGCACCGCGCCGCGTCGATCGCCAGCCGCTCGTCGCGATCACCGGCCATCGCCAACTCGCTCGCCACGCGCTGGTACGGGATCCGGCGGCCGTCGTCGAGTCGCACGACCGCGTGCGACTCGACCGTCAGCATCTGCTCGTCCAGCGGCGCCAGTGCCTGCGCGACCTGCGTCTCGATCTGCCATTCGAGCAGCTTCCCGGCTGACCGTCGCTGTACCGATCCCTCAGCCGACGCCGCGAATGCCTCACGCGCCGTCTCCAGCGCGCCCATCCCGGTCACCCGTGGGTGACGGGCGTGTACCGCCGCCAGATCGATTCCGCCCGTGAGCCCCGCCTGAACCCGATACCGCTCGCGCGCAAGATCGATCGTGAACGCCTCCCCCGCCGACCGCAGGCGGTCGAGCGCGGCGTCGCTCACGCGTCGAGCTTCTCCTGGATCACGCGCACCAGTGCATCCGTCGATACGCGCGTCTGTTCGAGTGTGTCGCGATCGCGCAGCGTCACAGTGCCGTCCAGCGTCGACTGGCCGTCGACCGTGATGCAGTATGGCGTGCCGACCTCGTCCTGGCGGCGATAGCGGCGGCCGATCGCCCCCGACTCGTCGTAGAACACCGGGAACCGGCGGCGCAGGTCGTCCGTGATCCGATGGGCCATCTCCGGCATACCGTCCTTCTTGACCAGCGGAAAGACGCCGGCCTTGATTGGCGCGAGCGCGGGATGCAGGCCGAGGACGACGCGTCCTTCTTCCTCCCCCGCGACGGCCTCCTCGCGGTAGGCGTTCACGAGCAGCGCGAGCGTGACCCGATCCGCACCCACCGATGTCTCGACCACATACGGCAGGAACCGCTTGTTGTTCGGCTGATCGAAGTACTCGAGCTTCTTGGTCGAGTACTCCTGATGCCGGCCGAGGTCGAAGTCACCGCGGTTGTGCACGCCCTCGATTTCCTGAAAGCCGAGCGTCCCACCGAAGTCGAAGTTCACGTCGAAGGCGGCGCGCGCATAGTGCGCCAACTCGTCAGGCCCGTGCTGATGGTACTCCAGCCGCGCCGGATCGAGGCCGAGTTCGACGTGCCACTTCATGCGCTCCGCCTTCCAGTACTCGAACCACTCCATGTCCGAGCCCGGCTCGACGAAGAACTGCATCTCCATCTGCTCGAACTCGCGCGTGCGGAAGATGAAGTTCCCCGGTGTGATCTCGTTCCGGAACGCCTTGCCGATCTGGGCGATACCGAACGGAACCTTCTGTCGCGTGCTCTGCTGCACGTTGAGGAAGTTCACGAAGATCCCCTGCGCCGTTTCCGGGCGCAGATAGACGGCGCTCGCGCTTTCCTCGACCGGCCCCATGAACGTCTTGAACATGAGATTGAACTGCCGCGGCTCCGTGAGCTGGCAGGCGTCGTGCTCCCCCGGACGCTTGCTCGGCTTCTGTGGGCAGCGCGCATCCTCGAGCTTGTCGGCGCGGAAGCGGCCCTTGCACGTCTTGCAATCGACAAGGGGATCGACGAAGCCGGACACGTGTCCGCTCGCCTCCCACACGCGCGGGTGCATGAGGATCGCGGCATCGAGTCCTTCGATGTCGTCGCGGAAGCGGACCATGGCATTCCACCAGCGATCCTTGACGTTCTTCTTGAGCTCGACACCGAGTGGCCCGTAGTCCCAGACCGAGCCGGTTCCGCCGTAGATCTCGGAAGACTGGAAGATGAAGCCGCGTCGCTTGGCGAGCGATACGAGCTTTTCCATCACGTCGGGATGCGTGCTCGGAGCCATGGATCGTCTGCTGGTGTGAGAGAGTGCGGCGGCGCGTGGCTGGACGAGCCGAACATACGGCGAGGGCGCGTCCTGCCTGACGATTAGCCTTCGGCCGCAGCCGCCAACCGATGCGCGATCAGGTCGCCGTGATGCCGACCGTTCTCGATGAACGTCTTGTTCGCGTCGAACCCCGAGGCCAGCACGCCGGCGATGAACACGCCCGGAACGGAGCTTTCCATGGTCGCGGGATCGTGGGCCGGGATGCCCGTCGTTGGATCGAGCGGCACCCCGGCCGCGCGCAGCAGCGCCGCGTTCGGCTGATAGCCAAGCATAAGATACACCCGATGGGCCGCGATGCGCGCCTCACCCGCAGGCGTCCGGACGACCACGTGCTCGGGCGTGATTTCCGAGACCTGCGAGCCGAACACTGCCGCAATGCTCCCGTCGCGAATGCGCCCCGTGATGTCAGGCATCACCCACGGCTTGACGTTCGGATCGATCGTGTCGCGGAAGTGCACGAGGGTCACGCGGGCCCCCGAGCGGTAGAGCTCGAGCGCCGCATCGACGGCCGAGTTCCCCCCGCCGACGACGACCACCGGTTGCGCCCACGAGTCGTGTCCATCGCCGAAGCGGTGCGTCACATGCGGCAATGCCTCGCCCGGCACGCCGAGCCGGTTCGGCGAGCCGAAGTAGCCAGTCGCGACGACGACCGCGTGGGCCGCCGTCAGGCGCCGCTCGCCCGTCCGGGTCTGGGAGTGGACGAGGAAGCGCGGCGGGCGCGACGCGGCCACGATGGGCGGCGGAACGGTGGCGAGATCCCCGCCGAAATCGGGTATGCTTGAAGTGGGGGGGGGCACCAACCCCGCGCGGCCGCCCGCCGCCTCGGCCGAGCGCACCCGCACCCGCACCCGCACCGACGCCCCCGCCGCCAGCCGCTCGAAGCCGTCCACCGGCTCGTACTGCCGCACGTCGAGCGCGAAATACCGCGCCACCGTCCGGTAATACGCCAGCGCATCGCGTCGCGTCGGCTTCTCGGTCGCGACCGTGAACGGCACGCCACCAATCGAGATCCGCTCCGCCGTGGAGAAGAACGTCATGTACGTCGGGTATCCATGGATCCCGCTGACCAGGCACCCGCGGTCGAACACGGTCGCGCGCATCCCGTCGCGGCCCACGGCGATCGCGGCCGCCAGCCCGCACGGCCCCGCGCCGATCACCGCCACGTCGATCCGACTGTCGACCTCGACCACCGGATCCCCCGGTTGCGTCTCCACTCCCATGCGCGTCGCCGTGTCGGTCACTCCAATCCGATGATCTGGTCGCGTCTCGTTCCCACACTCACGTACGCGATCGGCGCCTCGACCAGTTCCTCGATCCGCGCCAGGTAGGCACGCGCCTCGTCCGGCAGATCCTCCATCCGCCGCGCGTCGGCCGTGGATCGCTTCCAGCCGGGGAACCGCTCGTACACCGGCCGCACGCCGTCGAGCGCCGTGAGGTCGCCGGGGAACTCGGTGAACACGGTCCCATCGACTTGATATCCCGTGCACACCATCAACTCCTCGAGCGTATCCAGCACGTCGAGCTTGGTGACGGCGAGGCCGCTGAGCCCATTGATGCGCGCTGCGTAGCGCACCACCACCCCGTCGAACCAGCCGCACCGGCGCGCCCGCCCGGTGGTCGCGCCGAACTCGTTGCCGAGCGCGCGGACCTGGCTGTGCAGCGGCTCCTCGAACTCGGTCGGGAGCGGCCCGTTCCCGACGCGCGTCGTGTAGGCCTTCACCACGCCCAGCACCGCGTCGATCGCCGTCGGGGCGATCCCCGCCCCGATCGCCGCCCCGCCTGACGTCGTGTTGCTCGACGTCACGAACGGATACGTCCCGTGATCGATATCCAGCAACGAGCCCTGCGCTCCTTCCAGGAGCACCGCCGCGCCGCTCTTCAGCGCGCGGTGAATCGCCAGGCCGACATCCTCCGCCAACGGCAACAGGCGCGGCGCGAGCCGCTCGAGCAGGGCCAGCGTCGCGCCCGCGTCGGCGCGCCGCTCCGAGCCGAACCGCCCCAGTTGCGCGTTCGCGTGATCGACGGCCTGCTCGACGATCTCCGCCAGGCGCGCGGGGTGCCGCAGGTCGGCGAGTCGCACGCCGCGGCGGGCGACCTTGTCCTCGTACGCCGGGCCAATCCCCCGCCCCGTGGTGCCGATCGCCTTGCTCGCCGCGCTCTCGCCGTCGACCAACTTGTGATACGGCAGCACGAGGTGCGCCCGATCGCTCACGTAGAGGCGGCCCTCCACATCGATCCCGTCACGGATGAGCTCATCGATCTCGTCGAACAGCGTGTCCGGGTCGAGCACGACGCCGTTGCCGATCGCGCACCGCACCCCGGCGTGCATGATGCCGCTCGGAATCTGGTGAAGCACGAACGACCGATCGCCGATGTGCACCGTGTGCCCCGCGTTCGCGCCGCCCTGATAGCGCACCACCCAGTCGGCGCGCTCGGCGATCACGTCCACCAGCTTCCCCTTCCCCTCGTCGCCCCACTGGGCGCCGACCACGACCACGGTCCGTCTCTGCGAATCGAACATGGAACTCCTGCGATGCCGGGCACTGGCGGGGCACGGGGCGCCGCCGTGCTGCGAACAGGCAGCGCGGGGCGGCGTCGGCGCCGAAGCGACCGGCCGGTAGCGACCCCGTGGCGTTGCTCCGCGGGATCGGATGGCTCGTTGAACGGCAAGAAAAAACGCCCCGGCGTGGCCTGGGGCGTTGGCAGAATCTACCTCCGGAGGGGTGAATCACAAGGGCGCGGCGGGGGGGGGCCGCGTCGCCCCCCTCCCCCGTTCTCGAACGGCGTTGCCGACGGATCCTGGGACAGCACGGCCCGTCACCGGTGATCGTTCAG
>JBBQHX010000117.1:0-10620 GCA_038324385.1 Gemmatimonadales bacterium | reverse complement strand
GTCGGATCGATGACGCCGGCCTGTACGAGGTCCTCGTACGTGTCGGTCAGCGCGTTGTAGCCGAAGCTGTTGTCCTTCGAAGCGCGGATCTTCTCCACGACGATCGACCCTTCGCCACCGGCGTTCTGCACGATCATGCGGAGCGGCTCCTCGATGGCGCGACGGATGATCGCGACGCCGATCTGCTCGTCCGCGTCCTCGAGCTTCGCGTTCTTGAGCGCCGACTGCGCGCGGAGCAGCGCAACGCCGCCACCGGGCACGATGCCCTCCTCGACAGCCGCACGCGTGGCATGCAGCGCATCCTCGACACGAGCCTTCTTCTCCTTCATCTCGCTCTCGGTCGCGGCGCCGACGTTGATGACGGCCACACCACCGGCGAGCTTGGCCAGACGCTCCTGGAGCTTCTCGCGATCGTAGTCCGACGTGCTCTTGTCGATCGCGGCGCGGATCTCCTTCACGCGGCCCTGGATCGTCTCGGACTCACCGGCGCCATCGATCAGCGTCGTGTTGTCCTTGTCGATCACGATGCGCTTCGCGCGGCCGAGATCGGTGACGACGGCGTTCTCGAGCTTGAAGCCGACTTCCTCGGAGATCACCGTACCACCGGTAAGCGTCGAGACGTCCTGCAGCATCGCCTTGCGACGATCGCCGAAGCCCGGGGCCTTGACCGCGCAGACGCGCAGCGTGCCGCGAAGCTTGTTGACGACCAGCGTGGCGAGTGCCTCGCCTTCGATGTCCTCGGCGATGATCAGGAGCGGCTTGCCCATCTGGGCGACCTTCTCGAGGACCGGGAGCAGGTCCTTCATCGCGGAGATCTTCTTGTCGTGGATGAGGATGAGCGCGTCCTCGAGGACGGCTTCCATCTTCTCCGGGTCGGTCACGAAGTACGGCGAGACATAGCCGCGGTCGAACTGCATGCCGTCAACCGTCTCGAGCGTCGTCTCGAGGCCCTTGGCCCCCTCGACCGTGATCACGCCGTCCTTGCCGACCTTCTCCATCGCTTCCGCGATGAGATCGCCGATTTCCTTGTCGTTGTTCGCGGAGATCGCGCCAACCTGGGCGATTTCCTTCTTGCCGCTCGTCGGGACGGAGATCGACTTGAGCTCCTCGACGACCATCGCGACGGCCTTGTCGATGCCGCGCTTGATGGCCATCGGGTTTGCGCCGGCCGTCACATTCTTGAGGCCTTCGCGGAAGATCGCCTGCGCCAGCACGGTCGCCGTCGTCGTTCCGTCACCGGCGAGATCGCTGGTCTTGGTGGCGACTTCCTTCACCATCTGCGCGCCCATGTTCTCGAGCGGATCCACCAGCTCGATCTCCTTCGCGACCGTGACGCCGTCCTTGGTCACCGTCGGGGCACCGAACTTCTTGTCGATGACGACGTTCCGGCCCTTGGGGCCGAGCGTCACCTTCACCGCCTCGGCGAGCTGATCGACGCCGCGCTTCAGCGCCGCGCGAGCCTCAACATTGAAATGCAGTTCCTTCGCAGCCATGGAAGTATTCCTCAAAATCGGGTTCAGGGTCGCGTCGCGCGGCGAGAGCCGCCGCGGTGCGCCCCGGCTGACAACGACACGAGCCAACCGCCGCCCGGAGGCGGCGTCGGCTTAGTTGATGACGGCGAGAACGTCGGACTCGCGCAGAATCAGGTACTGCTCGTTGTCGATCGTGACTTCGGTGCCGCTGTACTTGCCGTAGAGGATCTTGTCGCCAACCTTGACGTCCATCGGGACGCGGGCGCCTTCCTCGAACCGGCCGGGGCCGACGGCGATCACTTCGCCCTGCTGCGGCTTCTCCTTGGCGGTGTCGGGGATGTACAGCCCCCCGCGCATCTGCTCGGAGTCTTCGAGCGCCTTGACGACGACGCGATCAGCCAGCGGCGCAACCTTGGCGCCTGCGGCGGTGTTCGTAGCCATTGTGGCCATCTCCTGTTGTAGTGACAGCGAGTTGCTACGCCATTGTCCTGCCTTCCGTTGGCGTGCCCCGGTCCGGCCAACCATCGGCGGGTCGAGCGCACACGTTCGGAAGGTGCGTTTAGCACTCACCGGATGTGAGTGCTAACGACTGATAAGGTACTCGCGGGCCGAACGGAGTCAAGGGTCCCCGTCCGGGCTGATAACTCGCAGAAGTATAAAGGTTTGGGCGAGCTCGGCCGTATGACGGAGCGAGCGCTCCGGGCGCTCAGGTGGCGCGGTCGCCGGCTCGCTGCGCGACGCCCGCTGCGGTGGAGTTGCCCGCTTCACGGCCTCCCGCCTGACCCTGCGGAGACCGGTGCGGGCCGTCTGCGTCGCCCGGGGCGGTGAGCAGTTCGTGCGCGAGGCGCAGCCCCTCGAGCGTCAGCCACGGCTCGACGCGATCGAACGATTGGCACAGCGGCGCGAGGGTCTCGGCGAGCCCACCGGTCGCGATCACGAGCGGATCGGAATCGTTCGGCCACTCGCGCTTGATGCGGCGCACGATGCCGTCCACCGCTTCGGCGGCGCCGAACATCACGCCGGCGCGAATGCACTCCTCGGTGCGCGTCCCGATGACCCGACGCGGGGGAATCAGCTCGGTAGCGGGAAGCTTCGAAGTCCGGCGGAAGAGCGTCTCGGCCGATGTCCGCACCCCCGGCGCGATCACGCCCCCGAGGAAGACGCCGTCGGCGGTGATGCAGTCGTACGTCGTCGCCGTGCCCAGATCGACGACGATGGTGTCGCGGCCGTGGATGCGACTCGCCGCCAGAGTATTGATGATGCGATCCGCGCCAACCGTCAGCGGCTCGTCGACGGCGAGGCGGATCGGCAACGGCGACTGCGCGTCGACGATGACGGGCGAGACCCCGAACCCGCGGCGACAGGCGTCGGCCAGCGTCGTCGTCAGGTGCGGAACGACCGACCCGATCGCCGCGCCGTTGATCGCTGCCGGGTCGCGTGCGCTGCCACCGAGGAGTCCGCGGAAGAGCAGCACCAGTTCGTCCGTCGTACGCGAAGCCTCGGTGGTGATCCGCCAGTTGGCGACCAGAGCGGCACCGTCGAACAGACCGACCGTGCACTCGGTGTTGCCGACGTCGAATACGAGTAGCATCAGCCGTCCTCGAAGATGAGAGAGCCGCCACGTACGAGCCGAATCACTCCGTCGTCGTCGCGGACGTGGAGTCCGCCGTCGGCATCGATTCCGTGCACCACTCCCGGTACGGGGGCGATGACGCGCCGGCCGACAGCGAGATCCCGTTGGTCCCATGCGGCGAGTTCTGCCGCCACGAGCGGCCCACGGCAGGCCGCGGCGGCGCGGAGCGCCGGGACGAGCGCCGCGACCAGCGCAGCACGCTGCGTTCCGACGGGCAGGGCGACGCCCACGCTCCCCGCCGGCGGGTGAACGTTGATCCCGACCCCCAGCACCGCCCACTCGGGCCGCTCGTCGCGCCAGCGCGCCTCGGCAAGGATACCACCCAGCTTGCCCGCGGCAAGATAGAGGTCGTTGGGCCACTTGAGCCGCACCGGCTCCGGCGCAAAGCCGTCGAGCACGGTCGCCGCAGCAAGCCCCAAACGCAGCGAGAGCACGGCGAGGGCGCCCGCGTCAGGCGGACGTTCGACCAGGGTCATCCAGACGCCACGTCCCGCGTCAGACAGCCAGCGGCGCCCCTGCCGACCGCGGCCGGCCCGCTGTTCGTCGGCCAGCACCACCGTTCCGGCGGGCGTCCCGCCGGCCGCGAGCCGGTGCGCCACGTCCTGCGTCGAGGTGACCGAGGCGAACGCGAACAGCGCCGGGACACCGGCATCACGCGCAAGCCTGACGACGTCCACGCCGTCATAGGTCAGCTGCAGCATCGCGATGGTGGCGTCATCCAGACCGGCGGGAACCGTGAGCTGCCGTGTCCGCCGGTGGACCGTCTCGTGAGGCACGGGCCCCTCCGCCGGGGGCTCGACGCCGGTCACGCCTGGGTGCCGAGCAGCCAGAGAACGATGCAACCGAGGACCACCCGGTAAGCCGCGAAGACGCTGAAGGTGTGACGGGCGACATACCGCAACATCACTGCGATGGCGAACCAGGAGCTCAGCGCGGCCGCGACCACCCCGACGACGAGCGGCAGCGTCACCCCGCTTTCCGCCAACGCTGACGGCACCTTGAAGATCGCCGCCGCGGCGATGATCGGTGCGCTCATCAGAAAGCTGAAGACTGCGGCACTCTGTCGATCGATGCCGAGCGCGCGGGCGGCGGTGATCGTCGCTCCCGAGCGCGAGACGCCCGGAACGAGCGCGAAGCACTGCGCCACGCCGATCGCCAGTGCATCCCGCCAACCCATCGACTCGAGGGTGCGCTCGTGCGGCAGGTACCGATCGACGAGCCAGAGCAGAAGCCCCAGCACGATCAGGGCGATCGCAGTGATGACGGGCGCGCGAAAGATGGTCTCCGCATACTCCTCCAGCAGCAGCCCGGCGATGGCGGCGGGCACCGTGGCGATCACCAGCAGCCGCACGCGTCGCTGCTCGAGCGTCGCGATGCGGCGCGTTCGCGCAATCTCGAGCGCGGCGATCGCGAGCGCACGCCACTGGTCGCGGAAATACCAGAGCAGCGCAACGAGGGTACCGACGTGGAGGGCCACGTCGAATCCCAGTCCCGAGGCCGGCCAGCCGAACAGCCACGGAGCGAGCGAGAGGTGGGCGGAACTGCTGATGGGAAGAAATTCCGCGATGCCCTGGATGACACCAAGGACGAATGCTTGAAAGACGGTCATGCCGGGATGTGGCGAGGAAGGCGGCCGCGGAGGCGCTCCGCCAACTTAACACGACCCGACGGAGCGCGGGCAACGAGGCGAGTACCCTGCCAGTGGACCGGCCCCGTGTTGCGCGCTAGCGGATCGCGCCCTCGTACAGCCGTTCGTACTGCGAGACGATCGCGTCGAGCGAGAAGCGCGCGCGGGCATCCGACGCCGCCAGCGACGACGCCGCGTGCCACCGGTCGCGATCGGACAGCAGGGCGATCGCGCTGTGAGCCATCGCCTCCACATCGCCGATTGGGTGCAGGGCGCCGGTCTCTCCGTGACGAACCACTTCCGGAAGCCCACCAGTGTCGCTGGCGATCACCGGTACACCGCTGGCCAGCGCTTCGAGCGCACTGAGCCCGAACGATTCGCTCTGACTCGGCAGCAGAAAGAGATCCGCGCCGGCCAGCAGTGCAGCAACGTTGTTCAACCGACCGAGGAAGTGCACGTCGCGGTCGACACCGAGCGTGCGCGCCTCCTCCTCGGCGAAGACGCGATCAGGGCCATCGCCGACCATGACCAGCGCCGCGGGCATTGCCGCCCGCACCCGCGCGAATATCTGAATGACGTCGCGGACGCGTTTGACGGGACGAAAGTTCGACACGTGCATCAGGATCGGAATGCCCGCCCGGACCTCCGCCTGGATCACCGGCGCATGCTTCGCCCGATTGTAGACCTCCGCATCGACGAAGTTCGGAATGACCTCGACGTTACAGCCGGAGCACCCGAACGCGCGCACCGTCTCCTCCTTCAGATACTCCGACACCGCGGTGATCCGATCGGAGCGCTCGATCGAAAACTTCGTGATGGCGTGGAAGGAGGGATCCTGCCCGACGATGGTGATGTCGGTGCCATGCAACGTCGTGACGAGCACGAGGTCGCCACCCGCGCTGCGGAGCATCTCCTGCGCGATCCAGCCGCTGGTGGCGTGCGGGATCGCGTAATGCACGTGCAGGAGATCCAACTTGTGATCGCGCACGACTTCGTGCATCCGCACGGCGAGCGCGAGATCATACGGGGGGTATTCGAATAACGGATACCGACCGACATCCACCTCGTGGAAGTAGATCCCAGGCAGAAACGACGGCAGCCGGAACGGCTGCTGGTAGGTGATGAAGTGGACTTCGTGTCCGCGCGCGGCGAGAGCGATGCCCAGTTCGGTGGCCAGCGCGCCTGAGCCGCCGTACGTCGGATAGCAGGTGATGCCAATGCGCACGTCAGGCGTCTCCGGCCCACCACCGGTCGAGGCGGGCATCGAGGTCGGGGGCGTTCGGATCGACGTGGGTGACGGCGTCCGGGGGAAGTTGATGGCGGAACCAGGTGCGCTGCCGCTTGGCGTACTGCCGCGTGGCGATCACCACGCGCTCGCGGGCATGCTCGAGGGAGTGCTCCCCCGCGAGGTGAGCGCGCAGCACGTCGTATCCCGTCGCCTGCCAGGCCGGCGCATCGGCGCGCACGGTCGTCGTCAGGCGCTCGACCTCAGTCAGCCACCCCGCCTCAAGCATCGCGTCGACCCGAGCCGCGATCCGGTCGGCGAGGATGGGACCAGGATCGACGACGAGATAGCGCAGCGGCGCCCGCACGGCTCCGCGCTCGCTCGGCGAAGCGTGGCGGCTGCTCAGCCGCTCACCCGTCAACAGGGCGGTCTCGACGGCGCGCATCAGTTGGGTCCGCCCCAAGTGCGAGCGCTCGGGGTCGAGGGCCGTCGCCCAGCGGCGCAGTTCATCGATCGGGATGGCATCGAGCACGGGGGAGAGCCGGAGCCGACGAGGGAGATCGAGCGTCGGGACGTCGTCCAGCGGTTCGGCGAGCGCGCGGATGTAGAACCCCGTTCCGCCGACGACCACCGGGATTCTCCTGTCCATACGCGCGGCGTCGATCCAGTGTTCCGCCGCCTGCGCCCACCGCGCCGCCGACCACCGCTCGGTCGCGTCCGCCACGTCGACACCACGATGCCTGACGAGCCGCTGCTCGTCAGGCGTCGGCTTGGCCGTGCCGATGTCGAAGGCGCGGTAGAGCTGGCGCGAGTCGGCGCTGACGATCGCGCCACCGTGGCGTGCACACAGCCGCATGGCGATCGCCGACTTCCCGGCCCCAGTCGGACCGACGATCGCACGCAACGGCGCGTCAGCGACGGCCGAAGCGGCGCTCGAGCTCATCCCAGGAGAGTTGGACCAGCGTGGCCCGCCCGTGCACGTCGTGCGCCGGCAATGAGGAGTCACGCAGCGCCACGAACAGGGCCCGCATCTCCCCCGGCGAGAGCTCCTCGCCCGCCTTGATCGCCGCCTTGCAGGCCACGGTCGCGGCCAGTCGCTCGTGGCGCGCGTGCACGCCTGGCATCCGGTCGCCGGTGAGTGCATCGAGGGTTTCGCGAAGGCATCGTTCTGCGTCGAACCGCGGATGCGGATTGGGCACCGCGCGAATCAGCAGTGTGTGCCCCCCGAACCCTTCGATCTCGAAGCCGATGCGCTCGAATAGCCCACGATGCTCCTCGAACGCGTCCGACTCCGCAGGCCCCAGATGCAGGGTGAGCGGGAAGAGCAGGCGTTGCGACGGGGTGCCCCCGCCCTCCAGCGCCCCCATGAATGCCTCATAGAGGACACGCTCGTGAGCCGAGTGCTGGTCGATGAGCACGACGCCGTCGTCGTGCTCGAACAGCATGTAGGTTCTGCGCAACTGCAGGAGGGGCGGAACCGGGGCGGTTGCGTCAGCGACCGGTGCCGCTGGCGCCGCGGGCGGCGCGGCGAGCACGGTCACGCCGCTCTCCGGCACAATGTCGCGGGTGAACAGTCCGTCGTCAGGCAGTGTCGCGCCGGCGGCGTGCAGCGCGTCGAGCCCGACCTCCGACGAACGCGGTTCCTCGACGGGCCGCCACACTCGATAGGCGCCAATGGCCGGCCCGCTCTCCAACACGCCGAGCGCGCGACGGACCGCCCGCTCGACGGCGCGCTCGGTGTGCCACCGGTCGTGAAAACGCACCTCCGACTTGGCGGGATGCACGTTCACGTCGAGTTGGTCGGCAGGCACGGTGAGCTCGAGGAAGAGCGAGGGCCGCGCGCCTGGCGCGATCGTCGAGCGATAGGCCGATTCCGCCGCGCGCACCAGCCCCGTGTCCCGTACACTGCGCCCGTTGACGACGATGTGAACGCGGCGCGTCCGCGTGCCGACGTCCGCCGGCCGCTCGGCGAGGCCGGTGACGCGGATCGGCCCGATCACGTCCTCGACGTCGACGAGCGAATCGGCGTACGCCGCTCCCCAGATCGCAGCGAGACGCGCGCGGAGCGACGACGCGGGCGGCAGCGACAGCGCCTCCTTGCCATCGTGGGCGAGCACGAACCGCACGTCCCGCCTGACGAGCGCCATCGTCGTCACGGTCTCGGAGATCGCCCTCCACTCAGACCGTACGCCGCGGAGGAATTTCTCGCGAGCGGGCGTGTTGAAGAAGAGCCGCCGCACGTGCACGGTCGTGCCGCGCCGTCGGGCCGCGTCCTCGACGTCGGCGACGGCGCCGCCCTCGCCCCGGATGCGCGTGCCGCCGCCATCGTCAGGCGCGGTGACGAGCTCGAAGTGCGCCACGGAGCAGATGGCCGGCAGGGCCTCGCCGCGGAATCCGAAGCTGGCCACGCCCACCAGATCGGCGGCGGTGCGGATCTTCGAGGTGGCGTGCCGGGAGAGCGCGAGCAGCGCGTCGGTACGCAGCATGCCGGAACCGTCGTCGGCGACGCGGATGAGTTGCCGTCCCCCGGTCTCGATCGCGATGTCGATCGCGGTCGCGCCCGCGTCGAGCGCGTTCTCGACGAGTTCCTTGACGACGGACGCGGGACGCTCGACCACCTCGCCGGCGGCGATCTGGTCGGCGACAGCGGCAGGAAGGACGGCGATCGACGGCACGCCGGAAGCTACCCGCCGAGCACCCGCGTGGTCAAACCGACACGCCCGCTGAACTGCGGATCAGCCTGGCTGTAGGTTCGAAGAACCCCGTCAGCGAACGAGCGGCAGCACCCGCTGTCCCTCGACCCAGCCGAGCGTGTTCTCCCCCGCATCGACGCGGTACCAGACGCCTTCCTGCCGCACGACGCGGACGATCTCACCGACGCTGACGGCCGCACCGGGGTCGCCGCCGAGCGCGGGGAGCGCGCGCATGCTACCCGACCGCGAGATGACGGCGAGCGCGGTCGGATCGAGCTGCCGCTCGAGCCAGGCCGACCCGGCGCCGAGGACCGCCGCCGTGGCCATCGCCGCAATGACGGCGGGCAGGGCGATGCGACCGCCGCGCGCGAGCGACCAGGTGGCGCCCACGCAGGCGAGCACCCACGCGACCATCGCGGCCAGCTGCAGCGGGGCGAGCGGGATGGCCGGCACCGCACCGTGCGGGGTGTACGACGCCGCCGGCACGCGCGGCAGACGCGCCCGGATGTCGGCTGACATCGGCTCCAGCCGAAGCGCCCGCTGCCAGCCGGCGACGGCGGCGGCGGTGTCAGCGGTGGCCCAGGCGGCGGTGCCATAATTTGCCCACGCGTCGGCGGCGCGCGGCTCGCGCGACGTGGCAGAACGGAAGGCGTCGCGGGCCACGGCATGGCGGCCCTCCGCGTACGCCGCGACGCCGGTGGCGAACAGCTCCCCCGCGGACGCGCGGTCGGCCTGCGCGCCCAGCCAGCCGGCACCCAGCGCGGCGACCAGCAGCACCAGCGGCCCCATCGACCGCCAGCGGCGGCGCTCGCTGAGCGCGCGGCTGGCCAGCGCGCGCTGGCTCGCCTCACGATCGACAGTGTCGAACGCTGCCTGCGCGCGCCGCTCGAGGGCGGCGATGCTGTCGTCGGCCGCCGCGGCAGGCACGGCCGCCGCCCCCCCGTACGCCGCGTGCTCGAGCGCGCGCACGACCGCTTCCGTCTCGCGCGACGCCTCGGGGGAGACGCCGGAGCGTCGGAGGACGCGGGCCAGCTGCCCCGGATGGGCGTACGGAACGGCCCCAACCCTGAGACGCTCCGCCAGCGCGCCGACGAGAACGCGCCGAGCCTGACGAGCCCGCTGCACGCCGACCAGGGTGGGCGGGCGGGCGGTGGTGAGGCGGCGCAGACGTTCGGCCGGCGGCACCCGCCGGTTGGCCCGCCGCCGCCAGGCACGTGAGGCACCCACGGCCGCGAGCGGGACCGGGGCGAACAGCCCGAGCAGCCAGTACCCCGCGTGACGCGCCGGCGGTTCGGCCACCGGCCCGCGATACACGGCGCGAATCGGCAGCGGCTGCACCGCGTTCGCGACCGAGTCGTCGACCTGCGCGAGCGTGCCGGGCGCGATCCGAACGGGCACCGGCTCGCTCGACGCCGTCGCATACTCGGCAGCGTCCGGATCGAAGAAGTCGTAGCGGATGACCGGGATCTGTTGCGCTCCGTCTCGGCGCGGCGTGAGCAGCCAGGCGAATTCCTTCTGCCCGCGTACGCGCACGCTCGTGGTCACGATATTGACCGTCTCCCCGGCCGGCACGGCGGTCGCCCAGTCCATCGTCAGGCGCGGACGTGGGAGCAGATTGACGTTCCCCGTGCCGCGCACGGTCACCGTCACACGCAATGGGTCGCCGACGCGCGCGGGCGTCGCGTCGGCGGCGACGGCAACCGTGTAGCGGCCGACCGCGCCATCAAACGTCGCGGGGCGTCCCTCGTCAGGCAGCGGGCGAACCATCAACGATACCCGTTGCGTCCGCTTGGAGAAGCTCTCTTCGCGGCTGAAGAAGCTGCGCGAGAGCGGCAGCGAGTAGGTCAGCGACGCCGGCGGTACGTCGTAGCGTCCGGGCGCGAGCGGAAAGATCGCACGCTGGAACACGTGGGCCTCAAACCGCCCGCCGTTCGGACCCGCGCGGTTGACGTAGGCGTGGTGGGTCGGCA
>JBBQHX010000116.1:0-10690 GCA_038324385.1 Gemmatimonadales bacterium | reverse complement strand
TAATGCCGCCGCAAAGGCATCGGCGGGGATCGACTCGACGCCGAAGAAGCGCGCGATCACCCGCGTGCGAACGAGGCCGAGCAGGCGGGAGAGGAGGATCCCGGCGGCGACGAGCGCGGCCGCGGCGCCCGAGCGGCGCGGCCGCGCTCGTGAGGCGTCGCGGCCGGGGACCGGCGTGACGGGGTCGGCGGGCGTCGCCGCCCCGCCCGCCACACCGGGGTCCGTCATGCCGCCGGCGTGGCCGGCTCGGTCGCGGCGGCCGCGTCAGGCACCGCCATGCCCATCGCATGGTAGCCCTTGTCGACGTACATCGTCGTCGCGTTGATCCCCGCGGCCAACGGGCTGCACAGAAACGCCGCCGCGCGGCCGACGTCCTGCGCGTCGAGCGCGCCGGGCATCGGCGCGTTGGTGGAGCAGTACTGCACCATCTGGTCGATCACGCCGATCGCGCTCGCTGCGCGTGAGGCATAGGGGCCCGCCGAAATTGTGTTGACACGCACGCCGTAGCGCCGTCCGGCCTCATAGGCGAGCACGCGCGTATCGCTCTCGAGCGCCGCCTTGGCCGACGACATGCCGCCACCGTAACCGGGAATCACGCGCTCGCTCGCCATGTAGGTCAGCGACACCACCGACGCGTCCGGCCGCATCAGCGGTCCCAGCCGCCGCACCATCCCGATCAGTGAATAGGCGCTGACGCTCACCGCCGAGAGGTAGCCGGCGCGGCTCGTGTCGAGCAGCGGCTTGCGGACCTCGGGGCCGTTGGCGAGCGAGTGAACGAGGATGTCCAGCGGCTGCTCGCCGAAGTCGCTCGTCAGGCGCTCGACCAGTCCCTGGATCGAGAAGTCGCCGGTGTCCCGATAGCGCTTGCTCGTGCGCAGCTCCTCGGGGGCGTCGTCGAGCGTGTCGAACGCGGCATCGAGCGGGTAGATCCGCTCGAAGTCGAGGAGCGCGCCCGAGGAGAGGCGGCGTGCCGCGTCCATCTTCCCGCGCTCGATCAGATTGAGGAAGATGTTGAGCGCGGGCGGCCACGTCCCCACGCACACCGTGGCGCCGGCTTCGGCGAGACTCTTGGCGATGGCGAACCCGAATCCGCCATCATCGGCGACGCCGGCAACGAGGGCGCGGCGTCCGGTGAGATCGATATTGAGCATGGCCGGAAAGATAGTTAAGGGCAGGAGACAGGAGACAGAAGCCTGAGGCGAGTGCCGGGCCGGGCCGCGCGACGGAGGGCGACTTCGGTAACTTGGTGTAGTCCTGTCTTCTGTCTTCTGTCTTCTGTCTTCTGTCTTCTGTCTCCTGTCTCCTGTCTCCTGCCCCTATCGTGCCCCCTCCCCGCCGCATCCTGCTGGTCGACGCCGACGCGTTTTTCGTCGCCATCGCGCGGATGGCCGACCCGGAGGGTGCGGGGCGGGCGGCGCTGCTGGTCGTCGGGGGGAGCGCGGCGGGGCGGGGGGTGGTGACGTCGGCGTCGTACGAGGCGCGGCAGTTCGGGGTGCGCTCGGGGATGCCGATGGCGCGGGCGATGCGGCTCTGTCCGCGGGCGACCTGGGCGCCGGTGCCGCGCGGGATGTGCAGCCGGAAAAGTCGGGAGATCCGCGCGGTGCTCGAGCGGATGGCGCCCGTGGTCGCCGGCGCGAGCATCGACGAGTGGTACGTCGATCTGGCGGGCACCGAGGCGCTCTACGGCGACGAGCCGCTGGCCGTCACCGCCGGCCGCCTTCGCGACGCGGTGCTCGCCGCCACCGGGCTCTCGGTGTCGATTGGCGGCGGCACCTCGCGGCTGGTCGCCAAGCTCGCCGTCGAGCGGGCCAAGCCCAAGCCGGGCACCGATGGTACCGGCGTGTTCGTGGTGCCGCCGGGTGGCGAGGGGGCCTTTCTGGCGACGCTGGCGCTGGCCGACCTTTCGGGGGTCGGGCCGAAGTTGCAGGCGCGGCTCGCCCGCGCGGGGCTCGAGCGGGTCCCTGACGTGCTGGCGGCCGACGACGCGGCACTCGTCCGGCTCGTCGGCGGGCGCGCGGCGGGGTGGCTCCGCGACCGCTGCCGCGGGATCGACGTGTCGCCGGTGCGCGCGCGCGAGCGCGCGAAGTCGATCAGCCGCGACGACACCTTCCCGCGCGACCTGCACGAGCCAGCCGAGCTGGAGCGCGAGCTCTGGCGCCTCGTCGTGCGCGCGGCGGGCGATCTGCGTCAGGCGGGCTTCGAGGCGCGGACGATCACGGTGCGCATCCGCGACGCCGACTTCACCACTCGTCAGGCCAGTCGTACCGTGGCCGAACCGGTGACCTCGGAGCGGGTGATCGGCGCGGTAGCGATCGAGTTGCTGACCAAGCTTCGCCGGGCTCGCCGCGTCGGCGCGCGGCTGCTCGGCGTGGGCCTCTCGGGCTTCGGCGACGAGGGCGCGGCCGTTCAGCTCCCCCTCTTCGATGGCGGCGCGACCCGGGCGGCCGTCTCGGCGCCGCCGGAGGGTGAGCGGGAACGCGCCCTCGTCCGCACCGTCGACGAGCTCCGTCGCCGCTTCGGCGCCGACGCCATCGTGCCCGGCTCACTCGCCGCCCGCCGTCCACCGCGCGATCGGTCGCCCTGAATGCGCCCCGTGGCGTCGCGCTGAACCGACGCGGGGTTGCGCCCCGGAGGGTGGAGCGTTTTGGTCCGGGTCATGTCGATCGAACGATGGAATCATGCGAGCGGCGCGCCCTGGGAAGCGATCGTCGGCTACAGCCGCGCGGTGCGCGTCGGGCGCCACGTGCACGTCTCGGGCACCACGGCCAGCGACGGCGAGGGGGGCGTCCTGCACCGGGGCGACCCCGAGGGGCAGACCCGCGAGATCCTCCGGCGCATCACCGACGCTCTCGCGGCACTCGGCGCGGCCCCGCACCACGTCGTCCGCACGCGCATCTACGTCACCGACATCGGCCGGTGGGAAGCGGTGGCCCGCGCGCATGGCGACCTCTTCACCAACGTGCGGCCGGCCGCGACGATGGTGCAGGTGCAGCGGCTCATTCACGAGCACATGCTCGTCGAGATCGAAGTTGAGGCGTATGTGCACGACGACGACGCGCCCGCGCGTGAGGCAGGGACGTGAGCGTCGCCTGGGACCACGACGACGATGACGACATCCCGGAGAGTGGCACCGACTGGCGGCGCGCGCGCGGCATCTTCATCATCGCGCCGTTGCGCGGCGCGGCGGCGGAACGGGTGGCGCGGCTGCAGGAGCAGTTCGATCCCAAGCTGGCTCGCAGCAGCACGCCGCATGTGACGCTGGTCGGCTCGTCAGGCGTCGGCCCGATCCGTCCCGACACGACGGTCGACGATCTGCGCACGCGCCTCGAGCCGATCGCCGCCGCGACCGCGCCGATCGAGCTCACGTTCGGCGCGCCGATGCGTTTCATGCAGACGAACATCATCAGTCTGCCGCTCGATCCCAACGGCGTCATCCGTCCACTGTTCGAGCGGATCCGCGGGAGCGGACTCGGCTTCCTGCCGGTGCGCTTCTCCTTCTCCCCGCACGCGACACTCAGTTTCTATCCGACGCTGAACCGCGCACGCGAACGGGAACTGTTGGCGCTGCGGATTCCGGAGCCGTTGGTCATCGACCGGCTGGTGCTCTCACTCACCGACGATCCGCACCCGCCGCGAACGCTGCTGGAACTGTCGCTGGGCGGATGCGGTTGACGGTGGGTGTGCGCGGCATTCCTCGCGCACTCCCCGTTCCCGCTCCGGAGCGCCGCACGTGTCCTCGCTCCCCACCCTGCCGCCACAGTACTTCGCCCGCGAGGACGAATCCGCGGACGAGCTGTTCTATGCGCACCCGCGGCTGACGGCCCATGTCGATGCGGATGCGCTCGCGTCGATCACGGCGCTCTATGACCGGTATCTGTGCGGCGGCCGCGCGGTACTGGACGTGATGAGCAGTTGCATCAGCCATCTCCCGTGCGAGCACGGCTTCACGCACGTCGCGGGACTCGGCCTGAACGCGGCCGAACTCGCCGCGAACGACCAGTTGACCGAACGGGTCGTCCAGAACGTGAACGTCTGTCCCGAGCTGCCGTGGGCCGGCGGCACCTTCGATGCGGCGCTGCTCGCGCTGTCCGTGCAGTACGCGACACGACCGGTCGATCTGTTCGCCGAGATCGGCCGCGTGCTGCGACCGGGCGCGCCGCTGATCGTGACCTTCTCGCACCGCTCCTTCCCGTCCAAGGCGGTGGCCGTCTGGCGCGCGCTCGACGATGGCGGACATGCCGCGCTCGTCGAGCACTACTTCGAGGACGCGGGGCCGTTCGGTGACCGCGAGGTTATCGACTGCCGGCCGCGGCGACGGTGCGGAGATCCGGTGTACGCCGTGATCGGGCGGAAGACGGCGACATCCGACGCGCCGCGATAAATTTCTCGTGCTTCGTGCACCCTTCACGCGGGAGTGTTCGTGACCGCTCGCTGGATCGGACGATATCTCATCGCCGTCGCGGCGGTGCACACCGTCGCCGCGGTCGTCTTCCACGGTGCGGCGCTCGCGGCGATCGCCAGCGCCGGTTTCTTGCGCACGGTCGCCGCACGCGGTGACGACGGTGGCCGCTCGCTCGCGCTCTGGTTCCTGATTGCCGGGCTGATGCTCGCGCTCGTCGGCATCCTCGTCGACGCGATCGAAGCGGGCGATCGGCCGCTGCCGCGCGGATTCGGCGTCGCGCTGCTCGCGCTCGCTCTCGCCGGCATCGCCGTCGTCCCCTTGCTCGGATTCTGGCTCCTGCTGCCCCCGGCCGTCGCGGTGATCGCGCGGGGGCGACGGCACGGCGGGGCGGGCACGCGGGCTTAGATTGCCCGCCATGTCCTCCGGCATCGTGTCCGACATCATCGCGGCCTTTGAGGCCGATGCGACCCCCGCCGTGGCGGGGCAATTCGCCACGCTCGCCGCCGATCAGTACGCGACCACGCGCGACGGAGCCGGCCGTGTCTCCACCGCGCTCACGCCCGGCGAGCTCGCCGCGCGCTTCGACGAGCCGATCCCGATGGGGATGCGCGCGATCGACGACATCCTCGCCCGCATCGATCGCGACGTGCTCGCCGACGCGAATCATCTGCTGCACCCGATGTATGTCGGGCACCAGGTGTCGGCGCCGCTGCCGGCCGCGGCCTGGACGGAGATCGTCGTGGCCGCGCTCAACAATTCGCTCGCGGTCTGGGAGATGTCGCCGACGCTGACGATGCTGGAGCGGCGCGTGATCAGCTGGATGTGCGAGCTGGCCGGCTATGGACCGGAGGCCGGCGGCACGTTCACGTCAGGCGGCACCGAGGCGACCTTCTCAGCGTTGCTCGCCGCGCGTGCGGCGCTGATGCCTGACGCGTGGGAGCACGGGATGGAGGGGCCGCTGCCGGTGGTGCTGTGCAGCGAACACACACACTACGCCGTTACCCGCGCGATCGGCGAGATGGGGCTCGGCATGCGCAACGCGATCACCGTTGCCGCCGACGCGGATTATCGCATGGACCCGGCGGCGCTGGCAGCGACGGTCGACGCCGTGCTCGCGAGCGGGCGCCGCGTCATGGCCGTCGTGGCCACGGCGGGACAGACGGCGACCGGCGCCTTCGACGATCTGGACGCGATCGCCGACGTGTGCGACGCTCACGGCATCTGGCTGCACGTCGACGGCGCGCACGGCGCTTCGGCGCTCCTCTCCCCCACGCACCGCGGCCGCCTGACGGGGCTCGCCCGCGCCCGTTCGCTGGCGTGGGATCCGCACAAGATGATGCTCATGCCGCTGGCGGCCGGCATGGTGCTCGTGCGCGACCGGCGCGATCTCAGCGCGGCGTTCACGCAGCGTGCTCCCTACCTCTTCCACGGTGCCGTCGACGAGAGCCCCGACCTCGGCACGTCGAGCTTTCTCTGCTCCCGGCGCGGCGACGCGCTCAAGGTCTGGGTGGCGCTGCAGCGCTACGGTGCCGACGGCATCGGCGCGTTGTACGAGCATCTGTGCGCCGGCTCGCACGCGCTCCACGATCGCATGCTCGCGCGCGACGACTTCGCGCCGGTGCACGCGCCGATGTCCAACATCCTCTGCTTTCGTTGGGTCGGCGCGGAGGGCGAGCCGATGCGGGCACTCCACGCCGCGGCCGCCGATCGGATCACCGACCTGGTCCGGGCCCGCTACAATGCGTCGGGCGACGGCTGGCTGACCGTGACCACGCTGGGGGGGCAGCGCGTCCTTCGGGTGACGATCATGAATCCGCGCACCAGCGCCGCGCATCTCGACACGTTGCTCGACGGACTCGCCCGGGTCGGTGCGCAGCTGATCGAGGAACTCCACGCCAGCCCCGCCACCACCGGCTGACCCCGCCGTTCCATCCTCTCCGCCCGACAGGATCCGTCATGCCGATCTCGCTCGCCGCGCCGCTGCCTCACGACGCACGCTCGTTCGCGCACGCCTCTCGCGTGTGGCTCCGCGCGCTCGTCCTCGCGCTTCCGCTCGCCCTCGCGGCGGGCAGCGCCGGCGCTCAGGTCCAGGGCGGCTCCCTGCGCCCCGCGCCGCTGGCGGTCGAGCCGTGCAGCTACGATCGGTGTGCGCTGCGAGTGGAGGACGGCTGGTTCGCGCGGCGCGTGATCCGCGGCACGACCGGCGAGACGGCCGCACGCCTCGGCTGGGGCGGTCCGAGCCTCGCGTCGATCGTCGGCCGATCCGATTCGGCGCTGGTCCACGCCGAGCAGTACCGGCGCAGCCAGCGCACCGGCACCGCGCTCAGCCTGCTCGGCAGCGCGGCGACGATCGTCACTTACGTGGCGCTGTGGGACAAGACGGACGCGGATTCCGACCGTAATGGCCTGATCGCGGTGAACGTCGGCGGCGTCGTCACGACCTATATCGGCACGACGTTCCTGAAGAAGGCGCGTCGTGAGCTCGACCGCGCGATCTGGTGGTACAACCGGGACGTCGCCGTCGGCCAGGAGTGACCGTGCGGAACTCGCGGATCGTCAGGCGGTAGCGGCGCCCGGATGGTGTACGAGCATCTGTCATCCCGCAGGAGCGCCGAGAGGCGCGAGTGTCGGGACGGGCTTGCACGATCATTGAGCCAGAGGGGGCCAGCCAGCCATAGGCGAGGGTGAGCCCGTCCCGACACTCGCCTGCCTCTCGGCCGGCTCCTGCGGGATGACAACCGTCACTCGCGTGCGGCTCGACCGGCTCCTGCGGGATGACAACGGTTGGTATGCCGGGCGGAGTGACCGTGTCGCCCTGACACTCGCCGGCGGACGTCTACGCGGTGACCGCGCCTCTCGCGCCTAACCACGCGCGCGTCGACGTGCTACAGGGCTTTCCGAATCGCCGCCTCGATGTCCTGCGTGCCGCCAGCACCGGTGTAGACGACCTTGCCCGTGCGGTCGATCACGACGACGTACGAGGTTGCCGGCACGTCGTAGGCGTCGCTCGCGAGGCCCTTGCGGTCGTAGAGCATCCGCATCGGCAGCTTGTAGCGTTCGGCGTAGCGCTTCACGCGGTCGGCGGTCTGGTTGACCGACACCGCGACGCCGATGAACTCGACCCGCTGGCCGTACTTCCGGTGCGCGGCCTCGATGCGCGGTTCGAGTTGCTTGCAGTTGCCGCACCAGCTCGCCCAGAACTCGAGCACCACCGGCTTCCGGCCGATGAACTGCGCCAGATCCACCGCCGCCCCGTCGAGCGACTCGAGCACCACGGTGGGCGCCTGCGCCCCGACGGCGATGCCGGATTCCTGCGCTTGCACGGCAACGGGAGCGATGGCGAGTGGCGCGACGGCGAGCGCGACGGTCAGTGCGAGCGTGCCAAAGCGAAACGACATGGTGGAACTCGGCGGTCGGATGTGGGAGAATCAGGCGGTCGGGTGTTCGGCAACGGTGGGCGTCTCCGTCAGAACAACAGCTTGCCCATCTCGATCAGATAGTACTCCGCAACGCCGATCATGATCAGCGCGAAGACGCGTTTGACCCAGAGCATCCACGTGCCCGCTCGCGGCAGCCGCGACAGCGACCCGGCCGAGAGCCCGACGACGACGAGCAGCGTGCACATCCCGAGCGAGAAGACGAACAGGTAGGCGAAGCCGAGCCCCGCCGACTGCGTCGTGCTCACCCAGGTCAGCACGGCCGCCATCACCGGCGCCGAGCATGGGGCCGCGACCAGCCCCGACATCGCGCCCATCCCGAACGCCCCCGAGACGCGGCCACGCGTCCCCGCGTTCGACGCCCGTGTCAGGATCCACGACGGGATCCGCACCGGCAGCACGTCGAGCATCGACAGCGCGGCGAGCAGCAGCACGTTGGCCATGACGAAGTACAGCCACGGATTGGTGCTGATCGAGCCGAACATCGTCCCGCTCATCCCGGCGATCAGCCCGAGCAGCGAGTAGACGAGCGCCAGCCCCAGCACGTACGCGAACGTCAGCACCGCCGGACGCCACCGCGGCACCTCCACCTCCCCCACCGCCTGCCCCCCGACGATCGCCGCCGTGATCGGAATCATCGGATAGATGCAGGGCGTCAGACTCGTCAGCACCCCCGCCAGAAAGACGAGCGGCAGCGCCGTGCTCGGATTGGCCGAGAGCTGCGAGGCGATCTGGGAGAAGTCCATGCTGGAGAGTTAATCGCTGCGCGTCGGGAGAGTTCCTCGGGTATGTCTCTCAACGACTCGCACGGCTGGGATGGTTCGGTGCGGGGTCTGGGGAAAGCGATTCAACCACGGAGGACGCGGAGGACGCGGAGGACTGCTCCCGCGACGACGGCCTTGCTCGGCGGCGCAGGGGGCCGGGCGCGACGGCAGTATCGATGGGGAAGAGCGGGGAACCGCACCGCGCGTCAGCATCGGTGCCCAAGTGGCGCACCGATGATGGCCGTCCGTGCTGTTCCACGCAACACGAGCGACGCTCAACGCCGCGACGCGCTTCACCCGCCAGCCGAGCCCCCGCCCGCAAGGCCGTCCTCCGCGTCCTCCGCGTCCTTATAGATGGTCCGCAGTGGTGCGGCGGGTGCGTGAATCGCGCCGGGCCCGCACCTTCAGATGCACGTCGACTCGATGCCGGCACCGAAGCACCGAGACACCGAGTCGACGGGGACACGCACCGCCCGGCTACGACTGACTGCGTCCCTTCGCGTAGACGAATCCGCAGAGCCCGACGAACCGGACGGCGCGCTTCGGGAATACGAATCCTCAGATGCCGACGTGTCAAGCTGAGGTATTCCGCTCCGCCACGGCCCCTGGCGCCCTGGCCCGGATCCACAGCCGACGTCTGCTATAAGACTTTCGACCGCCGAAGTGTTGCGTGGCCCGAGCGGCCCACCCTCTCGCCGGAGTCCCCATGCCCGCCACCCCCGCCACCCCCGTCACCCCCGTCACCCCCGCCACGCGCCGTCCGGAGCCGCGCACGCTCGCGGCCTGCATCGGCATCGACTGGGCCGATGACCATCATGATCTCGCCCTGCAGGTCGCCCCCGGACCTGGCGACGATCCGCCGGTCGAGCAGTCCCGGCTGCCGCATCGCCCCGAGGCGATCGCCGCCTGGCTCACGCACCTCGAGGAGCGCTTCCGCGGTCAACACGTCGGGATCGCCCTCGAAACCTCGCGCGGCCCGCTCGTCTCGGCCCTCCTTGAGGCGCCGTTCCTCGTGCTCTATCCCGTCAACCCGCGCAGCCTCGCCCGCTTCCGCGCGGCCCTCTACCCCAGCGGGGCCAAGGACGACATCCCCGACGCCCGGCTGTTGCTCGAGCTCCTCGTCAAGCACCGCGCGCGGCTCACCCCCTTCACGCCCGACGACGTCGCCACCCGCACCCTCGGTCGGCTCGTCGAGCACCGGCGCAGTGGCGTGGACCACCGGACGCGGCTCGTCCTCCAGCTCCAAGCGGTGCTCAAGGGCTATTTCCCGCAGGCCCTCCGCTGGGCCGGCGACGACCTGTCCACTCCCATGGCCTGCGACTTCCTCCGGCGGTGGCCCACGCTCGACGCCATCCAGCGCACCCAGCGCTTCCGTCCCTCGGCCATCCGCCACTTCTACACCCAGCACAACGCCCGCCGTCCGGACCGGATCGCCGAGCGACAGGCGGAGATCGCCACCGCGCACCCGCTCACGCGTGACCGCGCCGTCCTCGAGAGCAGCGTCCCGCTGGTGCACCTGCTCGTCGCCCAGCTCGATGCCCTCCGGCCCAGCCTCGAGCACTTGGAGGCCGAGATCGCGCAGCGCTTCGCGGACCATCCCGACGCGGCACTCTTCGAGTCGCTGCCCGGGGCCGGCGCCGCCCTCGCCCCTCGGCTCCTGGCCGCCTTCGGCTCCGCGCGCACGCGCTTCCGCTCGGCCGACGAGGTCGAGCGGTGCGCCGGGATCGCGCCGATCACCGTGCGCAGCGGGAAGCACCAGCACGTCCAGTGGCGCTGGGCGGCCTCGACCTTCCTCCGGCAGACCTTCCACGAATTCGCCAGCCACTCCGTCCGCCACTGCGCCTGGGCCCGGGCCTTTTATCGCCTGCAGCGCCAGCGCGGCAAGCCCCACCACACCGCCCTTCGGTCCCTCGCCTTCAAGTGGATCCGCATCCTCTGGCGCTGCTGGACGGACCACACCCCCTACGACGACGCGCGCTACAGCGACGCGCTCCGTCGCCGGCAATCACCCCTTGCCGCCATACTCGCACCCGCGCCACACCCCGCCGCGTAGCACTTGACGGACAACCTCAGATGGCTCCGCGGTC
>JBBQHX010000115.1:0-10784 GCA_038324385.1 Gemmatimonadales bacterium | reverse complement strand
ACCATGGAATCCTGCCCGTTACCACCCACTCACACACGACGCGGCGCGTTCGCAGCGCCGCGTCGTCCCTGCCCTCGGCCGCTCCTCACATCGCGACCGACTCCGCCAGACGAGCCGACTCCTGCAGCACGCGGCGCGCCGACTCGTGTGGTACCGGCTCGTAGCCGGCCGTGCGCCGCGACACCGAGCCTCGCCCGTGCGTGAGCGAGTACAACGTCGTCGCGTACAGATGCAACTCCGCCTGCGGCACCATCGCGCGGACCACCGTCTCCCGCCCGTCCGACGACCGCTCCGTTCCCTGAATCTGCCCGCGTCGTGCCGACAGATCGCCCAGCACGTCACCGACGTAGTCGTCGGGTGTCACGACTTCCACTCCATCGATCGGCTCCAGCAGCACCGGGTCACACTGCGGCGCCACCGCCCGAAAGGCCAGAATGGCCGCCATCTTGAACGCCATCTCGTTCGAGTCTACCGAATGGAACGACCCATCGTACAACTCACACTCGAAGTCGACCATCGGATTACCGCCCAACACGCCGCGGACCGCCGCTTCCTGGATGCCGCGATCCACCGCCGACACGTACTTCGACGGAATGGCCCCACCGACGATCCGGTCGTGAAACCGGTAATCGCTCCCGGGTGCCAGCGGACGCAACGCAATCCAGCAGTCGCCGAACTGGCCGCGCCCACCCGTCTGTTTCTTGTGCCGCCTGATGCTGCGTCGGTCGATCGGCCATTGGTTCGATGCCAGCTTGGTATCGCACTGACGGGTCACACGCGGACGAGAGCAGGAATCAACAGGCCTCCGGCGTCGCGGCCCACCAGTCGCCGTCACCCTCGCGAACGGCGTCGAGCATTGCTTCGAGCGTCCCGGCGGCGAGCGCCGGCGCGACAAACGCGGGATCGAGCGAGACAGAGATCGCCCGCCGCGTGCCTTCGGGCCAGTCGGGCATGCGGAGCCCCGCCCAGAGCCGCTGGATCACGGCGCCGCAATCCCGCCGCAACTCCGCGGCGGTCTGACGCAGCTTTTCGAGCGGAATGTCCAGGTCGCGCGACACGAGGGCCCCGCTGGCGTCGCGCCACGCGCTGTCGCCCACCGCCCCGCGATCAAGCCAGACACCCAGGTGACGAACCGCGCCGCGCGCCTCGTTGCCATCGCGGTGGGCCTCGACCGCGGCGGCCAGCGCGAGCGAGAGCCCGTCTATGTCGGGGTCGCCGTAGAGGGTCACAACATCGCGCGATGGACGCTCGGAATCCGACCGTGCCGGCACCGAGTTCACATGCGCGAGCACCGGAGCGCGATCAGGTCGCTCCTCCAGCATGACGAGGATGTCCATCGGATCTCCTCCCGAAACCTCGGGCTGGGACGCCGACTCCGTCGGTCATTCCGCCGAGGTCCGCGCCTTCACGGTCAAGACTTCACCAATGGCACCGGCGTCACTAGCAGACGAGTTCGCCGACGTTACGGTTGAGTATCGACGCGGAATTCGCGCGCTGAAGCGTGGAGGGTCGATCGACGATCCCGGCGACGCGGAAATCGGACGGCATCGCCAGAGAGGAAATCGCCGGTGCCGCTCTCAGTGGTGCGCGGTCGTGCGCGGCAGCGCCAGGTAGCCCGCGGCGAGCACCGCCGCGAACAGGATGTAGAGCGCGACCACCGGACCGAGCGGTGCGCGCGGCCCGCCGAGGCCGGCGCCGAATTGGAAGACCGGGAGGGCGAACGTGTGGACGAGCGCGGCGGCTCCGGTCACGACGATGCTCACCACCAGCACGAGCACCCCTCGGCGGCGCGGCGCGAGCGCGCCGAAAACGGCTCCCCAGATCACCCCCGTGGCGACGTGCGCGATGATCCCCACGGCCGCCGCCAGCGTGGCGGGTAGCGGCGGGACCAGTCGCCACCCCGTCGCGGTGAAGGGGCCGAGCGCGTCGCCGAGGCGCCAGCCGAATGCCAGTTCGGCGCCGGCCGTGGCGGCGGCCGCGACGATGCCCGCCAGCATCCCGAGTACGATCCGCTCCGTCATCACGGGCGGAAAGGAAACTGATCGACCGGCGCCGCTCAAGGACGCCGCGGCTGAATCCCGCCCAAAGATGGGATGTTCTGCCTACTTGTTGCAGTACTCCGCGGCGTCCTACGTTCCAACCGAGCGGCGCGAACCGCCGCGCATCCGGGCGCCGCCGCGATCGCAACCGCAGCTGGGCCGGCCGCGCGGCCGGATCCCGCCGACCCAACCGACTCCCTCCACTCCGACCTCATGAGTCCTCTCCAGCGACATCGCCGGTGTCGGTGAGGGGTGACGCCGCTCGTCCCGACGCCCGCCGCGCCGATCAGCCTTCGGTGCTCGTGGTCGAAGATCGCCTCGAGGTGCGTCAGCTCGTCATGCGCGCGCTCGACGAGCAGGGGCTCGCCCTCCACGTCGCGACCACCGGCCCCGACGCCATCGAGTCGGCGATGGGGTCGCGCCCCGATCTCATCGTGCTCGATCTCGGACTGCCCGGCTGCGACGGGCTCGAGGTGATCCGCGAACTACGGTCGCGGGGGTTCGATCGCCCGATCCTCGTGCTCACCGCCCGTGGCGGCGTCGCCGACCGGGTGCTCGGCCTCGACGTGGGCGCCGACGATTATGTCGCCAAGCCATTCGACGTCGACGAGCTGTGCGCCCGCGTCCGAGCGCTGCTCCGCCGCTCCCGCGCTGACGCGTCGATGCTCCGCGTCGGGGACCTCGACTGCGACCCGCGCGCTCGCGAGGTGCGGCGGGCCGGGCGCACGCTGCCGCTGACGCAGCGCGAATTCGCCCTGCTCGAGTATCTCATGCGCCACGCGGGCACCCCCGTGCGGCGCGAGGACATCGCCCGCGACGTCTGGCGAACGGAGATCACGTCCGAGAACAACATTATCGACGTGTATGTCAGCTATCTCCGGCAGAAGCTCACCCTCGGCGGCGGAAGCCAGCTTCTACACACGGTGCGCCGCGTGGGCTACGTCCTCGAGGAGCGGCCGCCTGCGGGCGAGTCCGGTGCCGTCCGGAGTTCGGCGCCCCCGACGAAGGCGCGCCGCGGCTGACGGCGGTCCACCGGGGTTAACGGAATCACGGGTCGGGGCGTCTCCCCTTCCGAACCCCTTGCCCGGACCCCCGCCATGCGCCCCACGATCCGCGGCCTCACGACCCTTGCGGGCCTCCTCGCCCTCACGGTCGCCACGGCCCGCTCCGCCCCGGCCCAGTCGCTTCTTCCGGCCAATGCTCCCGCCCCGGCCGCGGCGTCATCCCGCGAGCTGACTGCCGACCAGCAGGTCGTTCACGTGCTCAACCGGCTCGCCTTCGGTGCGCGCCCGGGCGACGTCGAGCGGGTGCGAGCGCTCGGGGTCGACGCCTGGATCGAGGCCCAGCTCGCCCCCGAGCAGATCGCCGATCCGGTCGCCGACGCATTTTTGCGACAGTTCACCGCGCTGGATCTGCCTGCCGAGGTGCTGATCGGCCGTTTTCCGCCGCCGCAGCTCACCCTCGCCCGGACGGTCATCCGTCGTGACGCCGCCCTCTCGCCCGCGGACAGTGCCCGACTGCGATCCGAGCTGCTGGAGGCACGACGCACCACCGCCCGCATGGTCGGCGAACTCCACGCGGCGCAGGTTGGACGCGCCGTTGCCAGCGAGCGCCAGCTCAATGAGGTGCTCGTCGACTTCTGGACCAACCACTTCTCCGTCTTTTCCAACAAGGGGCCGCTCGGTCGCCACCACGTGATCGGCTACCAGCGCGATGCGATCCGCCCGCACGTGTTCGGCCGCTTCCGCGACATGCTCGGCGCCGTCGCACAAAGCCCGGCGATGTTGGCGTACCTCGACAACGCCCAGAGCCGCGCCGATAGCGGCGCCCCGACGCTCGCCGACCAGCGTCGACCGGCGATGCGCGCGCAGCGGCCCGCCGCGGCCGGTCGGCGGCCGGTGGGGCAGTCGCGTCCCCCGCAGCCAGGCACCGTGCGGCCCCCGGGCGCGGCGCCAGGGACCGGCCGTCAGCCGCGTATGGCACAGCCCCCGCAGATGCAACAGCTCCTGCAGCGCAGCCGGCGCGGCCTCAACGAGAACTACGCCCGCGAATTGCTCGAGCTGCACACGCTCGGCGTCGACGGCGGCTACAGCCAGCAGGACGTGATCGAGGTGGCGCGGGCGTTCACCGGCTGGACGCTTCGCCCTCCCGCGGCTGGGAACGGATTCGTCTTCCGCCCGGAATTCCACGACGCCGGTGAGAAGGTCGTGCTGGGGACGCGCATCCCCGCTGGCGGCGGGATCGACGATGGCGAGCAGGTGCTGGACATCCTCGCGCGCCACCCGGCGACGGCACGGTTCGTCGCGTACAAGCTCGCCGTGCGCTTCGTCAGCGACACGCCGCCTGACGCGCTGGTGGAGCGAGCCGCCGCCACCTACCTCGCTTCCGACGGAGACCTTCGCGCGGTCGTCCGCACGATCGTTACCTCGCCGGAGTTCTTTGCGAGCGAGGCGTGGCGCGCCAAGGTGAAGTCCCCGTTCGAGGTCGTGGTGAGCGCCGCGCGCGCCCTCGGCGCCACGCCCGACCCGACGCCGCGGACGGCCACCATGATCGCCACGCTCGGCCAGCCGCTCTATGGCCATCAGGCACCGAACGGCTGGCCCGAGACCGGCGACGCCTGGATCAACACCGGGTCGATCCTCAGCCGCATCAACTTCGGCCTGGCCGTGGCCGGCGGCGGGGTGCCAGGCGTGTCCATGCGGAACTGGCCGAGGGCAACGACGCTGGCCTCCGCCTCACGTGAAGTGCAGGTCGACGGCGTGGTGCAGGCCCTGCTCGGCGGGGACGTCTCGCCAGACACGCGCGCCGTACTCCTGTCGGGGCGCAACCCGTTCCTCGACGCCGCCGAACCAGCCGGCCTGCCTGACGCGACTAACGACATGCCTGACGCGACTGGCGTCATGCCTGACGCCGCTGCCGCGATGAACGGTGCGCGGGCGCAGGCGGAGTCGATGGCGGGCGGGCGGGAGCCGGAATTGCGGCCGGCGGGCGGCCGGCGGATGGGGGTCGGCGGTGGCTTCGGACGAATCCGCCCACTCGACGGGCTCGCCCAGGTCATCGGACTCGCGCTCGGTTCGCCCGAATTTCAACGTCGCTGACCCGTACGCCGTGCGCTCGCCAAACCGAGCGCGTTTTCCTCCTTCAGAGATCCTCATGCGACGTCGCGTCTTCATGCGGTCCGGCGCTCTGGCGCTGGTTTCGCTCGGGCTGAGCCCCAGCTTCCTCCGCCGCACCGCCTTCGCCGCCGAGCTCACGCGGGCGGCGAACGGCAAGGTGCTCATCTGCCTCTTCCAACGCGGTGCCGCCGACGCGCTGAACGTGTTGGTGCCGCACGGCGACGCGAACTATGCCGGTCTGCGCCCGTCGATCGGCATCGCGCCCCCGTCGGGCCGCCGCGAGGGCACGGCGATCGACCTGGACGGGTTTTTCGGCCTGCACCCCGCGCTGCGCCCGCTCCATCCACTCTATGAGCGCGGCATGCTCGCGCCGATCCACGCCGTAGGCAGTCCGAGCGCGACGCGGTCGCACTTCGACGCGCAGGACTACATGGAGTCGGGCACTCCCGACCGGAAGGGCACGCCCGACGGCTGGCTCAACCGGTACCTCGCCACCCGCGGCACCTGCGAGGCCTGCACCGCCACGCCTGACGACACGTCGCCCTTTCGCGCGGTCGCCATGACCGAGCAGACACCGCGGATTCTCACCGGACCGGCACCGACCGTCGCGATGGCCGGCCTGGACGCTTTTACCATCCGCGCCGCCGACGGCGACGCGCCCCGACGCCTGGAGGCGCTCTACCGCACCGGATCGGCCGATCTCGTGCATTCGTCAGGCAGTGACATGTTCGAGGCGATGAAGATGCTGCGGGCCGCGGACCCGGCGCGATACGCGCCGACGAACGGCGCCCAGTACCCGCGGTCGGCCTTCGGGCAGCGCCTGCGTCAGATCGCGCAGCTCATTCGCGCGGATGTCGGGCTCGAGGTCGCGTTCGCCGACGTTGGTGGATGGGACACGCACGTCAATCAGGGCGGGGCCACCGGTCAGCTCGCGTTGCGTCTCGGCGATTTCGCCGTCAGCGTTGCCGCCCTGGTCGCCGACCTCGGCGACCGCATGGACGACGTCGTGATCCTGACCATGTCGGAGTTCGGCCGCACGGCGCGCGAGAACGGTAACCGCGGGACTGACCACGGGCACGCCGGGGCAATGTTCGCGATCGGCGGCAAGGTGCGCGGCGGGCGGGTGCATGGCCGGTGGCCGGGACTCGCGCGCGAGCAACTTCATGAGGGGCGCGATCTGGCCCTCACGACCGACTTCCGCGCGGTGTTCGGTGAGCTCGTCGGCACGCACCTTGGCGCAACCCGCCTGGACGCGGTCTTTCCCGGCTATGCCGACGGACGGGACGAGTGGCTTGGGCTGCTCTGATGCACGAACGCCTGGCGAGGCGCGGTGCGGCGCGTCGTCAGGCGTGAAAGTCGCGTTGCGGGCGGGGGCCGAACTGCCGGCGTCAGGCAGGCAGCTCGTGGACCGGGATCAGCCGCTGGAACGGCCGGTACAGCCGTTCGAACTCGTCGTCCTCGAGATCGGGACGCGCGATGATCGCCAGCGCCGCGCAGAGCGCCACCCGGGTCATCCGGGAGACGGTGGCGTCGGAGGTGAAGCCGCGCGCGGCGGCGGCCGTCGCCACGACGCGCTGACGGATCTGCGCCACCAGCGCCGGCCGTTCATCGAGCACGGCCCGGAGCCGCGCGCGCGCGGCCGCATCCAGCAGCACATCGGACGGCGAGGCGGCGATCACGCAGTCGTCAGGCGCCCGCTCGGCATGCGGATCGGACAGCGCCACCTCGACCCAGCGGCCTAACGGGAGGTGGAGCAGCCGTTGGTGAAAGCCGCGCGCCGTCGCGACGCGGCGATCGAACAGCTGGCTTGCGAGCGTTGGCGGCAGGTGCGAGGACGAAGGTCGATGCGCGCCATCGGAAGCGGAGTGGCGAATCGAATCGAGCATGAGACACCTCCTGGCGGACGGGCACGGTGACCGATGCGCCACGCACCGCGATCCGTGGCCGCCTGCCATCGACGGGCAGCACGGCGCGTCGAACCGGCGCGTGTACGGTGCGAGGTTGAAACCCCACAACTCAACCTCCTCGCACTGCCGAGCGGCCGCAAGGATTGCGGCTGACTGGGAAGTCAGTCGGAGAGGCGGCCGTGGGCTATGGGGACGCAGCCAGGTTGCGTTCGCCGGGGAGCGTCAACTGGCGGGCGGCGCGGACGCGTTCGGCCCGTTCGCGCTGGACGTCCTGCGGCGAGCGGTCGCGTCGGGCGCGCGCGTCGCGATTCGCGTCGCGATTCAGGAAACGCGCGAGCCGCGACTCGACACGGGCCAGCTCGTCGCTGGCGTCACCGGCAACGGCGCGGACGAGCGCGCGGGCGGCACGCTGGAGACCGTTGTCGCGATCGCGATCTCTCAGATCCTCGCCCTCAAGGGCGCGGGCGAGCTCCCGCGTGACTTCACGCTCCAGCGCGCGGGCGGCGCGGCGGAGGTCGTCCGACTCGCGGATCGCCCGCGCGATCCGACCTCGATCGTCGTCGCGGCGGTCGTCACGGTCGCGCCAGTCGTCGTTGCGCCGACCGTCGTTGCGTCGATCGTCATATCGCCGACCGTCATTGTGCACGCCGGCGTCGCGGCGGTCGTCACGGTCGCGCTCCGCGCCGCCGCGTCCGGAGACGGGAGGAGGAGGAGGAGGCGGCGGCGGTTCGACCGGCCCGACCTCGACCGGTCGCGGTCCGAAGACCCCACGAATTCGCGACCGCAGCGAGCGGAACCAGCCGCCGTCGCTCTCCGATGCCTCCAACTCGGCTTCGACCTGCTGCTCCCAGTACCAGTCACAATCGCTGGTGGACGTGGGCTCGGTGCCCTCCTTGAACCACTCCTCGCGGCGGTTCGGGCACCACTCGCCGGCCAGCAGCCCGCTGCTCGGGTCGATCACGCGGCGCACCATGCCGTCGGGCGTTTCCCACGCGTCGCCATTGTCGCGCGCCGCCCAGCCCTCCTGGTAGAAGGCCGCGAACGCCGGCGCCGCGAGTGATCCGCCACCCGCCCCGCGGCCCAGTGATCGTGGTTTGTCGAAACCGAACCAGACGCCGGCGACGACGGTGGGCGTGTAGCCGACGAACCAGACGTCGGCCCCATCATTGGTCGTTCCCGTCTTGCCTGCCAAACGTCCGCGGCCTCCGGTGCCGCGTATCGCCTGCGCGGTGCCCTCGTCGACGACCGAGCGGAGCATCGACGTGAGGAGGAAGGCGTCGCGGGGGTCCATCACGACCTCGCGCTGCGCCTGATGCTCCCAGAGCACCCGGCCGGCCGCGGTCTCGATCGTCGTCACCAGATGCGGCTCGATCCGCGTGCCGCCGTTGGCGAACGGCACGTAGGCACTCACCAACTCCAGCGGCGTGACCTCGAGCGCGCCAAGGGCGATCGCCGGAACGGGGGTCAACGTGCTGCGGATTCCGTTGCGCTGCGCCGCCTCGACGACGCTCCCTTCGCCCACCGATCGCGTCAGGCGCACCGCCGCCGTGTTCGACGACCGGGCGAGTGCGCGGCGCAGCGACACGCGTCCCATGTACTGGCCGTCGGCGTTGGCCGGCTGCCAGATGCGACCGTTCTCCTCGATCGAGATCGGCGCGTCCTCGACCATCGAGGCGGTCGTGAACCCGGCTTCGAGCGCCGCTGAATAGACGAATGGCTTGAATGCCGACCCTGGTTGGCGCTTGGCGGCAATCGCGCGATTGAAGCCGCGTCGCACGTACTCGCGCCCACCGACGAGGGCGAGCACGCCTCCCGTTGCGGGATCGATCGCGACCATCGCCCCCTCGACATGTTCGCCGGCCGGCGCGCGCACGCGGCGCTGGATCACCGCCGCCTGACGCGCCACGGCTCGTTCGGCCGCACGCTGCGCCCGCTGGTCGATCGTCGTGTAGATGATGAGGTCGGGGAGGGCGCTGACTTCCGTGCCGAGCACGGAATCGGCGAACGCGCGCACGGCGTCGAGCGCATAGGAGTTTCCATATCCGGCGCGCGAGCGGTCTTCCTTCACGACCTCCAGCGGCCGCCGCTGCAGCCGGCGCGCCTCGGTGGAATCGAGAAAGCCTTCGTTGGCCATCAGGCCGAGCACGAGGTCGCGGCGGCGCTTGGCGCGCTCCTTGTCGCGGCGTGGGGTGTACGCGGTGGGCCCCTTGGGCAGCGCGGCCAGCATCGCGCCCTCGTCAGGCGTCAGGTGCGTCACACTACGCCCGAACAGGTCGCGGCTCGCCGCCTCGACACCATACGTCCCGTTGCCGAGATAGATGGCGTTGAGATAGAGCGCGAAGATCTCGTCCTTCTCGAGATGCCGCTCGAGCTGTGCGGCAACGCGGAGTTCGAGCAGCTTCTTCCGCAGTGAGCGCTCGGAGTACGGAAAGCGGTCGGCGATGAAGGTGTTGCGCGCGACCTGCATCGTGATCGTGCTGAACCCTTCGCGCACACGCATCGCCGCGACATTGCGGATCGTCGCCCGCACGACGCCGCGCAGATCGACGCCGCCATGATCGTAGAAGCGGCGGTCTTCGGTCGCGAGGAACGCCTGCCGAACGTGCTCGGGGACGTCGTCCATCGTCACGTTGACGCGGCGAATGGACCGCACCTGCCCGATCTGTGCTCCGGCCCGATCGAGAATGCGTCCGCCTTCGCTGGGCTGGAACGCCCGGATCTCCGCCCCGGTCGGGCAGCCGGCGAAGCCGCACGTGCCCAGCCAGGCCTCGAACAGGCTCGCCACCGAGATCAGCACGGCAATCGCGAGCAGCGGCTTCCACTTCCGGCGCATCCAGCCGCGCTCGGGGAGCCACGGATCGCCGCGCCAGGAGCGCAGCCGCCGGCGACGCCGGCCGCCGCGCCCACCACCGGCGGGACCGAGTGAGGAAACCGTGAAGCCGATGCGGGGTTCGGAGCTGCCGGGATCGCCGCCAGCCGGGGTCGTCGAGTCTGATGTCACGTGCCTGATGTGTCGAAAGCCATGCCCGGATGCGGAGCTGGGGCGTCGAGCCGCGATCCCGCTGTCCCCGCGCCACAAGGAACGTTACGCTTGGCGTTTCCAATCATCTATACTGATGTTTGTTCGTCGATACCGACGTCTGTCTCCACGCGGCGCTCCACTTCATGTCTCGCGCCACATGTGTTTCATTCGCCCGTCCGTCCCGCCGGATCCATCCGTGCCGATCCGGACCGTCATCGTACCCCCTGACTCACGTTGGTTTCCCGCTGTGGCCATGCCGCGTCGTTCCCATCTTCGTACCATCGCCGCCGTCGCCCTGACGGTCGCCACCCTCTCGGCCTGCTCGGCTGCGGAATCGGTTCCGTCGGACAGCGCCGTCGCCGGCGGTGATTCCACAACGGGCCAGATCGTCCCCGTTGGCTCGCCTGATGCGCCAGCGGCACAGTCGCCCACCGTCGCCACCGGGGCTCCGGCCACCGGCGCCACCCTCGAGGATGGCACCGTGCGGCCGGCCAACGAGCTCGGGCGGGTCATGGTGCTCGAATATCACCTCGTCGGGGACAAGGAAGCGCGGTGGGAGCGTGAGGCGTCGCGATTCCGCAAGGATCTCGAACTACTCTACGCGCGCGGCTACCGCCCGGTGTCAGCGGGCGACTTCATCGATCGAAAGCTGGACCTCCCGGCCGGGCTCTCGCCGGTGGTGTTCACCTTCGACGACGCC
>JBBQHX010000114.1:0-10809 GCA_038324385.1 Gemmatimonadales bacterium | reverse complement strand
GAGCGGGGTGGTGCGTCGCATCGTGCGCCGGCAGGCCGCTCCCGTCGCTGTCACCAGCGCCGACCTGAACTCGCTGCTGATGGAGCGAATGAGCGGTAGCATCCCTGCCGAAGCTCGTGAGCAGTTCCAGCGGCAGCTCGCCGAGACCGAGCGTCCCGAGGCGATGCCTCCCTACTCCGCGATCTTCCTCGATCGTGCCGGTCGACTCTGGGTGCGCGAGGCCACGCATCGCGCCGAGCTCGCCCGCTGGGCAGTGTATGATGCCGAGGGGGCGCTGGTCGCCGAGATCCGCCTACCCGCGCGATTCCGCATTACCGACGCCGGGGCCGATTTCGTCCTCGGGATTCTACGCGACGACGACGACCTGGAGCGCGTCCAGCTCTACCGCCTCCGTTCCCTGGACGGTGACGCATGATCGGCTTCTCGATCCGCCGCCCGATCGCGGTCTCGATGGCCTACCTCGCCGCGGCGCTGTTAGGCATCGCGGCGTGGCGCAACATCCCGCTGGAGCTGCTCCCCGACACCACCCTTCCGCGCCTCACCATCACCTCGGACTGGGGCGGTTCCTCCCCGGAAACCGTCGAGGCGTTCCTGACCTCGCCGGTGGAGGCCACGGTGCAGCAGGTGCGCGGCGTCGAGAAGATCACGTCGACGTCGACGCAGGTGCAGGGGCGCGGCTCGTCGACGATCTCGGTGGAGTTCGCGCGCGGCACGGACATGAACTTCGCGCGGATGGAGCTGCTCGAGCGACTTGGGGCGTTGCGGGCGGAGCTTCCACTCGGCGCCTCGGCGCCGCGCGTCAGTCCGTATGTGCCGGAGGAGTTCGCCGACCAGCGGCGTCCCTTTCTGTCCTACACCGTCACGGGCCCGTACACGCAGGAAGCCCTGCGCGCCCAGATCGATGACGAGATCGCGCCCGAGCTGCGACAGCTCGACGGCGTCGGCGACGTGCGCGCGAACGGCGGGCGCCGGCGCGTGCTCGAGATTCTGCTCGACGACGGGCGCACCGCGGCGTTCAACCTCACGCCGTTGCAGGTGCAGCAACGGATCCGTGAGCTGGAGATCGTCCGCGAGGCGGGGACGGTCGAGCAACGGGGGATGCTCCAGACGGTCACGATTCGTCAGGCACCGGACTCGGCCGCCGAGTTGATGGACGCCGTGCTCCTCGCCGAGCCGGGGCGCGTGATCCGGCTGCGCGACGTCGCCACCGTGCGCGACACGTACGAGGAGCCGCGCTCACTGAGCCGCATCGACGGTTACCCCGCGGTCACCTTCGACGTGACCAAGAAGTCGGGGACGAACACCGTCGCGGTGGCCGATGATGCCAAGGCGCGAATCGCCGACGTGCAGCCGCGCCTCCTCGCCGGGGTCCGCCTGATCAAGACGAACGATGAGAGCGACGACATCCGCAAGCAGCTCACCGACCTTCGTGAGCGCGCGCTCGTCTCGGCGGTGGTGATCTTCGCGGTGCTGCTCGTCTTCCTCGGCTCGTTCCGGTCGGTGCTGATCGTCTGCGCGACGATCGCCTTCTCGGTGCTGATCGCCGTGAACCTGATGTACTTCGCCGGCTTCTCGCTCAACGTGCTCACGTTGATGGGGCTGGCGATGGGGTTCGGCCTGATCGCCGACAATGCCATCGTCGTGCTCGAGAACATCTTCCGGCGCTGGCGCGGCGGCGAGGCGCCGGCCGAGGCGGCGCAGAAGGGCGCGCGGGAGGTCGTACTGGCGATCTTCGCCGCGACAATGACGACCCTCGTGGTGTTCATCCCGTTCGTCTATCTGCAGGGCGAGCTGCGGGTGTTCTACATCCCGCTTGCCGTCGTCGTCGCGCTGAGCTTGGTGGCGAGCCTGGTCGTCGCCTTCTCCTTCATCCCCGCGCTCGGGGCGCGGATGCTGATCGGCGAGCATCGCGATGGGGATGCGGTGGCGCGCGTGTCCGCGGGCGGGCGCCTGACGCCGCTGCCGGTGAGCGTGCTCCCCGACGGCGGTGTGGGTGACGGGAACGCCGCGGCGGAACCGCCGCCGAGGCTGCCGCTGTACGTACGCTTCTACGCAGCGATGCTGCGCGGCACGCTCCGCTTTCCCTGGTCGACCGTGGTGATGTGCGCGCTGCTCGTCGGCGGGTCGTACTACCTGTTCGACAAGTACGTACAGCGCGGCGTCCTCTGGCGTGGATTCGGCGGTCAGTCGACCTACCTCAGCGTCCAGATCATGCAGCCGCGTGGCGAGGAACTGGGACGCACGGACGAGCTCGCGCGCTACTTCGAGTCGCACATTGCCACGCTCTCGCACATCGACCGGTTCACGACACAGGTAACCCCGCAGCAGGCCAACATCCGCATCGAGTTTGCCGACTCGGTGGAGAACTCGGGGATCCCCGAGGCCGTGAAGGAGGAGCTCACCGCATACGGCTTCCAGTTCGGCGGAGCGGAGGTGCGCGTGTACGGATACGGCCCGTCGTTCTATGGTGGAGGGGGGTCGTCGCCCAACTACCGCATCACGATCTTCGGCTACAACTATCTGAGCGTGCTCGGCATCGCCGAGGCGCTGCAGGGGCAGTTGGAGCAGTTCTCGCGCGTCCGCAATGTCGACGTCAACGCGAGCAGCGGCTGGGGAATGGGCGACAAGGCCACCGAGATGCTCGTCACCCTCGATCGCGACCGCCTGGCGATGCACGGCATCACCGTGACGCAGCTCGGGCAGCAGATCGGCGCGGCGATATCGGGCGCCAGCCTCGACGGCCGTCAGGTGCCGATCCGCATCGGCGGCGAGGAGCGCGACCTCACGATCAAGCTCGACGGGTATGCCGACTTCGACGTACAACGGCTGCTGGGGCTAATGATTCCCACCACGGCAGGCGGCGGCGTCCGGCTCGGCGACGTGGCGACGATCGAGGAGCGGAACGTCCTCGGCCGCGTCGAGCGGGAGAATCAGCAGTACAAGCGCGTGGTCGGGTACGAGTTCCGCGGTCCGCAGAAGCTCGGCGACCGCGTGCACGAGTCGGTGATCGCGGCAACCGCGTTGCCCGACGGCTATCGGATCGAGGGGCGCCAGGAGTGGACCTGGGGCGACGACGAGGCGAAGCAACTCTATGGTGTCCTCGCCATTTCCCTCGCGCTCGTCTTCATGGTGACGGCGGCGCTGTTCGAGTCGCTGCGGCAGCCGATCTGCGTGCTGCTCACGGTTCCGATGGCGCTGATCGGCGTGTTCGTGATCTTCTTCTACGCCAACGCGAGCTTCACGCGTGAGGCGGTGATCGGTGTGATCATGATGGGCGGCATCGTGGTGAACAATGCGATCCTGCTCGTCGATCGGGTCAACCAACTCAGGCGCGTCGAGCTGAAATCGCTCGCCGACGCCCTGATGGAGGGAACGCTGCAGCGGGTCCGCCCGATCCTGATGACCAGCGCGAGCACGGTGTTCGGCCTCCTGCCGCTCGTCCTGTTCAGCGAGACGGCCGACCAGAATATCTGGAACGCGCTCGGCTACGCGCTGATTGGCGGCCTGACGACGAGTACGTTCCTGGTGCTCACGGTGACGCCGGCGATCTACCTCCTGCTCGAGCGGCCGAAGCGGTGGCCGCGGTTCCGGAAGCCGAGCTTCGCGCAACCGCGCATGCAGTGGCGTCGTCGTGCGGCAGCGACGACGGCCGCCGCAAGCGCAGTGATCATCGCGGGTTGCGCCGGCGAGCAGGGTACGTCGAGCGATGCAGCCGTAACGCGTATCGATTCGGCAGGCGTGGCGATCGTGATGAACCACGGCCCCGACCGCCCCGGTCCGTTCACGCTCGAGCGGCGCCTGACGATCGGCGGCGAGATGGACGGGGTGGAGGCGTTCGGGAACCTCTCGGACCGCGTGGTCGACGCTGATGCGGCGGGGAATCTCCTCGTGCTGGACCCGCAGAACCACCGCCTCCTCACATACGACAGCGCGGGCGCGCGCATCCGCACGGTCGGACGGGAAGGCGGTGGGCCGGGCGAGTTCCGCTTTCCGTCTGCGCTGACCGTCGTCGGTGACGGCACTGCCCATGTCTTCGACTACGGCAAGCGCGGGCTTGTCACGTTCGCGCCCGACGGTACGGCGACAGAGGAGAGCCTCACGAGCGAGACGAGTCGGGCGTACGTGCGGCGGGTGGAGATCGACGGCACGCGGCGATTCGTGGAGGCCGAGGACTCGGGGCCACCGCCCGGCGTGCCGACGGGGGCCACCGGCCCCGCGCCGCCCCGTACCGCGATCGCTCCCGAGGGCATGACGCGGCGATTCGTGGTCGCGCACGCAGGTGGGCGCCAGGACACGCTCCTCGTCAGCGATCGTCCCCTGCATCCCATGCAGCAGGTGCCCGGGTGCCGGGTCAGCGTGAGCCTCGGCCCGATCTTCGAGCCGGTGCTCGCGTGGGCGGTAGGGTCGGGTCGGCTCGCCTACGTGGACGGTTCCGCCTATCGGGCGGACCTGGTCGACGGGGGCGCGAACCGGGTCAGCGTGCGGCGTGATCTGCCCATGCAGCCGTCGACACCGGCGCTGGCCGAGCAGGACGTCGGCGAGTTTCGCGTCGAGTGGCTCGGGGGCGGGTGCAGCGCTCCCGCCGCGGCGGTGGTGGAGCAACGCGGAGTGGCACCGCACGTTCCGGCCGTTCGGTCCATGGTGATCGCCCCTGATGGATCACTCTGGGTCAAGCGTTTCGCCATCAAGGGCGATACCGCCGCCGTCGACGTCTTCGGCGCCGATGGGGTGTACCTCGGGACGCTGCCCCACGGCTCCCCATTTCCGGCCGCCTTCCTGCCGAACGGCGACCTGGTCGTGGTCGCCCGAGATGAGCTCGACATCAGCCGGATCGAGGTGTGGCGACGTTCCCCGGCGGTCGCCCGTAACGACCAGTAGGGCGGAAGCACTCGGCCCGGTTGGGATTTCCCGGCGGGCGTCGTAGCTTTCGGCGATGCACCGCTCCGCGCTGGCGCCCTCTCTGGCTGCCTGCGGCGTGTATCGTCACCTACCGGTCCGTCATGTCCGACACGATCACCGAACGCATCGAGCAGGCGCTTCAGCGCGTGCTGAACCCTCGCCTGGGCAAGGATGTCCTGGCCGCCGAGATGGTCCGCGACGTCGCGACCACGCGCACCGGGAAGGTGCGCCTGACCCTGCTGCTCCATCCGCACGACGACGCCACGCTCGTGCGCGACGTTCGGCAGGCGGTGGAGGGCGTCGATGGCGTGAGCGACGTCTTCGTCGACGTGCGCGATCCGGCGCAGGCGCCGCGGCCGAGCGCGCCGCCGGCCCCGCCGGCGGTCAAACCGTCCGGACGCCAGCTTCCCGTCATGGACGCCGCGCCGCAGGGTGCGGGGCAGAGCGGCGGCGCTGCGCCCGGCACGATGAAGGGCGCACAGACCCCCGTCGCCTTCCCGAACCTCGGACACGTGATCGCCGTGTCGTCAGGCAAGGGCGGCGTCGGCAAGAGCACGGTCGCCGTCAACCTTGCCGTGGCGCTCGCCCGCGCGGGCAAGCGGGTCGGTATCATGGACGCCGACATTTACGGCCCTAACGTGCCGCGGATGCTCGGCGTGGCCAATCCGCCGCCCGTCAACGAGGCGAACAGGATCATCCCGCACGAGGCGCACGGGGTCAAGACCATCAGCCTCGGTCTGCTCATCGAGCGCGACCAGCCGGCGATCTGGCGCGGACCGATCGTGATGAAGATCATCACGCAGTTCATTCGCGACGTCGAGTGGGGGCAGCTCGATTACTTCATCGTCGACCTGCCGCCGGGCACGGGGGACGCGCAGCTCTCGCTGGTGCAGATCACCCACGTGCATGGCGCCCTGATCGTGACAACGCCGCAGGACGTCGCCGCCGGCGACGCGCTGCGCGGCGCGATGATGTTCCGTCGCGTCGACGTGCCGCTGCTCGGCATCGTCGAGAACATGAGCTACTTCGAGAATCCCGAGACCGGGAAACCGATCGCCATCTTCGGCTCGGGCGGCGGGACGCATCTCGCCGACGAATTGGAGATCCCGCTGCTCGGCCACATCCCGCTCTACCCGCCCGTGATGAACGGCGGCGACACCGGGATGCCGATCGTCGTCAGCGAGCCGGACTCGACGGCGGCGCGGGCGCTGACCGCGATCGCCGAGCGCGTGATGGCGTCGTTCGACGCGCGCGCCGGCAGCGCGGTGCCTGCTACCGCCGGCGCTCCGTGACCGATTGGCGCGACGCCCGCGCCCGGCGCGACCCGGTGGGCGAGGGCAACGAGCACGGTATGCGGCCGCTGGATCCCATGGATCCGGCGGCCGCTCTGCCGATGGACACGCGCACCGGCATCGCGCCGGTTGCCGTGACGGATCGCGCCGAGGCGGCCGCTCTCGTCACCGATTCGCTTCCGCGAGCGATTCGCCGCCTCGCGCTGCCCGCGGTCGCGTCGAGCCTCCTGATGACCACCTTCGCGTCGGCCGACGCGTACTGGGTCGGGACGCGAATCGGCGGCGCGGGGCTCGCGGCCGTGTCGATCTCACTGTTCTGGATCTGGATGATCGTCGCGATCGCCGAGATGGTGGGGATCGGACTGACGGCGGTTGCCGCACGACGGCACGGCGCGGGACAGCACGAGGCCGCCGCCGACGCCACCAGCGACGCCGTGCTGCTCGCGCTCGCGCTTGGCGTGGTCGTCGGCACGCTGGGGACGATCTACATCGACGAGCTGTTCGGGATGATGCGCACGCCGCCTGACGTCACCGCGCTCGGCCGGCGCTACCTCGCGATCTATCTGCTCGGCGCGCCGCTGATCTTCGGCTTCTTCGCCGTCGACGCGGCCTTTCGCGCGTCAGGCGATACGCGCACGCCGCTGGCGCTATTGATCGTGTCCGTGAGCATCGCGCTGGTGATGGATCCGGTACTGATCCTCGGGCTCTGGGGCGCGCCGTCGTTCGGCATCGCCGGTGCGGCGATCGCGACCATCGTGACGCGATCGGTGGTGTTCGTACTCGGCATCGCCCTGTTGCATCGCCGCGGCATGGTGCGCTGGCGCCGGCCGCACTGGCTGACGCTCGCCGCGATCTGTCGCGTCGGATTGCCGACGGCGGCCACCGGCGCGTTCTTCTCGATCATCTACGTGCTGCTCACCCGCACGACGACGCAGTTCGGCACGCCGGCGCTGGCGGCGCTCGGCGTGGGGCACCGCGTGGAGAGCTGGATCTACATGATCTCCGTCGGCTTCGGGGCGGCGACGGCGGCGGTGGTGGGGCAGAACATCGGCGCGGGGCGAATCGACCGCGCGGCCCGCGCGGGATGGATCAGCGTCGGCTACGCGATGATTCCCGGCGGGGCGGTGTGCCTGCTGATGCTGCTCATGCCGGAGACATTGGCGACCATCTTCACCGACGACCCCGCCGTGGTGCGCGCGACGGCGGCGTACCTGCGGATCGCCGCCGTCGCGCAGGTCGTGCTCGCCTTCGAAGTGGTGCTCGAAGGAGCGCTAGGCGGGGCGGGGCACACGGTGCCGCCGATGCTCGCGTCGACCACGCTTACCGCGCTACGGATCCCGCTCGCGGTCTGGGCGGCATCGGTCTGGGGTGTGAACGGGATCTGGTGGACGCTGACGATCACCGCGATCGCGCGCGCCGCCGCGATGGGTGCAATCTGGCGGCACGGGGGGTGGAAGCGGGCTCGGCTTTGACCAGAACGCCATGGCGTGCATCGCCCTGCTCACCGACTTCGGCACGGCGGACCCGACACCGGGATTCTCTCGCCCGCGCTGCTCGTGCCGGGGACCCGGGTCGTCGCGCTGCGGCCGGTGCCTCACGCGGCGGCGACGTTCCACGGCCGCGACGTCTACGCGCCGGCGGCGGCGGCGCTGGCCCCCGGCGCCGCACTCGACGGTCTGGGGAATCCGTGCGACGATCCGATCGTCAGGCGGACGGCCGACGCGCATCGGCTCGACGAGCGGACCATCGTCGCGTGCGGGATCGCGGTGGACCGATTCGGCAGCCTGATCACCAACCGCCTACCGCCACGGAACCGGGCGAGCGTGGTGATCGCCGAGGTCCGGGTGGAGCGCGACGGGGCCTGACGACGGGGCGGGTCGTCAGGCACCGTCGGCCATTGACCCGACCGAGGCGCGCGCCGGAACGCCGCCCGTGGTCACGCGGCCCCCGTAGAGCGTGCCGCCGCGCGGCGTCACCGCGCCCGTGCCCTTGTGCAGCTCGGAGTTGAGCTCCCCGCCGACGAGCACGACGACCATGGAGATGTACATCCACGTCAGCAGTACGATCACCGCGCCGATGGTGCCGTAGGTCGCGTTGTAGTTGCCGAAGTTGACGACATACGCGCGGAAGGCGAGCGTCGCGATGATCCAGAGTACGGTTGCGACGATCGCGCCGACGAGCACCGTTCGCTTCTGCTGCCGCACGTTCGGCAGGATGTAGTACTGTAGCCACGCCAGCCCGACGAGGAACGCGACTACCAGCGTGTACTGCACCACCATCCACGTGATCGTCGCGGCACCGCTCAGCCCGATCAGATCGGCGACCCACTGAATGATGCGCTCGCCAGCGATGAAGGTGATGAACGACGTGACCATCACGATGGCGGCCAGAATCACCATGCCGAACGCCAGCAGGCGCGTCTTCCACCAGGGGCGGCCTTCATCCACGTCGTAGGCGCGGTTCAGCGCGCCGGCGAGCGTGTTGAAGACGTTCGACCCGGCCCAGAGCGCGAGCAGACCACCCACCGACACGAGACCGGGGGCGTTGTCCCCCAGCACCACGCTCTCGATGATCCCCTCGAGCAGCGCCATCGATTCGGGCGGAATCGCCTGGCCGAGTTGGCGCTCGAGAAAGCCGATCGTGCCCGCGGGATCGATGAACAACCCGACCAGCGGTGTCACGAACAGCAGAATCGGGAAGAGCGAGAAGAAGAAGTAGTACGCCGTCTGCGCCGCGAGGCCGAGGACGTTGTCGTCCATGACCTCCTTGAACACGGCCTTGGCCAGCGTCCCGACGCGGTAGCCCTTGATCGTCAAATGCATGGCACCTGCGGTAAAAGTACCGCGATACGACGGGCAAGCACCGCGCCACGCAGCCGAGGGGCGCGGAGCCGGCGGAGCGGATCAGCGGCTGATGCGCTCGATGACGATCTGGCCGAACGACAGCGTCCCCGTGACAACCAGATGGCGCCGCGCGGCGGGATCGTTCTCGCTCACCCACTCGTCGCCGCGCCGCACGAGTCCGTCCGGCGACCCGGCAAAGCTCCCGGACACGGCGTACCGAACACCGACATCGGACGGGACACGCACCACGACGCGCGTCAATCGGGCGTCGAGCGCGAGCGCGATGTCACCGGTCCACTGCCCCGTGAAGTCCAGAATGGTCTGCGCCCCCCGCGCGCGAACCGACACCCGTGACGCGTTGGCGTTGGCGAGCCGAATCGCGCGCAATCGCGCGCCCGTCGCCGCGAGGCGCACGTTGGGGATTCGTTCGACGTTCGGTCGGTCGAAGTGGACCGTCGCGTCGCTGTAGCGCGTCACGAACGCCAATCCGCGGACGCGGAGCCCCGTCAGGTCGATGTCGGCGGCCACCGCGCCGGTCACGATGTTCAGGTCGAGGGGTGCGCCGCTGCCCAGCGCCAGGCGGAATTCGGCCGACCCCTCACGCGCGCCCGGCCAGCTCATCGTGCCCCGGTCGACCGCGATGGTGAAGGTGCGCGCGGCCGCGTCGTAGCGATACACGGGGTCGACCCGGTCGGCGTCGTAGGTCAGCGCGGCGTCGTACAGCCAGCGGCCGGGAGCGGCCCGAATCGCGAAGTCGCCGGCGGCGTAGCGCACGGACACGGCGAGCGGGGCGCTGTCGACGCTGGCGCGGCCGAGCTGAGCGGTGCGCCAGCTCTGCGCTCCCGCGTGCGTCGAGAGGCCGGCGACGGCCACGGCGACCGCCACGACCGTCAGTGCCGTTCCACGGCTCACGGCGTACCCCGGGACGACGTCGCCGGGGTAGGGCGGCGGGCCGCGACCACTCCCCCAACGGGCGTCGGAGTCTGCCAGGAGATGTCGTCCTCGATCCGCGGCGGCGGCAGGGGCGCCCCGGCCGGCCCGCGCGTGCCGCCGCGGGCGAGCAGTGCCGCTCCGAAGCCGGACGTCACGCCCACCCAGGTCAGCCCCACCGCGATCGCCCGCGCGATGCCGCCCGCCACCGGCACCGAGACCAGCAGCGCGGCGATCAGCCACGGGATGAACAGCCACGTCAGCCCGATCAGCAGCGACCGGAGCATTCGACGGCGCTCCATCTCCAGGGCGTCGCCGGCACCGGTGCGGCGCACGAGGGCGCTCCCGACGACCCGAGCGGCCGCGAGCGTGCCGAGCATGACCAGCCCCGCCGCCGCCGCCGCGTAGGCGACGATGGCGAATGGAATCAGGAGAATTCCTAGTAGAGTAATGGCCAGCAGCACCACGGTGATGGCGAGTCCCGGCCCCAGTGCCAGCTGTCCGAGCACCCCCGCCCCAAAGGCGCGACCGAACGACTGCTCCATCGTTTCGGCCACCCGATCGAGGTACTGCCCGGCGAACACCAGTACCCCGATGCCGATTGGAACGACGATCGCCGCCCAGGCCAGCAGGAGGAGGAACGCCCGACCGGTGCGCTCCGTCGCGGAAAGCGGCGCCGCGGCGGCAACGCCAACCGCACCACGTAGCGAGCGCAGACTACCGTCGATGGTGCCGCCATCCTCGAGCCGCACCTGCCCCAGCGCGGCCACGGCGTCGCCCGTGACGCGCCCGCCGGGAAGGACGACCACGTCGCCGCCGTAGGCGATCGCGTCGCCCTGGACCGT
>JBBQHX010000113.1:0-10819 GCA_038324385.1 Gemmatimonadales bacterium | reverse complement strand
GACCGCGTCGAGCCATCCCGAGCGGCAGTCCGCGCTCCAGATGGCCGCGCTCTACGCGGCGGCCGGCGCGCCGGCGAAGGCCCGCGCGCTGTTCGCCCGCGTCGAGGCCGTGGCCGATTCGGCCGCACGGCGCCGACTCGTGCCCGAACGGGCGCGGGTGCGGGCCCAGCTCGCGCTCGCCGCCGGCCGGGGCGCCGAGGCCATGCGGCTGTTCCGGGCAAGCGACGTGGCCGCCGATGGCGGGCCGGCGACGATGTGTCCGACGTGCATCTACGCTGATCTCGCCCGCGCGGCGGAGCGAGCCGGGTGGGCCGACTCGGCGCGCGTGTTCTGGACGACGTATGCCGAGGCCCCGGCGACGGGTCGATTTGTCATCGACGCGTACCATCGGGCGCGGGCGTACCGCCAGCTGGGCGAGCTGTGGGCTGCGGCGGGCGACCTGGTGAAGGCCAGCGCGTACGACCGGCAGTTCATCGAGCTCCGCGGGCAGGCCGAGCCGGCGCTGCAGGCGGAGGTGGCGGCGGTGCGCCAGCGCATGCTCTCGCGCCCGGTGCAGGCAAGCGAGAGCCGACCGCCGCGCTGAGCGGGGTCGATGCGTCGCGGAACTGGGCAGGGACGCGCTCACGCCGCTGCGCCTGCACGCGCTCAATGTCGGCGCGACGGGACGCTCTACGTCGCGGGGCTCCGACTGGCGAAGTTCGCCTGCGAGTAGCGGCCGGCGTACGCTGGCCGACGAGTGCGGGCGGGGACGCGGCGTGTTTCAGCTCGGCGGCCTGGTTGAGGGCGCGGGTCGTCGTCGCTCCAGCCCGACGGGGTCCGGATTCCCGTTGCGGATCCGGGCTTTGTAGTTGCGGCCAGCAGGAGGGAGCGCGCGGGTAGCTACCGGGGTCTGCGGTGGCGGCGCCGCGGACGTCGCAGACGGGACCACGCACGGTGGACTGCCGCGCTCACTCTCCGTCATGACGAGGGCGGAGCGGTTACGCCGCAACTCACCCTGACCCCGCTCGCCGCGGGATCCGCACCGCTGCCGCGTCACCCTCGGGGAAGTGCCAGGGTGAAGGTGCTCCCCTCGCCCGGGACCGAAGCGACCGTCAGCGTGCCGCCGAGTAGCTCAGCGAGGCGGCGCGAGATGGGTAGACCGAGCCCCGTGCCGCGGTGCGCATGGGCGTCCAACTGCACGAACTCCTCGAAGATGCGCTCCTGCTCGTGCTCCGGCACGCCGGCGCCGAGGTCGATGACGCTGAACGCGACCCGGGACGGAGTCGGGGTGCAGCGGAGCACAACCGGCCGACCCGCGCCGAACTTGAGGGCGTTCCCCAACAGGTTGAGCAGGATCTGCCGCACCCGCCGCGGGTCCGTGACGATGGAGACCGACCGGTCGCCACCGGAAACGAAGGTGACGGCCGTGCCGTTCGCCTCCGCCGTTGGTCGGACGCTCAGCAGGATGTCCTCGGCGAGCAGGGTCGTATCGACAGGCTCGGTTTCCAGTTCGATGCGCCCGGCCTCGATCTTTGCCAGATCGAGCACGTCGTCGACGAGTTCGTGGAGGTGGGTGGCGGCTCGCTGGGATCGGGTGAGCGCGTCGCGTAAGGGAACGGCCAGGGCGCCGTAGATCCCGTCGAGCGCGAGGCCGGTGTACCCGATCACGGCGTTGATCGGCGTCCGCAGCTCGTGGCTCATTGCGGCGTAAAACCGGCTCCGGACCGCGAGCGCCGTCTCCAACTCCACCTGCTGCCGCAGCAGCTCGTCGTTCGACTGCTCGAGTTCCGCGGCCTGGTCCTGCAGCACGCACGACTGGTGCTCGAGTTCGAGCGCCTGATCCTCTAACTGCCGCTGTGCCTGGTGCCGCTCCGTCAAATCGTGCAGCACGGCGGCGAAGAGCGCGGGCGCGTTTCCCGTCAGGCTCGCTGCGACGCGGCTGACGCGCAACTCCGCGTGGCCGGGGGTCCCGTCGGCGCGCCGGAAAGCGATCTCGGTACTGGACGGCCGCTCCAGAGCGTCGGTGAGAAGGGCCGTGACAGCGGCTACCTCGGTCGTGTCCAGAGCGGCGGTGAGCAGCATGCCGACGAGGTCCCCACCCGACTGGGCGAGCAGGGTGATGGCCGCCCGATTGACCGAGAGGACGCGACCGACCGCGTCCACCGAGAACACCGGGTCGGGGAGCACCTGCAGGAGGTTGGCCAGGTACGCATCCGAAATGAGCGCCCGTTCGGTGCGCTGCGGCGACTCGGTGATCCTTCCGTGCGCCAACCGCTCATGGATGCGGCGGAATTTCCGCCGCTGGCGCGTGACGCCGGCCGCTCGCGCCGCGATGCCGCCATCGACTTCGCCAGGCGAGGCGAGCCAGACCTCTCCGATGCCAGGCGTGAACAGCATCGCGCGCTCCAGGCCGCGGCGGCGCTCCTCGGTGCCGACGACCACCACCACCTGCACGTCGGGTTCCGCCTGATGCACCCGGCGAGCGGCGTGCAGCGGGTCGAGGGTAGCCGCATCAACGAGAACGCAGTCGGCTCCCGCCACGGCGGTGGCCAGAGCGGGAAGCGATACGCCCTCGCGCGGTTCCTCGCTACGCGGGGCGAGCGGAAGCGCGACGGTCCGGGCGCGCGTCCCCCACGGGGGCACGTTCTCCCCTTCGCCGTACACGAGCACGGTCTGGTGCGCTGTGTTTGCCGGCGAAGTGTCGGCCGAGGCAGACGGTGGGCATGTCACAGCAATGGCAAGTTCAGCAGCGCGCGCCCGGTCCACGTCTTGAGCATGTCCGTCGTGGGCGCCATGACGTGGCTTGCCCGGGCATCGCGGAGGATTCGGGTGAGCCGGCTGTTCTCCCGATAGGCGCTACCGCCGCAGAGCGTCATCGCCTCGTTGGCGAGCCGCACGGCCGTGTCGCCCGCCATCGCCTTGCAGGCGAGGATCGACAGGAGCGCATCCGGGTCACCCGCGTCGCCCTTCGCGGCCGCCGAGTAGATGAGCTGCCGGGTGGCCTCCAGCTGCGCCCAGAGCTCGCCCAGCCGGTGCGCCACGACGGGGGCCTGTCCGACGAGCTCACCAGAGTGTCCGTAGCGGCGCGTACCCGTGTGGAGCCGCGCCTCATCGAACGCCGCCTGCGCGACGCCCAGGTAGGTCCCGGCCATTGCCATCAGGAAGTATGGCGCGATGACCTCGAACATGTACCAGAGCTGGTCGCCCTGCGCGCCGAGCAGGCGCTCGTGTGGCACCTCGACGCCGGTGAACCGCAGGGTGCGCGAATCGTTCGAGCGCATTCCGAAGCCGCGCCAGACGTCGAGCCACTCGGCGCCGGGCTGGTCGCGGTCGACGACGACGCAGCTGAAGGCGCCGTCTTCCTCGGTCTCCGTGGCAACGGCCGCCGTCGACACCACGTACGAATCGGCGTGCGCGCCGTTCGTGACGAAGCTCTTGGTCCCGGTGAGCCGAAAACCGCCAACCGTGGGCTCGAGCGCCATCTCCGGATAGAAAAAGAATGCTCCGGAGCCCGGTTCACTGAGTGCCAGTGTCGTCAGATGTTCGCCGCGGGCAATCGGGACGAGGTAGCGCTCCCGCTGCGCGTTGGTGGCCTTGGCGGCGAGCACCGCCGTCCCGACGCAGTGCATAGCGAAGCAGAGCGCCGCCGACGCGCTCTCCTGGGCAAGGACTTCCGAGAGCGCCACGAGACCGAGCATTCCCTCGCCGTGTCCGCCCACCTCGACCGGTGCCTGCAACCCGGTCACCCCAGCGTCGGCGAGAGCGCGCATCGTGGCCTCGGGCCAGCGCGCGTCGCGGTCGTCGTCCTCGGCCGTGCGCGCGGTAACGGTCGTGGCTATGTCGCGCACGGCTCTAACGAGCGTTCGTAGATTCGGCGAAAGCGTCAGCATGGGAGCAAAGCTAACACTGGCGTTTCAATCAGCCGAGGCACGCGACAGCTTGGTGACGGTGCCTTGCTCGGCGCCCTCGCACGGCACGACGACGAGATGGGCCTGGCGCGACGACTTGCGGTGACACGCTGGGAACGAGATGCGTCGAAGAGCCCCGCTGGTGCTGACCGGGACCCTGAAGTCGCTCCAGCCAGACCGAAACCGCGTCGGTGTTCGAAGGGGGCCCGCGCTCGAGAGCCAGCGGTCTTCAGGACGGTCGAAACCAACGCCGAGGTCGCTCGCTCCCCACGTTCGCGAGCGGGCGGCTGGTCTGTCATCGGCAAAAGGAAATTGAGCAAAAGCATGAGGTTGAGTGGTCCCCATCCGCTGACAGTTAGCGTGCGGTGATTCGAGAAGTGCGAGACTACCGAGCCTCCGCCGCAGATCGCGCATCTGTGTCGTCCAGGGATGCCGGGTCTGGGGGCGGGAGCGTTGCTGCCAATCCGTAAGCGTGTCGACGTGCGCGCGAAGCCAGGTGACGAGCGCTGCTTCGTCGCACGCGTGTGCGGCGACATCCAGCATCAACTGAACGACCTCCGCCTCTGCTGCGACGATCTCCCGGCCGTTCACGCCGAGGAACGTGTACATGGCCACGAAAGCGATGCGCTTGTTCCCGTCGCTGCACCCATGGTTCGTGGCGAGTCCGTAGCCGTACGCCGCGGCCAGGACGAAGAGGTCGGACTTGGGTTCGTAGGACCCCTTGTGGCGAGGACGCGCCAGCGCAGACTCGAGCGCGTTCTCGTCCCTGATGCCGTAGAGACCGCCGTGTCCGCCGCCGGTGACGCGGCGAACCGCTCGCCGTCCTCGCGCACAAGGCGGCGACTTCGTGCGACCACGAGTTCCTCGTCGCTCGTCTCGTTCGGCGCGCTCATCTCGGCAGCGTCCGGCGTCGCCGGAGTAGGGCGATTGCGCCGGCGCCTGACGCGAGGAGGATCAGCGTCGACGGCTCAGGCGCGACCACCGCTGGCAGCGGTGTCCACTGGCCACGGTAGTCGAGGGCGATCTCGACCCGCTCACCGGTCGGCACGTCAGGCGACCCCTGCTGCGTCGCGTCGTAATGCAGGACGTAGGAGATCGAGGTCGGGAGCCAGCCCACCGGGACCGCCCACTGCCATGGATACCGGTCTTGGCCGGGTCCGTAGCCGTACTGACCGGCGAAGGTGACGCTGTGGGCGCCGTTGGTGATGACGCCGTTCGTGAGGACGCCGGACCAGAACCACCAGTCAGAGAAGTTCGCCTTCGCGAGCCAGCCGCCGTCGGCCTGCTGATGAACGGCGACGTTGGCGACGTGCCGCGACAGGTCGGAGAAATAAGCGAAGTTCGTCGTCGACTGCCACTGCGCGTGCGCGGTAGGCGCCGTGAGGGCGAGGGCAACGAGGGCGGCGAGGGTCTTACGCATCCGGTGTGTCCTCGGTTGGGTGTGTGATCGTGCTGCAACTGATCATAGTGCATCGCACTGACGGTCATTCGATCCAACCAGATCGGTTCATCCACGGGATGGCGGTACTTCGCGAGTTCCGGGAGCGCGTTCCGATACCGGTGCGCACCCCGGTCGTACACGCGCATCGCCGTGGCGAAAGCCGGATCGTAGGCGGTCAGCAGGACCCCGCGATCTGTCTCGACCGCGAACCCCTCCTCCCCCGCCGCCATGTGCTGCCGCTCCGCCATGTCCTTCGGGATCGTGACCGCCGCGAGACGCCTCACCCTGAGGCGAGAGCCCCGCCACCGACCTGAGGCCCGCCTCGACGTTTGGTCAGTGAGATTTACCAATCCTGAGGAATTCGCGATAACCTTCGTTCACCACGCGCGTCAAACCATTGGAATCGACCACGACGCTCGGCTCGAGATTTCATTCGTAGACCTATGTATCGCCAGCCCATCGTAAGTGACTTGTCCCGGCCAGCCATAACGAGTGGGGAGAGTGTCGTGAAGTGTGCTTCCACGTCCAACACGTGAGGACTGCAATGCGTACCCTTCTGTTCTCCATCTCGGCCGCCGTGATGGTGTTCGCCGGATTCTCCAGGCCAGCTTCCGCGCAGACCCGAGCGGAGATTGAAGTGATCCGTGCCGCCTTTGCGCACGTCACTCAAGCATTAGATGTTCATACGGCGGCGGTCGATCCACGGACCCTCAACGCGGACGCGATCATTCTTGGATCACGAACGGCGGAGCGCTGGCGGGGTGTGCACGGTGCTGCGGTTCGGGCAGCGCTGCAGCGTGGCAATCGCGTAGCCTTCAAGTCATATGCCGATGTCCGTCGCTGTTCGCCATGCCCGATCAGCGGTGCATTTGACGGCTACATTGCGGTATCCGGCGTGACGATAGCTGCGGATACGGCGAAGGTTGTTGTCGCTACTGAGCGTCCGTCCGGTAGAAGTCGCCCCGTGACCATCGTGGAAGACTATCAGATCGTACTGGCAAATCGCGCTGGATCGTGGACAGTGGTGGACAGGATTCTCCTTCGCGCGAACTGACCTTCGCCCCGCGTCGGTACACAGGTCCAGCACGCATCCAGAATGCGGCGAGGAGGGGCGCGCGGTCGGTAGAAAGAACAGTTGTGGGATCTACACCACCCGCTACTTCTCAGGCACGGAGACAGCCGAACACACGCGCCCAATCCGGAATGCGCTCGACCGGAGTTCCGCGCGTCGCCGAGAGCGCGCCGACGAGGATGAGCGCGAGCACGACCATGCCCGCTGCGGCGAGGGCGAGCCGCTACGCAAGCTGCGCGGTGAGCCGCTACACGCCGCCCCTACGGTCGGCGCACCGCGCCGCGGCGCAGCGTGAGCCGCGTGATCTCGGGCGTGGCGTTGATGCGAAGCGGGACGTCGCTGAAGCCGATGCCTCGGTTGATGTATAGCCGGTTGCCCGGCGCGCCGAAGTTGCTGTCGATCCATCCGTCCGCGTGGACCGGGTCGTCCTTCATGAAGGTGAGCCAGCTCCACTCGGGCGTGAAGGGCAAGCGCACCTGCCCCCCGTGCGTGTGCGCGGCAAGCGCCAGCGGCGCGCTCCCGGCTGCCATCTGCTCGAAGGAGTTGGGGTTGTGCATCAGGAGCACGTACGCCGCCCCGCTGGGCACAGAAGCGAGCGCGGCGGCCGGGTCATCCTCGCCGGCCCAATTCGAGCCGACGCCCGCGAGGTAGAGCGGCTCCGCACCCGCGGCGTCAGCGGGCGAACCGGCGTCCGTCCGCGCGGGCAGCGCCAGCCGGACCGCCTCGTTCTCAAGCACGCGGACGCCGGCCGCCTCGAGCGCGGCGCGCATCCGGGCGGCCATGGCCGCGTCCTTCGGATCGCCCTTCACGTCCATCGAGTAGTCGTGGTTGCCGAGCACCGCGTAGGTCGGGATGCCCGCTGCGGGCAGCGGCCGAACGATGTCCACGGCCTCCGCGACGTGATCGGCGAGATCGTCGCTGGCCTTGTACAGGAAGTCGCCGGCGACCAGCACGGCGGCCGGCGGGTCGTCCACCAGGCGCTGCACGATCCGGCGCGCCGTCCCGGTGTTCGCGCCCCACATCCCGACCTGCATGTCGGCGATGAGCGCGAGCTCTCGGCCCTCCCACGCCGACGGCAGATTCGGGAGCATGGCGACCTCGTTCTCCACGTCGATCAATCGCGGCTCGATCAGCAGCCCCCAGACCAGGAGCGTGGATAGCACGATGCCGACGACGAGGCCGATGCGTCTGGCGTACCGCGCCACGCGCCTCAACGCGACGTGCCTCGACGCAGCGTGCCTAACCGCTCGGGCAGCTCGACGTCGCGTCGCCCGAGGACGTACTGCACGGAGAGCATGGTCACGAGCACCACCGGGGCGACGGCCAGCGGGGTGGACAGCGCAACGCCGAGCAGTCCGGAGAAGACTGCAAGCACGACCTGCGCGACGAGGGTGGAGGCCGGCGGAAGGTACACAGTCATCGGTCGATGCTCGGGTCCAGCGCGAAGCTCTCGACGAGTTTCACGCCTTAGGATTGGCGGGGTGTCCCCGGCATCCCGTGCAAGGCGCGCACCGGGGCGACTCCCGGCGGGGAAGGAACCCACTCGTGGTTAGTTGGTGCGTAGCTGGACGCGCGCCTCCGGGACGCGCGACTCGCCGCCCTCCGCCTCCGGATCAGGAGTCGGGACGAGCCTCCGTCGCTCCGGACGTGGATGGGCGAAGCGCGAAGATGAGCACCCCGCTCACGAAGTTGGAGATGGTGTCCGTGAGCGCGAAGCCGAGCGCGAGGCACCGGCGCCATAGGCCGTCTATCGCGTCGGCATTCGCAAAGCACCGTGGCGTAGGCGCCTCGGTGCTTTTTGCGTGTCGGATCGTCATCCGACGGCGGCGGAAACCGTCGCTCCGGGCGTCCGTCCCTCACGAGCGACCAGACTCGGAGCGCCGGAAGTTGGCCCTTTACTTCTTGCCACAAAGTGCTTTATAATAGCCGATGAGGCTCGGGCCGGCGGGCTCAGCGCCGACGCGGTCAGTGCCCGGCATTCTCGGGCGACGGACACATGAACGTGCACGGAGAATTGGCGCGCCGGCTGGGCGGCACGCCGCACCGGAAGGGGACGACCGCGGAGGCGGGCATCATGGAACACTGTACGCTGGTCGAGGACCGGACGCTTCCCGACAGCGCCGGAATGCACGTGGCGATCATCATGGACGGGAACGGACGCTGGGCACAGGCGCGCGGGCTACCGCGGAGCGCCGGCCATCGCGCCGGGGCGACCGCGGTCCGCCGCACGGTGGAGGCGGCGCCGGCGCAGGGCATCGGCGTGCTGACGCTCTACGCGTTCTCGTCCGACAACTGGAAGCGCCCCGGACCCGAGGTGCGCGTGCTCCTGCGTCTGCTCGAGAGTTATCTGCGGACGGAAGTGGCGTCGTGCGTCGAGGAGGGAGTACGCATCGAAGTCCTGGGGCGGCGGGATCGTCTGCCCGACCGCGTCGTGGATGCGATTGTCGCCGCCGAGGAAACGACGGCGGCGGGGGGTGCGCTACGGCTGCGGCTGGCGGTCGACTACTCGTCCCGGGACGCGATCGTGCGGGCGGCGGCGCGAGCCCCGCGCAGCCGCGCGGCGCTCGCGCAGCACCTCGATTCCGCTGCGGACCGGCCCGTGCGCGACGTCGACCTGCTGATCCGAACGGGCGGTGAGCAGCGATTGAGCGACTTCCTGCTCTGGGAGAGCGCGTACGCGGAGCTGTACTTCACGCCGACGGCGTGGCCGGAGTTCGACACTGGCGCGCTGGCCGCCGCTGTCGCCGAGTATGGCCGACGCCAGCGTCGCTTCGGCGGCCTGACGAGTGGCGGCATGGCGGCGGCCGCGTCATGACCATACGCACGGCACTGCGAAGCCCCGCGCTCCTGTCGGCGGCGGGTCTGGGCGTGCTGGCCGATCTGCTGGTGCGGGTGCCCGGCCGGCCGGGGCTCAACGTCGCGTTATGGGCGGTCGCCGGCGTGGCCGTGCTGGCGATGCTGGATCGTCGCCGGCCCGAGCCGGCGGCGCCGGAGACGCGGCGGCTGGTGGGGGGCGCGCTCGGCTTTGCGATCGCGCTCACGCTGCGCGACGCGGAGTCGCTGGCCGTATTCAGCTTGCTGGCCGCGGTGGCGTTGCTCGTGATGGCTGCGGGGCGTGCCGCAGCGGCCTGGGCATCACGAGCGCACCTCAGCGACGGGGTGTTCGCCGTGCTGCGCGTGGGTCTTCTCTGCGCGGCGGGACCGCTCGGATGGGGGCGTGGCGCCCCGGACTCGGCGCCGCGCCCCGACTCCTGGACTCGTCAGGCGCGGACGGTCGCGCGCGGCGCGCTGATGGCGCTTCCGGCACTGGTGGTGCTGACCGCCCTGCTGATGTCCGCCGACCCGGTGTTCGCGCGGCTGGTGGAATCGACGCTACTGATCGAGATCGGGCCGCTGGTGGAGCACCTGCTGGTCGCCGCGGTGATCGCCTGGCTCATCTCCGGCTACCTCCGCGCATTCGAGGTGCCTGACGACGACATCCTGGACCGGCTGCGGGTTCCGCAGCCCGCGCTGTCCGCGTCCGAGGTTTCCGTCGCGCTCTGGATCCTCAATCTGCTGTTCATCAGTTTCCTGGCGGTGCAGCTGCGCTACCTGTTCGGCGGATCGAGTCTCGTGGAAGTGACCGACGGCCTCACCTACGCCGAGTATGCACGGCGTGGCTTCTTCGAGCTCGTCGTGGCAGCCGCGCTGGTCGTCCCGATCATGCTCCTCGCCGACTGGAGCGCCGCGCCCGGGCCAAGCCGTGCGCGCGGCATGCTGCGCGTCACGATGCTGGTACTGGCCGTGCTGCTCGTCGGCGTGATCGCGTCGGCGGCATACCGGATGTGGCTGTATCAGAACGCCTATGGACTGACGGAGCCCCGTCTGTATGGCGCGGTGTTCATCCTCTGGCTCACCACGGTGCTCGGCTGGCTCGTGCTGACGGTACTGCGTGGGCGTCGCGAACGGTTCGCGTTTGGAGCCATCCTCGCGGGGCTCGGCGCCATCGCTCTCCTCAACCTGCTGAACCCGCACGCGATCATCGCGCGGGTCAACCTCGACCGTGCGGCGGCGGCCGCGGAGTACGACGGCACGTACCTGACGAGCCTCAGTGCCGACGCCGTGCCGACCATCCTGAGTCGTCTCGAGCAGTTGCCTGACGCGGAACGATCGCGCGCGGCCTGCATGCTCGCGGAACGATGGACCGGCCAGCGGCCGGGTGGCTGGCGGACATGGAATCTGAGCGACTGGCGCGCGCGGCGCTTGGTGGAGCCGACGGTGGGGTGTGAGGAGGTAGGAGCTGGGAGCTAGAAGACAGAAGAACAGAAGACAGAAGACAGAAGACAGAAGATCCGAGGAAAAGCCATGTCATCCCGCAGGAGGGAGCGGAGCGACCGAGTGTCGGGATGGGCTCTCACTACCCATTGGCCAGCTATGGGC
>JBBQHX010000112.1:0-10914 GCA_038324385.1 Gemmatimonadales bacterium | reverse complement strand
TCCCCCCGCTGGGGGGCCCCTCCTCCCCCCCCCCCGCGGGGGGGGCGCCCCCCCCCCCCCCCCCGTCCGGGGGGGGGGGCCCCCCCCTTGGCCCCCCCCCCCCGCCGCATGTCGTCAGGCAGTGATCGGTGCCGCGGTTGCCGAATCAGCCGCAGACTCAATCGCTGCGCAGGGCACGGTTCGGATCGACCCGCGCCGCACGGATTGCGGGAAGGAGACTGGCGACGGCCGCGACGAGCAGCAGGATGCCCGCCACGCTCCCGATGACCACCGGGTCGCGAGCACCTACATCGTACAGTAGGGGCTCGATCCGGCCGCCGAGCAGCAATGCCGCAACCACACCGACCACCACGCCCGCGGCAGTCACGCGGAGCCCGCTCCCGACCACGAGTCGCAGCACGTCGTTCGTGCTTGCGCCGAGTGCCACGCGCACACCGAGTTCGTGCGCGCGCTGGGCCACCGAGTAGGCGAGCACGCTGTATAGCCCGACCGCGGCGATGATCAGTGCGAGCACGCCGAATGCCGTGAACATCGTGGCGCCCATCCGCCACGGGCGGAGTTGAGGTTCGACACCGTCGAGGAGTGGCGTCACCGGTGTGTAGGCGACATTTGGTGCGACTTCCTGGACGGCCTGGCGCAGCGCCGCATCCAGCGACCGCGGGTCGCCTGACGGGCGCACCAGCAACGTGCGCATCGGAGGCCCAGTGACCTGCTGCGCGAGCGGAACATAGATCTGATGCCGCGGCTCGCCACGAAGGTCGTTCCACTGCACATCGCCCACCACCCCGATCACGGTCGTACACGGTGCGTCGCTCTCGTCTGTGGTATGGATGCACTGGCCGATCGCATCGCCCGCCGGCCAGAGGATGCGCGCCGTCGACTGGCTCACGATCGCCACCTGCTCGCTGCCAGCCCGGTCCGCGGCGGTGAAGCTGCGACCCTGGTTGAAGGGGGTTCCAACCGTTCGGAAATAATCGGGCGTGACCGCGTTGAAGAGCGGGGCGCCACCTGGCATCAGCGGAATCGAATCGCGACCTGGCAGGCGCAGATCGATGTCCCAGACGGTTCGGAATGGGACGGTGAGCACCACGGCGGCAGCGTCCACGCCCGGCATGCTCGAGACCTGCGTCAGGAGCTGGTCGTAAATGGCGGCGGATTGCGCAGGCTGGTACCCGGCGCCGAACACGTCCGCATCGACCACCTGGACGCGCTCCGGCTCGAACCCGAGCTCCACGCGCCCGACGTTTATCAGGCTACGTACGAAGAGTCCCGCGCCGACGAGGAGCACGACAGACAGCGCGCCCTGTACCACTAACAGAATCGTGCGTGTCCGTGCTCGACGCCCGCCGCCGTCGCGCGATCCGGACTTGAGCGTTCCCGCCAGGCTGGGTGCGGTGGCGAGGAGCGCCGGAACCAGCCCGGCGAGAACGCCGGTCACGAGCGCCGCGAGCATGGTGAACAACATCACGCGCCCATCTGCGAGCGTCTCACCCCAGGCCACGTCAGGCAGGAGGACAGTTCGCACCACATTGCCGCCCCAGTGCGCAACCAGCAGAGCGGCCACGCCGCCGACGAGCGCCAGGAGCACGCTTTCGAGCAGCAACTGGCGGATCAGTCGTCCTCGGCCAACGCCGAGTGCGACACGCACGGCGATCTCGCGCCGCCGTCGTGCGGCACGCGCGAGAAGCAGGTTCCCGAGATTGGCGCAGGCGATGACGAGCACCAGTGCACTGACGCCCAGTAGCGCGGTCGCGACGCGCGCGCCGGGGGAGCGGTCGGGTCCGCGATCCGCCTGAATGCCGCCGAGGACGACGTGTGGCGACTGGCGCTCGACCCGCTCCGCAGTTCGTCCATCCGGCCCGCTCATGAGAATGCGCGGGTAGAGCAGAGCGAGTTCCGCCTCGGCCTGTTCCTCCGACACACCCGGCGCGATGCGACCCACCAGCGACAGCCAGGAGGCGCCGCGCACTTCCCACCAGGAGTGGTCACCGATGAAGTGATTGATTCGGTCCGGACTCGCCGCCGTGACGGGCATCCAGGCGTCGACGCGTTCGAGCGAGGGTCCCGAGAACCCCGCTGGCGCGACACCGATGATCTGGTAGTCGCTGCCGTCCAGATGAATGGTGCGCCCGAGCACCGCCGGATCTCCGCCGTACTCGGCCCGCCAGAGATCGTAGCCGATCACCGCCACGCGCGCGCCCCTCGGCGGCTGGTCCTCCTCCTCGGCGAAGAACCGCCCGAGGTGAGGGCGCACGCCGAGGAGGGGGAAGAGGCCGGCGCTCGCCATCGCCCCCGAGATCTGGCGAGCGTCCGTTCCGCGCCCCATCGCGCTCGTCGACACGCCCCACACCGCGACGTCGCGGAAGCTCCTCGACTCCGCGCGAATGTTCGCGAACGCCGCATACGAGAAGCGCCGCTGCGTCGTGCGGACGCCGTCCTCCCCCCGCGCGTCGACATAGAGGCGGTGCACCGACCCTGCGTCCACCACATGCGGCGGCGGGCGGAGCAGGAGCCGGTCGACGATCCCGAACATCGTCGCGTTCGCGCCGATGCCGAGGGCCAGAGTGAGGATCACGCCGATCGAGAAGACCGGTTGTCGACGCAGTCCGCGGACCGTATACCGAAGGTCGCGGAGCATATCGGCCAACCATTCCGACTGCCGCTCCTGCCTGACCCGTCCCTGATCGATTTGGCGCATGGCGCGGCTCCAGTGTGTGACGTTGCCGAATCGCCGGCTCGCTTCGTCGCGCGCCGCATCCACGGTCCACCCCCGCTCGGTCAATTCCGCCTGACGCATGTGGAGGTGAAACGCGATTTCCTCGTCGACCTCGGCCTCGATGCGCGGCCGTCGCGTGGCGAGGCGGAAGACGCGGCGGATTCCCTCGGGCAGTGCGCGCAGCGTGGTCGGCATCAGACGGTGCGCAGCGCCGCGAACACGGCTTCGGCGTAACGCGTCCACGTTACGGTCTTGGCGGCGAGCTGGTCGCGGCCGGCGCTGGTGAGCGCGTAGTACTTCGCCCGCCGGTTCGCGTCGGACAGCCCCCACTCACCGGTGACCCAGCCTCGCTTCTCCAGCCGATGGAGGGCGTGATAGAGTGCCCCCTCCTCGATGGAAAGCGCGCCATGGGTGGCCTCCTCGATCCATCGCGCGACGGCGTAGCCATGCCGCGGCCCCCAGATCAGCGACTTGAGTACGAGAACGTCGAGCGTGCCCTTGAGGAGTTCGAGATCGGTTTCCGGCGGCACCAGTCCTCCCTGATGGTTTCAGGGGAGAAGATGGCGATGCCGCGCCGCTCGGTCAAGGGCCACCGTCGGCTGCATCTGCGCGGATGAGATGCGACCATCTATATGGTGGTCATGAATGTGGTGGTCCTGACCGTGAGGGTCTTGAACCTGATACTCGTCCTCGGCGTCCACTCGGGTGTGTTCAACCAAGACGGAGAAGGCGAGGCAGACCAGATGGCTCGCACTGGGGATCGACGGTCCTTAGTATTCAGCGCGCGCAGCCTCCTCGCGTTCGGACCCTCGGACTGAACGGCTGCGCCACGTCGCCGCGCGCGCGAACCATCGGCGACGATGGCGGCGCCGGGCGCGTCCGATTCAATACGCTGGTTCGACACACTGGCCATCTCAGCCGGGCGACAACTGTCGGCCGGTGCTCACGTACAACAGGACACAGGACATGGCGGAGAAGTTGGGCGCATTCGACAGTGACGACCACGCGCAGTCGGCAATGGACTGGGCACAGGCGCACTGGAAGAAGGTCGTGGCCGGCGTCGTGGTCGTGGTCGCGATCGTCGCCGTGGTGGGGGTCTATCAGTGGAATGCGGAGCGGAACGCGGTCCAGGCGGAATCGGCGCTATATCGGGCGCAGAGTGCATTCCAGAGTCAGAATACGCAGCTGGCCCAGACCGACCTCGGCCGAGTGATCGACCAGTTTCCCGGGACGCCGGCCGCCACACAGGCCGCGATGCTGCTCGCCCAGACGTTCTACGACGAGGCGAAGTGGGACGAGGGAATCGCTGCGCTGCGCCGCGTCGAAGGGCGTGGATCGGCCGAGGAGTTCCAGGCGTCGGTCCATTCGCTGATCGGAGTCGGGCTGGAAGGAAAGGGAGATTTTCCGGCCGCAGCGAGCGCCTACCTCGCCGCCGCCGAGGCCACCCAGTTCGACCTGGACGATCAGGCGTACCGGAGCGATGCCGCCCGGGCATACACGGAGGCCGGGAACACGGCCGAGGCGACCCGACTCTGGAGAGAGCTCCTCGACCTCCCGAATTCGCCGTACGCGGCCGAAGCTCGCGTGCGACTCGGGGAGCTGATGGCGCGTCCCGCGCAGCAGAGCTGACGGTCCGAGCGGTCCGGTGGCTCGCTCCGCGGTTCGAGATATTTCGATTCGCACTCGCACGGGCTGAAAAGCCAAACGGTTGAGTCCGACCAAGACGGCCCCACCCCGACATCACGTCGTGGTGGGGCTTTTTGTCATTGACCGACGCCTCTGTCGGTCGAGGGCGATACACAGCGGACGCTGGGTTTGGGTCTGGGGACGCATTGGCTGAATGGCTCAGCCTCTGATCGACCGAGGCTCTGTTCCGAAGGAGCGGCCGACCGCCAATTTGGCCGGCTCGATGGGGCGCGCCATGGCGCCAGTCGCCACTGTCGCGATAGTGGCGGCTGGCGCGATACTGGTTCGGTGTCGCGATGATGCACGGGGATCGGTCGGGGGGGGGCAGCAGCAGGGACGAACGCACGGTGCCACTCCGGGCTGATCGAGCGTTCGAGAATGCGGCGCGCTGCTCAGGTCGGCATGAAGAAGCGATGTATCGGGGAGTGAGCCGTATCCGGCCAGATCGGCAGAGGGGTAGCGGCCAGTGTCCAGAACGGAGTTAACGCTAAAGGTGAGGCAGAGCCCATAACACCTTGCGGTACATGGGGATGCGGTGTGATCGTCGCGAATCCGGTACTCAAGGGTGCGAGGCATTTTCGCAGGTGACGTGATGGGCACCAAACACGAAATCCTCACGACGCGGGCGCGGCCGAGCGAGAACTCCGGTCTCCGCCAGGAGTCGTCAGTCGTCGGCCGGCAACCAAGTACGTGCCGCGATCGGACGGCTGAGAGCGGCGAGGCGCGGAGTCGCCGAGAGTCGATCGGCGTGGAATTGTGGGTGCGCCGGTAGCCCCGCGCCTCAGGGCGCAGTCCGGCTCGGCGCCAATCCAGAGGGCGCACGCGGGCGATCGAGCGCGAGGGGCGATCGCCGCGATTGTGTCCGGTCGGGCGACTGGGTCTCGAGTCAGTGTTTCCGAGCCGCTCGCTCGTTCCGCGGACGAGTGCAGCGACTGTGCGCAGGCCGCGAGAGCCGTGGCAGCGGGCAACCATCGGCCGATGCGACTAGGTCACGGGTCGGCCATGCGGCGCCCCACACCCGGACGCAGCAAGGGCGATACGCCGTATAATAGATGTTATGTAAACTAGACTTGGTGGATAACTGTGGAGAAGTCGATGTCAGATCCCACACGCGTCCCCAAGTTGTTTGTCCATATCACCTTCCCCGGTTGCGTTCGCGGCTGGGCTGACTCGAGGTGGGACGGGAGCGTCTTGAGCTCGGCCGACGGCTCGTGCCGCTGCGACGATCCGATACGTGGTTAAGCATTCGGCCGCCGCATCTCGAATCCGGTTTCCCTTTTCCAGCAAGGTGAGGCTCGCGTCCCCCCCCAGCGCTCCCGCGCCGGGCCGATCCGGGCGAACCGCGCCGTTGCCGCCCAGCACGGGTCGCGCGTCCTCAGCGCAGCGTTCCCGAGTACACCACGCGTCCGGCGCCTCGTAGCGCCGGGACCCACCCCGCGTCGGTGCGATTCGGCGTGGCGACCAGCTCCATGCCGCTCAGGGTCACGAGCGCGACCTGATTACCGGTCGCCGTCCCCCACGCGGTCAGCAGGATCGCCGCCGCGGTTGCACCAGTGCCGCAGGCCAGCGTTTCCGCTTCCACCCCCCGCTCGTACGTCCGGATGTCGAACCGGCCGTCGGGACGTGCGGCGACGAAGTTGACGTTGCCACCCGTCGGGAGCGAGGCGTGATGGCGGAGCGTTCCGCCGCGCGCCGCCACGTCCACGCTCGCGCAGTCACTGCGGAGCACGACGAGGTGCGGCACCCCCACCGCTGCGAACCCGATGCGGAGCTCTCCCGGCTCGAGTACGATCCCAGCGTCGAGGCGAACCGCGTCCACCGCGGCGAGGTCGATCTCAGGCTGCCCACCCCGAATGCGGGCCGTGACCACACCGCTGTCGGTTCGGAAGCGCATGTGGGCTGGATCGGCGAGCCCCCACTCGACCGCGAGCGCTGTGCTGCACAGCGCAGCGTTCCCGCACATCTCGGCGCGGGTGCCATCGGCGTTGCAGTAGATCATCGTAAATGCAGTGCCCTCGGCCACATCCTCCACGCTCGGCGGAAGCAGGATCACCACGCCGTCAGCACCCACCCCGTGCCGCCGTTCCGACAACCGGCGCACGAGGGCGGGAGCGGTCGCCCGCTCGACCGGCACCGTCCGCCCGTCGAAGACTACGAAGTCGTTCCCCGACCCCGACATCTTGGTGAAGGGAATGCCCGTGAGGGGCGAAGTGTCGTCGCCGCGTCTCATACCCGTCCCCGGATCGCCCACCAGCGAAGGCGCCAGACCATCCAGACAGCCTCGCGGACGATGCGCTTGGACATCTTCGACTCCCCTTCCGTCCGGTCGACGAAGACGATCGGGATCTCGACCATGCGGAATCCCTGCCGCCACGCCCTGAAGCTCATCTCGATCTGAAACGCGTAACCGTTTGAGCGTACGTCTTTTAGATCGATCGCTTCGAGTACTTTCCGACGGAAGCACTTGAACCCGCCGGTGCCGTCGAAAAGCGGGAGTCCGGTGACGGTGCGGGCGTAGATGTTGGCCGAGTAGCTGAGGATGAGCCGCGTGATCGGCCAATTGACGACTGTCACCTTCCCATTGCGGTAGCGCGAGCCGAGCACCAGGTCCGCATGCTCGATCGCTTCCAGGAACTGGGGGAGGTGGGCCGGGTCATGCGAAAAGTCGGCGTCCATCTCGAAGACGAACTCGTAGTCGCGCGCGAGCGCCCACCGGAAGCCGGCGAGGTAGGCTGTGCCGAGCCCCATCTTTCTGGGGCGGTGGAGCACGTGAACCCGCGGATTCGCGGCGACGATCTCGTCGGCCAGGGCACCCGTGCCGTCCGGGGACCCGTCGTCGACAATGAGCATGTCGATACGCGGATCCTGCTCGAGCACACGCTCGACCAGGCGGGCGAGGTTCTCCCGTTCGTTGTAGGTCGGCACGATGACCAGCGCGCGATCATCCACGCAAGCGCCTCCGATCCAGCACTACCCCGCCGGCGAGGAGCGCGATGCTGACGAGGAGGGCGAGGAGCGTCACGACCTTTCCCTGCTCGTAAGGTGGATTGGTGAACGTCAGCGAGACGTTCGTCGCCCCGGCGGCGAGCGGAACCCCCATCAGGACGTAATTCGTCCGCCACACCGGAGCCGGCTGTCCATCAACGGTCGCGGTCCACCCCGGGTAGTAGTTCTCGGACACCACCACCGCACTTCCCTCGGGTGCGGGCTCGGCAAGCGCGAGGTCGATCCGGCCTGGCGCCGGTCGGGTGACTGTCACCGGGAGCGTCAACCGCGCGGGCGCGGCATTGAGCTCGGCGCTGGCCACATCGGCGGAATCGGTCATCAGGGCAACCGAGTACACGTCGAACCGGGGGTCGAGCACGGTCGCGAGCACCTGATCATCGGGCGCCGTGACGATGGCGGGCGCCACCCATGCGGCCGGCTGTTCGCCTGGCAGATCGTAGAGGTAGACCTCGCTGCCGGCCGCGTTGCGCACCGGTCCGACGACGCGGTCCCCAAACGGGAGGTCGGGAAGGTCGGTGTACATGTAGCCGATATTCAGCAACGCCCAGATGTTTGGATTCGTGAGGACCGGGCGGTATCCCTCGTCTTCTCCGACGAGAATCTGGTAGCGTCCCAGCTCGTTACCGTGGTACCCCAGTGCGTTGCGAACGCCGGAAACCCAGAGCGCGTCGTGACGCAGGAAGGGATCGTTGGGCGCCTGCGGCGCCCCGAGCTGCCGGGCGACGACGCGTGGCGGAGACGGCAGAGCCTTCACGTAATCCGCGGCGGGGTCGCTCGCATACAGCTCCGCGGCTGGCGGCGAGAAAGTCCAGTACAGGCGGGCGATGCTCCAGAGATCGGCGGTGACGATCAGCGTGACGACCCCCACCGCGACCAGCGGCCGCAGACTCCCGCGCGCGGCCAGCAGGGCGACGCCCGCAATCGCGAGCACGAAGCCGAACGTTCTCCACGCGCCCGACACGATCGCGTCCCCATTCTCGAGCGCGTAGGACTCGGCGCCCGGTGCGGCGAGGGCCGCGCTGAGGTTGGTCATCGCGCCGGTCGACGCCAGGATGGCGAGCACGAGAGCGGCGCCAACCCAGGCTGCCGCATATCGCGGGGAAACGCGGCCGCGTACCAGCCGGTCGGTTCCGAACGCGGCCAGCACCGCCACCGCGAAGCTCGTCACGTAAAAGATTGTACTCGGCGCCCGGAAGAACTTCGTGCCGGGCACGAGCGCGTAGATCAGATGGTAGAACGGCGTGTTCCCGCCGAGCGCCCAGAGCGCGCTGACGACCAGCGCCCCGATCCAGAACCATCGCGGCGCGCGGCCGATTCCGCTGGCCCGCGTCAGGCCGAGGCCGGCCAGGAAGAGCACCGCGACGCCGAGGTATTCCGAGTGGAAGTGAATTCCGTTCTGTCCGGTATAATTGAAGAGAATCCCCGTAAACTGGGGCAGATACGTGTTGACCAGCAGCTCCGGCAGCGGCATCGAGAACGACGTCGCGTGGTCCCATCCGGTACCGCCCGCACGCGGCGACCACGGGACGTACTCCTGCAGCGGCCAGAACTGAATCGCGCCGATCGCGCCGCCGACCGCGATGGCGATCAGGCTGAACACGAGGCGGCGGACAGCGATGGGGCGCTCGAGCCGCTCCCCTGCCCTGTTCGCCGTGAACGCGAGGAAGAGTGCATAGCAGCCGCCGGTCACCAGCATGTACTGCAGGAGCTGCGGGTGCGGACTCAGCACGCCGAGTCCGACGATCAACGCGATGCCGCCCCACGCCGCGTGCCGCCCTTCCCGGATCGCAAAATGGAGCGCCCAGAGAAAGAGCGGGAGTAACGCCGAGACGAACAGCTTTCCGTCATGGCCCGGCGACGCGTACGACGCGATCTGCCCACTGAGCATGTAGGCGAGTCCACCGACCAAGGACCCGGCGAACCCGACTCCGGTGCGCCGGAGGAACCCGTACGTGAACAGGCCAGCGAGAAAGAGATGAAGGATGAAACCCCACGTCATCGCGACGTCGGTGGGGAGGATCATCCGCAGCAGGAACGTCGGATAGAAGATGTCGCCGTGCATCGCGGCGACGTACGGCATCCCCCCGAAGATGTAGGGGTTCCAGAGGGGAAAGCTGCCGGTCTCGCGCAGTGACTGTGCAGCGAAGTCGCGGAACGCGTAGCCGGCGATGTACTGGTCGCTGACGGGATTGACCAGGAATTGGCCGGTAAGCGCCGGAAATCCCAGCGTCAGCGCAGCGATGGCGTAGGCGAGCAGCGCCCAGAGAAGCGCGCGACGCGGCCCCGCGTCGGCGTCGGCCGCGGCCGTCGATACGTCAGGATGCACCATCAGGGGGATTGATCGGAGTACGGGGACGCCAGGCGCCGGCGGCCAGGAAGAGAGCTCCCGGCGCGACTTCGAGCACCGTGAGCCAGAGGCGTGAGGCAATCGCCAGCACCACCGCCTCGGCGGGCGATGCCAGCCCGAGCGTAGTCAGCCCGGCACCGAGGGCCAATTCGCGTGGCCCCAGCCCGCCGGGGAAGATGAATGCGAAATATCCCAACACGTACGAAACCGTGAAAACTGCGACATAAGATATCGTGGCGCCAGGCAACGGACCCAGCACCCCGTGCGCGAGCCACTGGAAGGCGGCGCCGTAGAGCACCCAGCTCAGCACGTGGCCGAGGGTAATCATCCAGATGACTGGCGCAGCGATCATCGGAAGTTCGACCGGGCGACCGGAGACGCGCGCGGCGAGACGTCCTATGCGCGGCAGCAACCAGGGAAGGAGCGCGAGCCCAATGCACCCGGCCGCCGCCAATCCCGCCGCGATCGTTCCGACATCGACGGTCGGCCCCGGACGCCCGTCGAGCAGCGTTTCCACCAGGGCCTCCAGCAGCCGGGTCCCGGTCGCCACCCCGACGACGATACCGGCCGCAATATTGACTACCGTGTTCACGATTGCAGACCCCGTCGCCGCGACGGGCGACACGCCGGCCCGCGCCGCGAGAACGGCCATCGCGCCGACCTGCCAGACGCGCCCGGGCACCCAGCGCCCGAGCGCCGAGACGAACCAGATGCGCGTCGCGTTGACGATACCGAGGTCGTGGCCCCAGCGGCGAAGGAGCAGTCGCCAGAGCTCGATCAGCAGCGCGTAGGTCGCGAGCACGACCAGCCCCGACGCCGCGATCATCGTCCAGCGGAGGGTAAGCCGGATCGGTTGCGCCTGGAGATCGGCCCACACGGCGCCGATCGCTCGCCACGCGAACCAGAGCGCGACTGCGGCGACGACGATCTGAACCAGCCAGACGAGCCTAGCTCGGCCGCGAGGCATTGAGCGATCGATACAGGTCGGCGTAGCGCGCGGCGGCGCGGGGAGCATCGTGCCGGTCGAGGGCGCGCGCTCGCCCGGCCGCGGCCAGGCGGCGTAGCAGGTCGGGGCGTTCTCGCACCCGCTGGATGGCCGCGGCGAGTGCGGCGACGTCGTCCGGTGGGACGAGCAATCCCGCGCGCCCGGCGTCCACCA
>JBBQHX010000111.1:0-10947 GCA_038324385.1 Gemmatimonadales bacterium | reverse complement strand
TCATCTCGTGGATCATGGCACCTCGGCGGATCGGACTCGTACTCGGCGGGGGTGGGCTCAAGGGGTTCGCGCATATCGGCGTGCTCCGCGTGCTCGACCGGATGGGGATCGAGCCGACGGTGATTGCCGGGAGCAGCATCGGCGCGCTGATCGCGACGGCCTACGCCGCCGGCGTGCCGACGGAAACGCTGGCCGAGCGTGCGATCACGCTCAGGCGGCGGGAGCTGTTCCGGATCAATCACGTCGGGATGCTGTTCGAGCGCATGCGTTCGCCGTCGATCTATCTGGAGGCGCCGCTGCGCGCGCTGGTCGAGAGTGTCGTCCCGAATGCGGCGTTGAACGGATTCCCGCGCCCGTTGCTGATCAATACGGTCGACGCCGAGCATGGAACGCAGTTGGTGTGGGGGCTGCCCGGACTGACCCACGTGTCGGCGGTGGACGCGGTGTATGCGTCGTGCGCGCTCCCCGGCTTCTTCCCGCCCGGCATGGTCAACGGCCGCACCTGCATCGACGGCGGGACGATGGACAATCTCCCCGTCGCGATCACGGCCCACCTCGGCGTCGATGCGATCATCGCGGTCGACGTGGGGAGCAGTGACCTGACGCACGCCGCCAGCGTGGCGACGGACGGCTTCGCGTCGCTGTTCATGCGCGCCGCATCGATCATGATGCACCGGCTGCAACTACGCCCCCTGCTGGACTGGTCGGGCCCGCCGATGCTGCTCATCCGCCCGCGCATCGCGCACATCCCCTGGTTCGGCTTCGGCCACGCCGCTGCTCTCATCTCGGCGGGCGAGCGGGCGGCCGAAGAGGCGTTAGGCTCGCTCGACAGCTGTTAGGCGGCACGCGGCGGGATCTTCCCGAAGCGGCGCGTGACGCTCTCAGTGGACGAGACGCGGTGCATCGGCTGCGGCACCTGTGTCGCCCTCGCGCCTGACGTGATGATGCTCGACAGCCGGCGCATCGCCGTGCCGCGGGTGACGGAGCTGGTCTGGTCGCCAGCGGACGGAGACTTCGTGCGGCAGTGCCCGACGCGGGCGATCCGCGCGGTGGACGCCGACGCCGCGGTGGGCGCGACGGCGCCTGACGACCTGGCGCCGGAGCTGACGGCGACGTTGGGCGGGTATGAGGACGGGGTCCGGACCCGGACGATCGAGCGGCCGAAGATCCGGCGGCGGTAGGTCTAGAAGCGGCCGGCCGGTCGCTGCTGCCGCAGATGCTGTCGGGGTCGTCGGGCGGGGTCGTCGGGCGGGGTCGTCGGGCGGGGTCGTCGGGCGGGGTCGGACACCCGTGCCGTAAGGCCGACCGGCCGGTCGCCCCTACCACTATCACGCCTGGCTGACGTGCTCGGCGATCCCGACGTACGCATCCAACGCCGCACGAAGCTCGGCGATCTCGACGAACTCGTCATCCGTATGCGCGACGTGGATCGAGCCCGGCCCGAACAGATACGGCGTCCCCCACCGGTCCAGCGCCGGGATGTCCGTCGCGAACGCCGCCACCGACGTGGCGAAGCCGTCGATGGTGCCAAGCAGGATGGGATCGATCGTGATGCCCGGCGTGACGGTCGCACGCCCGTCGACCCAACGTTCGATCAGGGCGAGGAGCTCGTCAGGCGGCCCGACCAGTCGCGCCATGCAGCGAGCCTCCGCCCACGGCGCGATGACGTTGTCGGCGACACCGCCGGCGAGATGGCCGATGTTGATCGTCGTCGCGCCGAGGACGGGATGCGTCGGCAGGTCGAGCGTGTCGAGCTCGGTGAGCAGCCTGACGAGATCGGCGGTGGCGGAACGGCCGAGGTGCGGGTAGGCGGAGTGCGCAGCGCGTCCCTCGGTGCGAAGGGTGAAGCGGATCGCGCCCTTCGTCCCCACGGCGAGCGTGCTCTCCGTCGGCTCGCCGTTGATCAGCGCGTGCGGCGCGATGCCGAGGGCGCCTGACGCGAGCGCCTCGTTGGCGGCGTGGGCGCCATCGTGCGTCGTCTCCTCGCCGACGACGAGCAGGACGGCCACCGGGACGCCCCGGTCGCGCAGCCGTTCGGCCGCGCAGAGCATCACCGCGGCGATCCCCTTGGCGTCACAGGCGCCGCGGCCGTGCAGCCGCCCCTCGGCCAGGTCGAGCCTCGGCGCGATGTAGGGCGGCACGGTGTCGAGATGGGTCGAGAAGGTGACGCGCGGGTCGGCGCCTGTGGTGGCGAGAAGGTCGTCCCGCCCGGCGGTGACCGGGATGCGGCGGGTCGTCCAGCCTCGGCGGGCGAGCAGCGACTCAACGTGCGCGATCACCGCGCCCTCGCTGCCGCTGGTCGAGTCGATCTGCATCAGCTCGACCGCGATTGCGACGGGGTCGAGAGGCGGGCCGGGGGCGGCATCAGTCATGCGCGCAATCGACACGGGAGCCCGCCCCGACGCAAGCGGGCACGCGGGTGCATCGCCATGTTGCCGGTGCGACTGTGAGCGACCCGACGAGCGGGAACGGCGGGCGCACGTGCCCACGCGGATCTCGTGTTGCAGTGGTCGATGCCGCAGCGGATGCACACGAGCTCGGCGCTACGCTCACCGCTCGTCAGGCGACAGGGATCCACGCATCTGGCTCCCCGGCGTGCCTCACGCGATGCGCGCCAGCACCTCGGGCTCGTCGTTCGCCGGCGTGTTCACCCGCGTGTCGATACGCCAGGCCTCCATCGACTCGGCAGGATAGGGCCGCAGGAGGCGGTGCGCGGCAGCGGGTGTGGTGTTCCGATCCACCCACTCGGCGAGCGCGTCGCCCGTCAGGATCACCGGCATCCGGTCGTGGATCGGCGCAACCAGGGCGTTCGGCGCCGTCGTGATGATCGTGCAGGTCACGAGCGGCGCCGCGTCCGGCTGCCGCGGGTCGCGCCACCGTTCCCAGAGGCCGGCGAAGGCGAACGGCCCGCGATCGGCGAGCCCCAGCGCCCACGGCTGTTTCGCGGGTTTCGTCTGACGACGCACCGGACGGAGGCCGGTCGTCCCCGGATCGCCGTTGCGCGGATCGGCGGCGACGTCCCCAACGTCCTGCCACTCGTAGAAGACGTCCGCGAGGATCGCGCATCGCTGTCCACGCGACCACGCCTCGCGGAAGCTCGGCTTCCCGGCCACCGTTTCGGCGCGCGCGTTCGCCAATCGATTGGCGATGGAGGCATCGTCCGCCCAGCGCGGGACGAGTCCCCACCGCAGCATCGCCAGCGTGCGGTGCATCGCCCCCGCGCGGCGCACGTCGAGCGTCGCCAGCACCGAGGTCATCGGCGCGACGTTGAATCGCGGCGCCAGCGGATCCGGCACGCCATCGGCGACCGTCACCACGTTCAACAGGCGCAACGTCGCCGAGTGCGCGAGTCGTCGGGGGTCGGCGAGGCCGAAGCGTCCGCACATGGTGGCGGGGGGAAACGGGGAGGGCTGCTGCGGCGACTGCCGGTTGTTGGCGGGCGGCGCCCCGAGCGCGGCGTGGTCTCGCCGGCGCGCCGAACGGTAACGGTCCGCCCCGTCCGACGTCGGACCTGCAGGGGACGGCGCTGCGTCACCCGCGGCCGTGGTCGCCGTCGGCACCCTTCTCGCGACGCGCCCGGCGCACGTCGGCGGCCCCGGGGAGGCTGTGATACATTACGCGCAGCCTGTACGCGCCCGTCGGCCCATCGCCGACGATCCGCATGCAGCGGCTCCCTGACTCACCGCGCACACGCCAGCCCAGGGCGGCCGTGTGCCTGCCAGAGACAGCTCACATGACCCACCCGAATTCCTTCGGTAGCCGCGACACTCTCCAGGTGGGCGGCCGCTCGGTCACGTATTTCCGCCTCGGCGCGCTCGACGGCGTCACCGGAAACACCCTCGCCACGCTGCCGTTCAGCCTGCGCGTCCTGCTCGAGAACCTGCTGCGCAACGAGGACGGCGCGTTCGTGAAGCAGGGCGACGTCGAGGCGCTGGCGCGGTGGGACGTCACGAAGCAGACGGACCAGGAAATCGCCTTCCGCACGGCCCGTGTGCTGCTGCAGGACTTTACCGGCGTACCGGCGGTGGTCGATCTGGCCGCCATGCGCGACGCCATCAAGCGGCTCGGCGGCGACCCGACGAGGATCAACCCGCTGCAGCCCGTCGATCTCGTCATCGACCACTCGGTGCAGGTCGACGAGTACGGCTCCGACGCGGCGCTGCTGATCAACGTCGAGCTGGAGTTCGAGCGCAACAAAGAGCGCTATGCCTTCCTGCGCTGGGGACAGGAAGCGTTCGACAACTTCCGCGCGGTGCCGCCAGGCACCGGCATCTGCCATCAGGTCAATCTCGAATACCTCGGCCGCGTCGTCTTCACCTCCGAGTTGGACGGCGAGACGGTGGCCTACCCGGATTCGCTCGTCGGCACGGATTCGCACACGACGATGATCAACGGGCTCGGCGTGTTCGGCTGGGGCGTTGGCGGGATCGAGGCGGAGGCGGCGATGCTCGGCCAGCCGCTCTCGATGCTCGTGCCGGAGGTCGTGGGCTTCAGGCTGCACGGCAAGCTCCCCGCGGGCGCGACGGCGACCGATCTCGTGCTCACCGTGACCGAGCAGCTCCGCAAACACAAGGTGGTCGGTAAGTTCGTCGAGTTCTACGGCCCGGGACTGTCGAATCTATCGCTCGCCGACCGCGCGACGATCGCCAACATGGCCCCCGAGTATGGCGCGACGATGGGCTTCTTCCCTGTCGACGCCGAGACGCTCAACTACCTGCGGCTGACGGGACGCGGCGACGAACATGTCGCGCTGGTCGAAGCATACACCAAGGCTCAGGGAATCTTTCGTACGGACGAGACGCCCGATCCGACGTTCACGGAGACGCTCGCACTCGATCTCTCGTCGGTCGAGCCAAGCATCGCCGGTCCGCGCCGACCGCAGGACCGTGTGCCGCTGCGTGCGGCGAAGCAGATGTTCCATGAAGCGCTCGCCGAGACGCTCGATCGCACCGCCAGCCTCACGCCGGCAGCGCTGGAGAAGCGGGTGCATGCCGTGAGCGCCGAACCCGAACTGTCGACGGCGGTGTTGCCGGAGTCCGGCGAACAGGGCGGCGCGGCGCGTGTGCGCTACAAGGGGCAGACGTTCACGCTCGACCACGGCGCCGTGGTGATCGCGGCGATCACCTCGTGCACCAACACGTCAAACCCGAGCGTGATGCTTGCGGCCGGGCTGCTCGCACGCAACGCGGTCGAGAAGGGCCTGACGACGAAGCCGTGGGTGAAGACGTCGCTGGCGCCGGGGTCGCGCGTGGTCCGGGAATACCTCGACAAGGCGAACCTCAGCGCGTCGCTCGATGAGTTGGGCTTCAACATCATCGGCTACGGCTGCACGACCTGCATCGGCAACTCCGGTCCGCTGCCGCAGCCGGTCGCCGCCGCGATCGAGGAGAACAAGCTGGTGGTCGCCTCGGTGCTGTCGGGGAATCGGAACTTCGAAGGACGCATCAATCCGCTCACGCGCTTCAACTACCTGATGTCGCCACCGCTGGTCGTGGCCTATGCGCTGGCCGGCCGGATGGGCATCGACCTGGATCGCGAGCCGTTAGGCATCGGCACAGACGGGCCGGTGTTCCTGCGCGACATCTGGCCGTCGCCGACGGCGGTGCAGGACGAGATCCTGAGCAGCGTGAAGGCGGAGATGTTCAGCACGCAGTACGCGAACGTCTTCGAGGGCGACGAGCAGTGGCGTTCGCTCGAGGTCCCGGTCGGCGCAACCTATCGCTGGGACGATGAGTCGACGTATGTGAAGAATCCGCCGTACTTCCAGGGAATGACCCTCGACGTGCCGGGTGTGAAGAGGGTCACCGGCGCGCGGCTCCTGGCCAAGCTTGGCGACTCGATCACGACCGATCACATCTCGCCCGCCGGCAGCATCCCTGCCGCGAGCCCGGCGGGCAAGTGGCTGATCGACCAGGGGGTGACGACGAAGGACTTCAACTCGTATGGCGCGCGCCGCGGCAACCACGAGGTGATGATGCGCGGTACCTTCGCGAACATCCGACTGCGCAACGAACTCGCTCCGGGCACCGAGGGCGGCTGGACGGCCACCGAGCCCAATGGCACGCCGCTGCCGATCTATGACGCGGCGATGGAGTACCAGCGCCTCGACGTGCCGCTGATCGTCATCGCGGGCAAGGAGTATGGCACGGGCTCCTCGCGCGACTGGGCGGCAAAAGGCACGCTGCTGCTCGGTGTGCGCGCGGTGATCGCCGAGTCGTTCGAGCGCATCCACCGTTCCAACCTCGTTGGAATGGGCGTGCTGCCGCTGGAGTTCACCGACGGCTCGACGCGCACGAGCATCGGCATCACGGGGTTCGAGACGTTCGACATCGAAGGGCTGGACGAGTCACTGCGACCGGGCGCCACGCTGACCGTCGTCGCGCGCGACGCGGGTGGCGCCGAGGCGGCCCGGTTCTCGGCGCGCGTCCGGATCGATACGCCGGAGGAGCTCGCGTATTACCGGCATGGCGGGATCCTGCAGTACGTCCTGCGACAGTTGGTCAGCGGCCGGGCGTGAGGCAGACTCCCTCGTGAGGCACGGGTAAGGCCGGGGGCGCTGGTGCGCTTCCGGCTTTCCTCGTGGTGCTGCTGTCGGTATGGGGTACGTATCTCGGTGACGAGCTCGTCGGTCGGGCCGAGGGGGCGTTGATCTCAACCGCAGAGGACGCAGAGGACCGCCCTCCGGGCAGGACTCGACCTGGGGCGTTCGGAGCACCACGGGATCGAACTGGGCGCGTCTGCGGGACCAGCACCGCTGGCCGTCGTTTCTGCCACGCGTGGGGCGCCGACCCTGACGCGCGGTGCCGTCCCCTTTTTTACCGCACCATGTCTTCGTCGCGCCCCGCTACCCGAGCCCCACGCGAAGCTCTCGTCGCGCGAGCAGTCCTCCGCGTCCGCCGCGTCCTCCGCGGTTGAAAAACAGTACGACCAACGAACCCGCACCAGCACTCCCGCGCCAACATCCGTGCGCCTTTTCGATCGCGACAGCGTACAACAGCCATCGCCGATGATCCGTCTCCCCCGAGCGCTCGTGCACGTCGTGCTGGCGGCGATGGCGACCGGGTCGGCCGTGTCGTTCTTTCTCTGGGCGCTGGATGCGGTCACCGCGCTCCGGTGGGCGCATCCGTGGCTGCTCTGGCTGCTGCCGATCGCGGGGCTCGTCTCGGGGCTACTGTACGCGCGGCATGGCGGCGCGGCCAATCGCGGCACGGCGGTGCTGCTCGACGAGATCGCCGAGCCGGCCAGTGGCGTACCCCGCCGCATGGCGCCGATGGTGCTCGCGGGGACGCTGCTCACGCACCTGTTCGGTGGGTCGGCGGGGCGTGAGGGGACGGCGGTGCAGATGGGGGGGTCGATCGCCAGCGCGCTCGAGCGTGGGCTGTCGCACCGGCTACCAGCACTGCTCGCCCTGACGAGCGCCGAACGTTCTCTGCTGCTCCAGGCGGGAATGGCGGCCGGCTTCGGCGCGGTGTTCGGCACCCCGATCACCGGTGCGCTGTTCGCCCTCGAAGTCAGCCCACGCGCCCGACGCTCGCTCGCGGCACTGATCGCGTGCGCGATCGCTTCGTTCGTCGGGGATGCGATGACTACGCTCTGGGGAGCACACCATACCATCTACGACCGTATCGGCCTCGTTGCGTTAGGCGTCGGGCGGATCGATCCGGGGCTGCTGCTTCGCGTCGCGATCGCCGCGGTGTGCTTCGGGCTGGCTAGCCTCGTCTTCGTGCGCGCGACGCACGCGATGCACCTCCTGTTCGACCGGCTCGTGCGGCAACCATGGCTGCGTCCGGCACTAGGCGGCGTCGTGGTCGTTGCACTCACGCTGGTCGTCGGCAGCACGAGCTATCTCGGACTCGGCGTGCGCTCCCCGGATCCGACCGCCGTGACGATCCTGACGAGTTTCGGTGCGGAGGGGGCGGAGCCGTGGAGCTGGGCACTGAAACTGTTGTTCACCGCCGTGACGCTCGGCGCCGGATTCAAGGGAGGCGAGGTCACGCCGCTCTTCTTCATCGGCGCGACGTTGGGCAACACGCTGGCGCTGCTGATGGGCGCGCCGGTGGCACTGTTCGCCGCCATCGGCTTCGTCGCCGTGTTCGCCGGCGCCACACGAACGCCGCTGGCGTGCACCGTCATGGGGTTGGAACTGTTCGGAATCGAGCCGGCCGTGTATCTCGCGATGGCGTGCATCATCGCCGTGCTCTGTGCGGGACGGCGGGGCATCTACCATCCGATTCCTCGCGCGCGTGCCAGCAGGCCGATCCACCCACCAGTGGAAGATCTCTAAACGCTGATCGTGTGCGATCGTCTCGGTGCGCGCCGGCTCACGTCCTTACCCGCCGATGGAGGAACGATCGTTGCCCCGGTTCCGGTGTAGCAAAACCCGACCATCACCGGACCACATCAGATGAATTCGACACACCGACGCTCACCCACACGCGTTCTCGGCGGCGTCGCCGCAGGCGCGCTCCTGACGCTGACCCTCGGCACCAGCGGCGGCGATCCCGAGGACGAAACCTCGTTGCGCATCCGCGAGGCCGCCGCGCAGACGCCCGCCGCCGACGGCTTCCAGCGCGCCGCCGCCGCGGCCCTCCCCTCGGTCGTGTACGTGCAGACCGAAGGGCGCCAGTCGCGCATCGTGCTCACGCCGCAGGGGCCGGCCCGCGCGGGCGGACCGGTGCAGCCGCTCGGATCGGGCTCCGGGTTGATATTCACGCCCGACGGCTACATCATGACGAACAACCATGTCGTCAGGCAGGCCGAGCGGGTGACAGTCACGATGTACGATCGGCGTCAGTTGGAGGCGCGGGTGATCGCGCGCGATCCGAGCACCGACATCGCGGTACTCAAGGTCGACGGCGAAACGTTCCCGGCCGCGACGCTCGGTCGGTCTGACCAGCTCAGTCAGGGGCAGTGGGTGCTCGCCCTCGGTAGTCCGCTTGGCCTGCAGTTCACGGTCACCGCAGGGATCGTCAGCGCAACCGGGCGCTCGCTCGGCATCATCTCGCAGGGCGGCATGGAGCAGACGGGCGCCGACGAGCCGCCAGCCGCCGCGCTGGAGGACTTCATCCAGACGGACGCCGCCATCAACCCCGGCAATTCAGGTGGTCCGCTGGTGGACCTGAACGGCGCCGTGATCGGCATCAACACTGCGATCGCGAGCCCGACGGGCACCTATGCCGGCTACGGCTTCGCGGTGCCGATCGATCTCGCCCGCCTCGTCGCCGAACAGCTCATCCGATACGGCGAGGTGCGGCGCCCCTACCTCGGCGTCGGCCTGGACGACGTCGACCAGCTCGACGCCCAAGTCTACGAGCTCGGCGCGCCGCGCGGGGTCGAGGTCACGATGGTGGAGACGGGTTCGCCGGCCGATCGCGCCGGTGTCGCCCTCGGCGACGTGATTGTCGGTGTCGACGGCCAGGCGGTCGCGTCGGTGGGCGAGCTGCAGGCGCGACTGGCAGCGCTGGCGTTAGGGCGTACGACGACGTTGCGGATCATCCGCTATGGCCGTGAGGTCACCGCCACCGTCGAGCCGAGCGTGCGCCGGTCGGGGGTTCGGCCCGAGCAGGCGCCGGCGGCCGCGCGGCAGGGGCCCACGTCGATCGGAATCGGTGTGGCGCAGCAGGGGAACGCGGTACTGATCACGGCCGTACAGCCCTACTCGGCGGCCAACCGGGCGGGACTGATCCGCGGACAGCGGATCGTGTCGGTCAATCGTCAGGCAATCAGCACCGTTGCGCAGCTCGAACAGGTGTTGCGTCGCTCGAACAGCGACCCGGTGTCGTTCGTCGTCGAGATCGCTCCTGGGCGGCGGGCGATCGTGAACTTCCAGCCGCGGTAGTTCGGCGGCGGGCGGCGGGCGCGCGATAGAAATGCCGGAACGCCACAACGGGGCCGACGCGATCGCGTCGGCCCCGTTGTCCTACGTCATCGTGCGGCTAGTACTTCTTCATCTGCTTGCCGACCACCGCGCCGAGCAGTCCGCCGGCGGCGGCCCCGACCACGGCGCCCTTGACCGTGTTACGCGAGGTCGTCACGCCGACCACGGCTCCGGCCGCGGCGCCGACGATCGCACCTTCCTTCATGCGATCCTGCTGCGGGGCCGGACGCGGCGCCGGGTAGACCGTGCCACTACCCCCGCCCGAGCTCCCCGCACTCGATCGCGCCGTGCGGTAGACGACGCGTGGCGCGGGGGCCGGCGCGGGCTGGTAGACCACCGGCTGCGGCGCGTAGACGGGCTGCGGATAGGCGCCCGGCGGGCCATAGACCGGCTGCTGCGGATAGCCGTACGGCTGCGGGTAGCCCTGCGGCGCGTAACCGTTCGGGGCCATCGGCTGGCCGTAGGGGTTCGGCGAACCGTAGCCCAACTCCTGCTGCGAGACGTAGGGCTGCATCGGCGCTGCCTGCGAGGCGAGGTTCAGGTCCGAGCGCAGGCCGTCATCCAGCCGCGGCGAGACATCGTTGCCACAGGCGGCGAGCAGCGCGAGCGCCGGGATCATCGAGAACTGGAGAGTCTTGCGCATTGGTTCCTCCGAGTGGACGGCACCGCGACTGGCCGCGGTGGCGCGACCACTAAGGGCATGCGCCATGCCTTCGGACCACCACACCCAAGTACATGTCCAGCAACGGGTTGACATCCGGACCCAGGTCACGAATCGCAGCCGCCGTCCCCGCCCCGCGGCACCTCATGTCCACTTCCGGAGACGACCGAGATTACCGAGGGCGCGGTGGTCGTGCCCGGCAGCGGGCCGGTTTCGTCGGCGTGGGGACGCGAGCAGCGGCTGAGATTGGAACGCCGCTGATCGTGAAGTACCGCGACGCCCGCGCCAACGTGGGTGTCCCCCTCGAAAGCGCCCTCAGGTAGCGCCACCGCGGGGCTCGCGGGGCAATTACGAGTCACGCAGGAACTCGCGCGCGACTTCGTGCATATTCCTCCTGTCTCCAACTCCG
>JBBQHX010000110.1:0-10995 GCA_038324385.1 Gemmatimonadales bacterium | reverse complement strand
GCGACCGTCTCGCCGCGGCGAACCTGGAACGACACGCGATCCAGCGCCGGCAGCGCGCCGGAACGGTGCATGAAGCTCACGTCGTCGAACGTCAGCGTCTCGAGCGCGGCCACCGGGATCGGGTTGGCCGGCCGCGGATCGGGGGGGGCGTCGAGAATTTCCTGATACTTCGCCAGTGACGCCTCCGTCTCGCGCCAGACGTTGATCACGTTCCCCAACTCCTGCAGCGGGCCGAAGATGAAGAATGAGTAGATGAGCAGCGAGAAGAACTGCCCGACCGTGATCTGCTGCTGGAAGATCAGGTAGAGCATGAGAAAGAGCAGGCAGGTGCGCAGGAAGTTCACTGCCGTGCCCTGCACAAAGCTCAGCGAGCGCAGGTAGCGCACCTTCTTGAGCTCGAGCGTCAGGATGCGATTGGTGGTCGAGTTGAGACGCCCCACTTCCTGGTCCACCAGCCCGAGGCTCTTCACCAGCTCCACGTTCCGCAGCGACTCCGTCGTCGCGCCGGCCAGCGCCGTCGTCTCGGCGACGATCACCTTCTGCATCACCTTGATGCGCTTGCTGAGCACCGAGCTGAGCACCCCGAGCACGGGGATCGTCAGCAGGAACGCGGGCGCGATCGACCAGTGCACCTTGTATGCGTAGATGATCACGAAGATCACGCCGACGAGCGAGGTGAACAGCACGTTGACGAACACCGTGATGAATTTCTCGACGTCGGTGCGCACCTTCTGCAGCTTCCCTAACGTCTCGCCGCTCCGCTGATCCTCGAAGTCCTGAAATGGCAGCGAGAGCGCGTGCCGAATGCCGTCCGAGTACATGCGCGCGCCGACCTTCTGGACGATCACGTTGACGCAGTAGTCCTGAAAGTTCTTCGCCAGTCGCGACACGAACGCGACACCGACGGCGGCCGCGAGCAGCAGTCCGACGCCGCGGATGAACTCCTCCGTCGTGTACTGGTCGTACTGCGTGGCGTAGCCGTCGATGATGTGCCGGAAGATCAGCGGATCGAGCAGCGAGAACACCTGATTGATCGTCGCCAGCACGAGCGCGAGCACGGCGAGGCTCCAGTGGCGGCGGAGATAGCCGAGGAGCAGATGCATCGGGGGGGCGGGGCTGGGTTGGAGCAGGGGCCGGGGAGCTGCGGCAGCGTTGGAAGATACGGGCTGCGGCGAGCGGCCGGCGAGGAACCAACGTGGGCTCGCCTCGGGCCCGCGTGGAACGGGTGCCTTACGAGTTCCGGGGCCCGGACCCAGCTGTCCCCTCCCGCCGAGGCCGCCGTCATGCGTCCGATCTTGCTCTTCCTGGTCGCGTTGCTGATCGTCGCCACCGCCGAACTCGGCGCGCAGGCCGCGCTCGAGCCGCGCGATGTCGGCGCCCTCGTGGACGCGGTGCTCGACAGTCTCCTGCCGCCCGGCAAGCGCCTCTCGCAGTCGGCCATCGGCGAGCAGCGACGGATCCGCGTCGATGCAGCGGCGACCTACGCCGCGTTTGTGCCGGGGAGCGCGCCACAAACGGTCGCCAGCCTCGGCATCACCCGCGACGTGCTGCCGGGAACCGCTGCGCTGCTGGCCGACTGCGACTTCTTCGGTCGCAAACCCAAACCCTGTGCGCTCCTCGGCGACGACGTCCTCGTCACGATGAGGCCGGCGACGGAACGCGCATCCGTCGATGGGCAGATGGTGATCTGGCTCGACGTCAGCTGGGTCACTGAGATCGCCGTCGCGGGAGGGCCGCTTCGGCGGATTTTGTCTTGGAGTTCCGAGGAGACGTTCATCGTGCGCTCGCCGGACGGCGGCTGGCGCGTAGTGGGCACCGGCGCGTACCTGACAGTGTGATGCCGCCCCGCTACTCTCCCCGCCGCTTCGCCCGGCTCGTCGCCGCGGCCGCCAGTGGATCATCGGGCCAGTGATGCTTCGGGTAGCGCCCCCGGAGATCCTTGCGCACGTCGAAGTAGCCGGCCCGCCAGAACCCCGCGAGGTCGCGCGTGACCTGCACCGGCCGACGCGCCGGCGACAACAGGTGGACGACGACCGGCACCCGCCCACGCCCGACGGTCGGTGTCTCGGTCTGCCCGAACAGCTCCTGCAGCCGCACCGCGAGCACCGGCGCGTCAGGCATCGCGTAGTCGACCGGGATCCGCGACCCCGACGGCACGTCCAGATGCGCCGGTGCGAGCTCGTCCAGCTCAGCGCGATCGGCCCACGTCAGGCGTGACAGCAGCGCCTCGACATACGGCACACGACCGAGTGCCGCACGACCCGGCGCGCCATCGAGGAAGGGCAACAGCCACTCGTCGAGGGTGGCGAGCAGCGCGTCGTCCGAGACGTCAGGCCAGCGCGCCGGGTCGAGGTGGTAGGCGAACGCCATCCGCGCGCGCAGCCGGCGCGCGCTCTCCGGCCACGGTAGCTGCGCGATGCCGGCGCGACGCACCCAGTCGAGCACCGCGCCCGCCATGCGCGCGGGATCGACGTTCCGCAGCGGCGCCTCGCGCAGCACGATCGCCCCCAGCCGCTCGCGCCGGCGCGCCACGGCCGAGTCGGCCGCGTCGTCCCAGCCAACTTCCTCCTCCACCGTGATCTCGTCGGCGAAGTGGCGCAGGATATCGGCTTCGTCCACCGGTGCGGCCAGCGCGACGCGCGCCTCCGGCCGCCGTCCGTCCGTCTCGGCGACCGCCAGCCAGGGGGAGGTGCGCAGCGGGTCGTCAGGCACGAGGAGGACGCCGCCGCCGCCACGCGTCAGGTAGCGACCGCCTGCCTCACGAGCGACCGCCACGCGTTCCGGGTACGCGTAGGCAACAAGCAGCCCCGCGCGCTCGGCGTCGCCCGGCGCGCGGTCGGGCACGCCCATCCGGCGCCGGTGCGCCTGGGCCTGCTGCCGCACGCGGCGGACGCCATCGCGGTCGGCCGTCGCGCCGGGCAGGCCCGCGACGGCCTCACGCAGGTCGTCGCCCGCGAGCAGCGCCAGGCGCGCGCGAAGATCGGCTGGCGGTGGGCCATTCGCGCCACGCACCAGATCTCGCTCTTCCAGCAACGCCGCCAGGTCGCATGCCGTCGCCAGCGCCGCGCTGCCTGACGCGCGGGCGCGCAGCACCATGTGGGCGAGCCGCGGATGCATCGGCAGCCCAGCCATCGCCCGGCCATGCGCGGAAACGCGTCCTGAGGCGTCGAACGCTCCGAGCGCGACGAGCAGCTCGCGCGCATGCCCGAGCGCGGCGGCGGGGGGCGGGTCGATCCAACGCAGCTCGGCGACGTCGCGCACGCCGGCCACCGCGAGCTCGAGGGCGAGCGGCGCGAGATCGGTGTCGAGAATCTCCGGCGTGGCGCGCGGCGGGAGCCCGGCGTGCTCGTACTCGTGCCAGAGCCGGTAGCAGACGCCGGGCGCGACGCGTCCCGCGCGCCCGGCCCGTTGCGTCGCGCCGGCCTGCGAGACGCGCGTCGTCGTCAGGCGCGACATCCCCGATCGCGGGTCGAAGCGGGACACGCGCGCGAGCCCCGCATCGACCACCGTGCGCACCCCCTCGATCGTCAGGCTCGTCTCGGCGATCGCCGACGCGATCACGACCTTGCGCTCGCCACGCGGTGCCGGGGCGAGGGCGGCGTCCTGCGCCTCCTGCGACAGCGCGCCGAACAACGTGTGGACACGCGTGTCGCGCGGCAGGTCGTGCAGCAGCCCGGCCGTGCGCCGGATCTCCGCCGCGCCAGGCATGAAGACGAGCACGTCGCCGGGATCGCGCGCCAGTGCCTCGCGCACCGCACCGGCCGCCGCACCCTCGGCCGTCTGACCCGCCCGCGGCGGATGCCAGCGGATCTCGACCGGAAAGGGGCGCCCCTCGCTGGCGATCACGGGCGCGTCGTCGAGCGCCGCCGCGATCGCGGCCGCGTCCAGCGTCGCCGACATCACCAGCAGCCGCAGGTCGGGGCGGAGCAGCTCGCGCGACTGGAGCACCAGCGCCAGCCCCAGATCGGCGTGCAGCGAGCGCTCGTGGAACTCGTCGAAGATCACCAGCCCGTAGCCGTCCAGCGCGCGGTCGTCCTGGATCAGTCGCGTCAGTACGCCTTCCGTGACCACCTCGATGCGCGTGCGCGCCGAGACGCGCGTGTCGAGCCGCATGCGATGGCCCACGCGCCCGCCGACCGTGTCGCCGAGCATCGCCGACATCCGGCGGGCGGCGGCGCGGGCGGCGAGCCGGCGCGGCTCGAGCAGCGCGATGCGGCGGCCGGCGAGCCACGGCTCGTCGAGCAGGGCGAGCGGAACCACCGTGGTCTTGCCCGCGCCAGGCGGTGCGGTGAGCACCGCGCGGCCGTGCACGGCGAGCGCCTCGCGCAGGGCGGGGAGCGCGTCGTGAACGGGAAGGTGAACGGCGGCGATGGGCGGCGGCACGGAATCACGTGGGCGGGAGCGGGAAACGGCCGGTGGGCCTCAGCCTATGGTAACCCGCCTGCAGCAAGCCCGCGCATGGTAGCCGCCGGAGCCGGCTGCCGGAGGCATATCGTGCCGAGCGAGCCACCATCGTCTTGCTCGTCGCGGTGCGGGACCCGGAGTGTGGGGCGGAGGTGGACGTGTCGACTGGGTGGCCCGGTGCTACCGCGCCGTGACGGCGGCCGTGACGGCGAAGGATGCGGCGGCCTTTCTCGATCAATTCACCAGCGACGCCTGGATCCGACTCGGCAACGCCGACCCCGTCGTCGGGCGCGAGGCGTTGACCGCCTGGCTCAACGAGTTCTTCGGGTCGTTCAGCGCGGTGGAGCACGACTTCGGGGGCGTCTGGTCGGACGGGGCGGCGGTGATCGTCGACGGCACGCACACGTTCACCCGACTCGACGGCATCCGCCTGTCGCTGCCGGCCGTGATGATCTGCCGGATGGACGGGGCGCACGTCCGCCGGGCACAGCTCTATCTCGATCTGGCACCGCTCTCGATGCCCGAAGTGCCGGAGTCGTTGCGACGGGCCGCGGAGAGCTGCGCCGCGTAAGGAGGCGTCGCCGTCGGGGGCCGCCCGTCCGACGCGCGCACTCCCCGATCGCGCGCACGGGGCGCATGTTTGGCGGGTGAGTCCTCTCCCGCCGCCGCCCGCCATGTCCGTCGCCGAACTGTTCCTCGCGCGCTCGCGCTACTACCTCCGCCACGAGTACCTGCCGAAGATCGAGCTTGCCGTGGCCGGCCTGCCGGACGAGGCACTCTGGTCGCGCGCCAACGACGCGTCGAATGCCGTCGGCAACCTCGTCCTGCATCTTGCGGGCAACGTGCGCCAGTGGCTCATCCACGGCGTCGGCGGCGCACCGGACGAGCGCGAGCGTCAGGCGGAGTTCGATCGCCGCGATCCGATTCCGCGCGACGAGCTGCTGCGGCGGCTCCGCGCCGCCGTCGACGCCGCCGACGCGGCGCTCGCCCGTGTGACCGCGCCGATGCTCCTCGAAACGCGCACCATCCAGGGGCGCGAGGTGACGGTGTTCGAGGCGATCTACCACGCCGTCGAGCACTTCGCCGGCCACACGGGGCAGATCGTCCTGCTCGTGAAGCAGGTCGCGCCCGACGCGGCGCGGTTCTACACGCTCGTCGACGGGCAGCCGCGCGGCCGATGGCCCGGCGCCGACCACTAGCCGCCGGCGCGCCGCATGTTCGATGATCTCCTCCGGCGGTTCAAGGACCGGCTCCTCGCCCCGGTCGCCGCGCTGCTCGCCCGGCGAGTCTCGCCGAACGCGATCTCGGTGCTGGCGTGCCTGGCGGGCCTCGCTTGCGCCGCGGCGGCCTGGCGCGGCCGGCCCCTGCTGGCGGTGCTGCTCTGGCTCCTGAACCGCACGCTCGACGGCCTCGATGGCGCGGTGGCGCGCCGCGCCGATCTCGAAAGCGACCTCGGCGCCTATCTCGACATCCTGCTGGACTTCGTCGTTTACGCCCTGGTGCCGATCGGGGCCGCGCTGGCGGTGCCGGGCGGAGCGCCGCCGGCCGTGCTCGCGTTACTCGCGTCGTTCTACGTGAACGCGGCCTCGTGGATGTATCTCTCCGCGCTGCTCGAGCGCACCGGCCGCGGCGCGGCGGCCACGGGCGAGATGACGCGGGTCGCGATGCCGGCGGGCCTCGTCGGCGGCTTCGAGACGATCGTGCTCTACACCATCTTTCTGGCGCGTCCGGCCTGGATCGTTCCCGTCTTCTGGACGATGGCGGCGCTGGTCGCGCTCACCGTCGTCCAGCGCGTGCTCTGGGCGGCGCGCCACCTCCCGTCGCCGCCCACCCCTCCGTCCGCCTGACGATGCTCCGTCGCCGCTCACTCCCGTTCGCGCGTACCGCCTCACGCGGCACCGGCCTCGTCCTCGCCCTGGCGATGCTCCTCGCCTGCGCCGGCCGCCCGCCCGCCCCGCCTGACGGGAACCGCGCGTCCGCCGCCTCTCCGCCCCGCCTGACGATGTCGGTGCAGCCGAGTGGAAGTTCGGCGTTGTTGCAGGCGATCAGTGCGGTGGATGAGCGCGTCGTCTGGGTGAGCGGCCATCGTGGCACGGTGCTCCGCACGCTCGACGGGGGCGCGAACTGGACGTCGCTCCGGGTGCCTGACGCCGACTCGCTCCAGTTCCGCGACGTCCACGCCGCCGATGCGAATCGCGCGTGGGTGATGAGCGCGGGCACGGGCGCGGTGTCGCGCATCTATAACACCGCCGACGGCGGCGCGACATGGACGCTGCAGCACACCAATCCCGACGGCGCCGGCTTCTATGACTGCCTCGCGTTCTGGGACGCCTCGGCGGGCTTCCTCTACGGCGACGAGGTGGACGGCCGGCTGGTCGTGCGCACCACCGCCGACGGCGGCGCGACATGGACGCGCGTCCCTCGAGCGGCGCTCCCGGCAGCGCAGCCGGGCGAGGGCGGATTCGCCGCGTCAGGCACCTGCGCGCTCACGGTTGGCGAGCGAGCGGGCTGGATCGCCACGGGCAACGCCGCACGCTCGCGCGTGCTGCGCACCACCGATCGCGGCGCGACGTGGCAGGTGGCCGACGCGCCCGTACCGGCCGGCGCGGGCGCGGGGTTGGCCGCGATCGCGATGCACACCGCGCGGACGGGGCTGGCCTTCGGCGGCAACATCGGCGACCCGGCAGCGCCGCCGGCCGTTGGCGCGCGCACGACGGACGGGGGCGCGAGCTGGACGCCGACCGCCCCGCCGCCGCTCTCCGGCGCCGTCTATGGCGCGGCGGCGATCCCCGCGTCAGGCGGCGTGGTCGCGGTCAACCCGCACGGGCTCGCCGTGAGCTGGGATCACGGCGCCACCTGGACGATGGCCGACACCAGCGCGATGTGGGCGGTCGGGTTCGCGTCGCCTCGGGTCGGTTGGGCGGTGGGGCCGCGGGGAAGGATCGTGCGGCTGGAGGTCGCGCGGTAGAACGGCGGCAACGGGCGGTGGGCGCTAGGCCGTGGGCCGTGGGGTTGGGCGATGGTCCCGCTGAGGGTGTCATCCCGCAGGAGCGGCGTCCGCGGCGAGTGGAGCGTGTCATCCCGCAGGAGCGGCATCGGCGGCGAGTGGAGCGTGTCATCCCGCAGGAGCGGCATCGGCGGCGAGTTGAGCGTGTCATCCCGCAGGAGCGGCGTCAGCCGCGAGTGTCGGGACGGGCTCCCCCTTTCCCATAGCTGGCAATGGGCAGTGAAAGCCCGTCCCGACACTCAGTCGCTGCGCTCCCCCCTGCGGGATGACACCGTCCTCTCCGCCGCGCCGCGCGGGGTGAGACCGAGATCGTCGCCGATCGCTCGCTAGACTTCCGCGACGCGAGGATCGCGCAACGCGTCCTCGTTGCATCACCTCTCCCTTCTCCTCTCGCCTGACTGCATGCATCGCCGCTGGATCGCTCCGCTGGCTGTCGTGCTGATGTTCGCGTCGGCCGCCGCGATGCGGATTTGGGGACCGGTGAGCGCCGCGGCGTCGCCGGGGACGCTCGGGGTGCGATCGCTTGCCGCGATGCTGCTCTTCCCGGTCTCGGGGCTGGTGCTCCTCGCGATCTTCGCCGCGCTCGCGCGGGCCGCGCCACGGAACGGCGATCACGATCGCGCGACCGCCATCTGGGCGCGCGTGGCGAACGTCGCGCTGCTTCTGCACCTCGGCTTGCACCTGAGCCTGATCGCCTCGGCGTTGCGCTAACGCGCGCCACCATGACCACCGGCCGCCTCGCCCGCATCCTCATCAAGCGCGTCCGCCGCGGCCCGATGGACCCCGCCGATGCGGCGACGCTGGTCGCGGGACGCGGGCTGCTCGGCAACGCGAATCAGGGCGGACGTCGCCAGGTCACCCTCCTCGACGGTGACGAGTGGGCCCGCCGGTGCGCCTCGATCGGCGTCGAGGTGGACACGGCGTCGCGGCGCGCCAATCTCGTCCTCACCGGCATCCCCCTTCGCGAGACGCGCGGCCGCATCCTCCGTATCGGACCACGCCGTCTCCGGATCCTCGGCGAGACCAAGCCGTGCCGGCTCATGAACGAGACCGTGCGCGGACTCGAGGCGGCGCTCTGGCCGGGGTGGGGCGGAGGCGCGTTCGCCGAGGTGCTGGATGACGGCGAGATCCGCGTCGGGGACCCCGTTCGGTGGGAGGACGAGGACCAGTTGCGCGCGCTGTAACGCCAATCGCGGCCCGCTGCGGCGCCGATTCGCCGCCAGCCGCAACGGACTCGTGCGTCCGGCACGTAAACGGTGCACTATGTAAGCACCGCGTTACGCCGGGTCTGCCCGCTCTCCATCCTCCTTGCAGGGGCATTCGATGCACCGTTCTTCCCGATCCGTTCTCGCGCGCGCCGGTTTCCGTGCCGGCGCGACCGCCACGGTCTCCGCGGCCCTGCTCGCCGCGGCCTTCGCGCCGGCGCAGGCCCAGCAGACGCGGCAGCGCTCGCCCGCGGCGTCGGCCGCCGCGGCATCAGCCGCGCCGTACGCCGGGCTCCGCTACCGCAACCTCGGACCCAATCGCGGCGGCCGGGTGACCACGGTGGCCGGCCATCCGGCGCAGCCGCGCACCTTCTACTTCGGCTCGACCGGCGGCGGCGTCTGGCGCACCGACGATGCTGGCCAGAGCTGGCGTAATCTGTCGGACGGCTATTTCGAGACCGGCTCGATCGGGGCCGTCTCGGTCGCGCCGTCGGATACGTCGACGATCTGGGTGGGAACGGGCTCGGACGGGATCCGCAGCAACGTCATCGCCGGGCGCGGGGTGTACCTGTCGCGCGACGCCGGAAAGAGTTGGACGCACGTTGGACTTCGCGATGTCGGGCAGATCGGCACCGTCGCCGTCCATCCGACCAATCCCCAGCTCGCCTACGTCGCCGCGATCGGCAACCCCTTCACGCCGAACCCGGAGCGCGGTGTCTACCGCACCAGCGACGGCGGCCGAAACTGGTCCAAGATCCTCTACGTCTCGGACAGCACCGGTGCGGTGGACGTGGTGTTCGATCCGTCCGATCCGCGCACCCTCTATGCCTCGATGTGGCGCGGCGAGCGGCGCCCGTGGACGATCATCAGCGGCGCGCGTGAGGGCGGGATCTACAAGAGCACCGACGGCGGCGACACGTGGGCGAAGCTCGGCGGCGGACTGCCTGACGGGGTGTTCGGAAAGTCCGACCTTTCGATCTCGCCGGCGAATCCGCGACGCGTCTATGCGCTCATCGAGGCGCTGGACGGCAAGGGCGGCCTCTGGCGCTCCGACGATGCGGGCACGACCTGGCGGCAGATGAACGACATGCCGCAGCTCACCTATCGCGCCTTCTACTACACCAACGTCAACGCCGATCCACAGAACCCCGATCTCGTCTACGTCCAGAACGAGACGTTCTTCAAAAGCACCGACGGCGGCACGACGATGCGACCGCTGTCGACGCCGCATGGCGACAACCACGACATGTGGATCAACCCCGACGATCCCGACGTCTTCATTCAGTCCAACGACGGCGGCGTCAACGTCACGCTCGACGGCGGCCAGACCTGGTCGACGCAGTACAATCAGCCGACGGCGGAGATCTATCAGGTCAACGTCGACGACCAGTGGCCATACCGGGTCTACGGGGCGCAGCAGGACAACTCGACGCTGATCGTGCCGAGCCTGCCGCTCACCTCATCGCCGCCTGACGACTGGATGCAGCAGTGGCAGCAGGGCGCCGGCTGCGAGACGGGCCCGATCGTGCCGCACCCGACGCGCACCCACATCGTCTATGGCGCATGCAAGGGGCAGTTCAGCCGCCTCAACCTGAACAGCGGCCAGGAAGCGCACTACTGGGTGGGCGCGCAGTACATGTACGGGCACGACCCCAAGGACCTCAAGTATCGGTTCCAGCGCACCGCGCCGATCGAGATCTCGCCGCACGATCCGTCGGTCATCTATCACACGTCGCAGTTCGTGCACCGCACGCGCGACGAGGGCGTCACGTGGGAGACGATCAGCCCCGACCTGACGCGGTTCGATCCGAAGACGCAGGGGATCTCCGGCTTCCCGATCACGCGCGACGTCACGGGCGAGGAGTTCTATAGCACCATCTATGCGTTCCGCGAGTCGCCGCTCGAGAAGGGCGTGCTCTGGGCCGGCGCCAACGACGGTCCCGTCCACGTCTCGCGTGACGACGGTCGTACCTGGAAGAACGTGACCCCGGCCGGCCTCCCCGTCGGCGGACGCGTGCAGCACATCGAGCCGTCGCGTCATCGGCCCGGAACGGCCTACATCGCCGTCTACCGCTTCATGCTCGGCGACTTCCAGCCGTACGCCTACAAGACGACGGACTACGGCGCCACCTGGACCCGCCTGACGACGGGCCGCAACGGTGTGCCCGCCGACGTACCGACGCGCGTGCTGCGTGAGGATCCCGAGCAGCCCGGACTGCTCTATCTGGGCACCGAGTTCGGGATGTACGTCTCGCGCGACGACGGGGCGAACTGGGAATCGTTCCAGCTCAACCTGCCGGCCACGCCGATCACCGATATCAAGCTGCATCGCGGTGATCTCGTTCTGAGCACGATGGGGCGCGGCTTCTGGGTGATCGA
>JBBQHX010000109.1:0-11042 GCA_038324385.1 Gemmatimonadales bacterium | reverse complement strand
GCCCCGTAGCATGTCGTCGATCCGCCCGCCCGCCGCCCCGCCCGCCCCTCCCACCCCGCCCGCCCCTCCCCCCCCGCCCGCCCCTCCCACCCCGCCCGCCCCGCCCGCCCCTCCGCTCGGCGAGGACCGCGGCGTTCCCGGCTTCGTTCCGCTGAAGTTCACCCGCCGCCCAGCAGACAACGTGATCGACCGGGCGGGCGCCTTCTACGCGGAGATGGACCGCCGTCGGACGACGCGCCACTTCTCGACGCAGCCGGTGCCGCGCGCCGCCATCGAATACGCGATTCGCACCGCGGGGACCGCGCCGAGTGGAGCGCATCAGCAACCGTGGCGCTTCGTCGCCGTCAGCGATCCCGAACTCAAGGCGCGCATCCGGGCGGCTGCCGAGGAGGAGGAGGCGCGCAACTACGGCGGCCGGATGCCCGAGGAATGGCGTCGCGCGATTGCGCCCCTCGGCACGGACGCCGTGAAAACGCATCTCACCGATGCGCCCTGGGTGGTGGTCGTCTTCCGCGTGCTGTTCGGGCGCGACGAGGGCGACGCGTTGCGACAGACGTACTACTACACGCAGGAATCCGTGGGCATCGCGACGGGCTTCTTCATCGCGGCCATCCACCACATGGGGCTGTGCACGCTCACCCACACCCCATCGCCGATGGGATTCCTCTCGGAACTGCTCGGACGGCCGGAGAACGAGAAAGCGTATCTGGTCCTCCCCGTGGGCTATCCGGCGAGCGACGCGCGCGTCCCCGATCTGGCGCGCAAGCCGCTGATCGAGATCGCCGAGTTCTGCGAGGGGACGGCTGGCAACGGTCTGGTCGACGAGGTCGGTTAACGGTTGGATGGGCCACCCGCCGCGGCTCGTTCAACCGGTGCGAAATGGATGAGTTCCCTCGCCGGACCCACCTCGGTCTGGCGCACGGCCCGACAATGCGTATTATTTGCGACGCACGGCGCCGCCCGTGAGTGGACACCTGTCGGGCCGACGTGGGCCTGCGCCGTTCGTTCTCCCCGAGTCGCCCCAGGGCACCGAGGAACTTTCGTCATGACGTTCCCGTCCGAGTCACCCGCCGCGAAAACCAGCACACCCCCGTTCAGCTACACCCCGCCAGCGCCGATGCCGGCGCCAGCCCCCGCCGAGTCGGGCGCCGAGCGTCGTCGTTCGGCCGACGACCGCTCGGCCTCCCCCGGGCGCGCGCTGCTCACCCCGTTCGAGTGGGACAGCACCGAGCGCACGCTCAACCTGTCCGGTCGCGAGCGCGAGATCGCCGAGGCGGTATTCGACGACCGCACCGAGAGTGCGATCGCGCGCGACCTCGGCATTTCGCCGCACACGGTCCATACCCACGTCGAGCGACTCTACCGGAAGCTCGCCGTGGCCAGTCGTACGCAACTCGTGCTTCGGATGATGGCCTCGGCGCTCGGCCGTGACGGTGAGGCCGGGCGGCTGGGAGGAAGACGAAGCCGCTGATCGAACGGGCCGCCGGCCCGATCTGCGCGTAAGCGGAGTGAAGCAGGGCGGCCGCGCGGTGGGGCCGTGCCCGCGTGAGCGGTTAGATTGGCAGAGTCCCCTTCGGAGCCGATCGCCCGCCCCCGTGATGCGGTGAGCGGTCATGGCGCCTTGGCCAGATCCGGCCAGCGCCCCCGACTCCGGCTCGCTCCCGGTTGGTCTGCCGATGCTCGCACTTCGCGCCGCTCTCCAGAGCCGCCATTCCCCCGCCAGCCGGCTCCCGCTCGCGGTGGCGTTCGCGGCCACGCTGCTCTCGGCCTCGGCCTCGGCGGTCGCGGCGCAGACCCCCGTGCCCGCGCCGGCCGCCGCCCCGGATCGCCCGACGCTGGTGGTCATGATCATGATCGACCAGCTCCGCGGCGATTATCTCGACCGGTTCCGCCCGACGCTGACCGGCGGGCTCGCGCGACTCGTGCGCGAGGGTGCCGTTTTCATGAACGGCTTCCACGATCACGCCAACACCGAGACAGCACCGGGACACGCAAGCCCGCTTTCCGGCCGTCACCCGCGGTCGCATGGCGTGGTGCTCAACTCGGCCGGTGTGCCCGACGCGCAGTACCCGCTGATCGGCGGCGGGGGTCCGGGGGCGAGTCCGTACCGCTTCCGCGGCACCTCGCTGTTCGACTGGATGCGGTTGAGCGACCCGAACAGCCGCGCGCTGGCGGTGAGCCGCAAGGACCGCGGCGCAATCCTGCCACTCGGCCGCTCCAAGCAGCCGGCCTTCTGGTACGCCGCGCCTGGCCGTTTCACGACGAGCAGCTACTACGCCGACACGCTGCCCGATTTCGTCAACGCCTTCAACGCGCGCGGGTCGCTCGCCGCGCTCGCTGGGAAGAGCTGGGAACCGCTGCTCGAGCCGCGCTTCTACGCCGAGCGCGACACCGTTCCCGAGGAGCGCCCGGGGCAGCCAGTGGAGCAGTACACCTTCCCGTACACCCTCGCGACCGATCTCGAGACGGCGAGCCCCGAGCTGCTCTACTTCCCGTGGATGGACTCGCTCACGATCGACCTCGCGCTCGACGGGGTGGTGGCGATGGAGCTGGGCGCGGGCGATCACACCGACCTCCTCGCCCTCTCGCTCTCGACCACCGACGCGATCGGACACCGGTACGGGCCCGACTCGAAGGAGCTGCACGACCAGATGATCCGGGTGGACCGCCAACTCGGTCGTTTCCTCGATTCTCTCTACACGTTGCGGGACCCGCGCCGCGTGATCATCGCGCTCACGTCGGACCATGGTGTCTCGCCGCTCCCCGGCGCTCCCTCGCGCGACCCGAACGAGAACGCGCTCCGGGTGGACGTCTACACGCCATTCCGCGCCTTGCGGGACGAGGTCGGCGAGCGCGGGATCGGTTTCGGGGGCTTCCGGCTGAACGATGGCGAGCTCAGGCTCGACCGGCAGGAGTTCGCCGCAAACGGAATTGACGCTGACTCGGTAATCGACGTCTTTGTCGCGCGAACGCGAGCGATTCCGGGCGTGCTGCGGGTCGATCGGATGCGCGACCTGGCCGCGGCGGATACGGTCGCCGATCCGATCGCCCGCCGCTGGCTCCACATGTTCCCCGATGACATCATGCCCGAGGCGGTGATCACGCTGACGCCGTACAGCGCGTGGGGGAACGCGACGTACGCCCAGCACGGATCGCCGCACGATTACGACGCCAACGTGCCGATCATCTTTCACGGGGCGCCCTTCGTTGCCCGGCGGATCGACGACGTCGTTCGCGTGATCGACATCGCGCCGACGCTCGCCCGCGCGCTCGAGGTGCGTCCGCTCGAGCGGCTGGATGGTGTGGTGCTGGAGAAGGCGCTCCGGAGTACCCGCGTCGGCGCCGGCCGGCGGGCGGAGAACGAGCAGCCGTAGCCCAACGGCTTCCAAACGCCCGGGCCCGGCCGGGGGCCGCGAGTCGCGTCACGGGGGATATCTTACGTCGTGCGCCGCGGAGGGTCGCGGCCCGTGGGTCTCCCGTTCCGTCCGCATCATAATGGATTCCAGAGGACGCGCCGTGCGTCTGCAGACCGCGTTCGACGAGGCGCGATTCGGGCCGTCGCGGACGCTGAATCTGCGCGAATCGCTGCCGACCGTCGACCAGGCAGTCGCGCGCGCCGAATCGTGGTTGCGTGAGCGGCAGATGGCCCGCGCCGGCGAGGTGCTGGTGATCACGGGGCGCGGCAATGCCAGCCCCGGCGGCGTGTCGGCGGTTCGTGAAGCGGTATACAAGCTCCTCGGGTCGCTGCGCCGCCGCGGTGTGCTGACGGCGGTCGAGGAACACACCGCCGGCTCCTTCGTAGTGCGGCTCGCGCCTGTGTCGAAGCTGTTCGAGGCGCCGCAGAGCAAGCGTCACCCGGTCCAACCGCTTCCGCCCGACCCACGCGCGCTCGCCGCGCTCGACCAGGGCACGCGCCGACTCCTCCGCACGCTCGCCGAACGCACGCTCGACGCGCTCGCGATGCGCGCGCCGCTGCCGAGCATCGTGGCGGCGGAGATGGAGACGCAGTTCGCGCATCTATCCGCGGGACTCGGCGACGCCACCGATCGTGAGGCCGCGCTCCGCGCGGCCATCCAGCGCGCCATCGACGAGCTCGACGATCTGTAGCTGCACCGTCGGCCGACGCACCGCCCTTCGAATCCTCGTACGCCACCGCGTCACCTCCGGACTCTCTGCACCCATGCGCACCCTGATTCCGCGGCTGACGGCCGCCGCTCTTCTCCTTGCGCCGACGCTGCTCGTCGCGCAGCAGGCGCCCATGCCCGGCTACGCGCCGGCCACCGCCGAGGCCCAGCGCCGTCTCGAGGCGTCGGTGATCGCGCTGCCTGACGCCGCGCGCTCGCGCACCCATGCCGAGGCGCTGTCGCGTGAGGCGCATGTCGCCGGCACCCCCGCGCAGGAGCGGACCCGCGACTATGTCCTGGGCGTGATGCGCGAGGCAGGGCTGGAAGTAGAGGGACGGCCGTATGAGATCTACCTGCCGCACGCAACCGCGGCGCGCGTCTGGCGCGTGGCGCCCGACACGCTGCCACTGTCGCTCGAGGAACCCGTCATCGCGGCCGACCCGAGCAGCGCGCTGCCGCAGTATCCGCCGGTGAACGGCTACAGCGGCGCGGGCGACGTGACCGCCGAGGTAGTGTACGTCAACTACGGGCTCATCGAGGATTACGCGCAACTGGACTCGATCGGCGTGTCGGTGGCCGGGAAGATTGCGATCGCGCGCTACGGGCGTTCGTTCCGCGGCATCAAGTCGCGTGAGGCGGAGAAACGCGGCGCGGTGGGGCTGATCATCTACAGTGATCCGATCGAGGACGGCTTCGCGCGCGGCGAGGTCTACCCCGACGGGCCGATGCGCCCGCCACAGGCGGTGCAGCGCGGTAGCGTGATGAACGGCATCGGCGATCCGACCACGCCCGGCTGGGGGAGCGTCGCCGGGGCCCGCCGTCTGTCGTTGGACAGTCTGCCGATTCCGCGTATTCCTGTGGTGCCACTGTCATACGAGAACGCGGCCAAGCTGCTCGAGGGAATTCGCGGCGCGACCATTCCCCAGAGCTGGCAGGGTGGACTCGGCTTTCGTTACCACATCGGTCCCGGGCCGGTGCGGGCACGCGTCGTGGTCGAGGACGATCGGGCCACGCGCGGCTACAAGACGATCTGGAACACGCTCGGCACGATTCGCGGCAGCGAGTACCCCGACGAGGTGCTGGTCATCGGCGCGCATCGGGATGCCTGGGGTCCGGGGGCCGCCGACGACGTGAGCGGCACGGTGAGCGTGATCGAGGCCGCGCACGCGATCGCCGCGCTGGCGCGCGAGGGGCAGCGTCCCAAGCGCACGATCGTGTTCGCGACGTGGGACGCCGAGGAGTGGGGGATCATCGGGTCGACGGAGTACGCCGAACAGGAAGCGGAGCGGCTGACGCGTTACGGCGTGGCGTATCTCAATCAGGACGTGAGCGCCGCCGGCCCGTCGTTCGGCGGCGGCGGTTCGCCGTCGCTGCGCTCGACGTTGCGCCTCGTCGCCGATCTGGTGCCCAGCCCTGACGACACCGGCAGCGTCTATGACGCCTGGCGCGCCCGCAGCGGGACGGCTGCCGGCGCGGAGCCGGTGATGGGCGATCCCGGAGGCGGATCGGACTTCGCCGGGTTCTACAACCACCTCGGTGTGCCGCACGCCGACTGGGGATTCTCCGGTCCCTATGGCGTCTATCACTCGCACTACGACTCGTTCCAGTGGATGGAGCGGTTCGGCGATCCCGATTTCACGCGCCACGCCGCGTCGGCGCAAGTGGGCGCCGCGCTGCTGCTCCGCCTCGCCAACGCCGATATCGTGCCGTACGACTACGTCGAGTTCGCGCGGACGATGCGGCGCAACGCCGAGCCACTCGATCGCGCACTGCGCGAGCGCACGTTAGGTTCAGCGGATGCGCTGCTGGCGGCGATCGATCGGATGGAGCAGGCAGCGGCGACGTTCGCGACGGCCCGCGACGCGCGCCTCGCGGCCGGCGTCCCACCAGCGGCCGTGCGCACGCGCGTGAATGCCAGTCTACGTCAGGTGGAACGCAGCCTGACGCGCGACGCCGGACTGGCGACGCGCCCCTGGTATCGCAACCTGATCTACGCGTCGGACGAGAACAACGGCTACGCCACGATGGCTTTCCCGTCGCTCGGCGAGGCGCTTCGGACGGGGAACGCCGACGTCGTTCGGCGGGAGCTCGCCGATCTGGCGACGCGCTTCGACGCGGCCACCGGTGCGCTGGCGGAGGCGACGGCGGGGCTACGCTAGAGCGCCGCAGCGCCTGACGCGACGCAGCGCCTGACGCGACGCAGCGCCTGACGCGACTCAGCGCCGCCGGCTGGTCCAGCCGCTGGCGGCGGCGAGCGCGTCGGGACCAAGCTCTTCGATCACGCGGTCCTCGATGGTGATCCAGTCCCACACCAGCGTCAGCGGCGTCTCGTCGCTGTCGGGCGTGGCTGCGGGGTGCGACGGGGGCGTCGTCAGGCGCTGCACGACCGCCTCGGCGTCGGCGATCCGCGCGGGGTCACGGAAGACGGGATGCGCCTGCAGCGAGCCGACGAGGTGCGGCGCCAGTGCGAGCGCTCGCGCCTCGAGCGTGCGAAGATGGTCGACGGCGGCCCGGTAGGTGTCGAGCAGTCCCGCCACGTCGGGCTCGCGTGGCAGCGCGAGGGCGCGTTCGAGTACCACGGTGGCGTATCCCGCCGCGCGCCACGCGGTGATGGACGCGCGCAGCGACAGCCGCCACTCCGCCACCGTTTCAGCGACCGTCTCACGGATCTCCGCCATGAACGCGTCGAACTCGGCTTCGATCATCAGCGGGTGCCGATCCGCGGCGGCGTCGGGTGCGGGCGAGGCGGGGTCGGGCACACGGTGCACCGGCTCGACGTGCACCGGTGCGCTGGGCGACTGCGGCTCCGGTACCGGCGCATCCTCGCCGGCCGCTTCCTCGACGCCTGCCACGACGGGCTGCGCCGCCGCCTCGACCGGCGTCTGGTGCGACAGGTGGCTCATGGGCGGCGTCGCGACCGCGACACCGACGCTCGTCAGCCCCAGGATCTCGCCGATCGATGGCGCATGCTCGGCGCGTGCGTCGCGAGTGTCGCGCGGCGCGACGGCCGACGCGTCAGGAGCAGGAACCGCGCGATAGCGCCCACTCACGGCGCGGGTCAGCGCGTAGGTGCGCGGCAGCGGTGCGCCATCGGCGCGTCGCGCGATCGGGACGGTGGCCGACGAGCTGCGCGGGGTGAGCAGCGGCGGGCGGCGGACGGGGTCGTCCTCGAACGGACGGGCCCGCAGCCGCCACCCGGTGTCGGGCGTGTGGATCCCCGGGCGCGGCTCAGCCGCCTGACGTGGCTCGTCGCCGGCCGGTCGGACGAACCGTGCCACCAACTCGTGATCGGGAATGATCGCGACGTCCCGCGGGGTCGGGCGGGAAGTATTGCGGAAGCGGCCGTCGACCACCGGCGTCGGGGAGCGCGGCGGCTCCAGCGAAGCCACCACCGAGCGCGCGTTGCCGGCGGTGATCGAGTTCACGGAACCGCTACACGCGCAGCCGAGCCGCGGCGCGACGTCGATCAGCACGTCCTGATGGGCGAGCAGCTGTTCGGCGAGCTCCGCGCTGAATCCGTCGGTGGAGATTTCGACCAGTCGCCGGCCGCGCTCATCGAGCAACGCCTCAGGCGACGGGCAACCGCCGGGGAGCGAGCGGTGTCTCCGGCGATCGGGCGGCAGGATCGACTCGAAGATCGCCGGCTGGTCACCGAGCGAGATGCCCAACGATGCCAGCTCGGCGAGGAAGGCCGCCGGATCGAGGTGCCGGTCGATCAGCGGATCCGCGCCCGACGGACAGGCGCCGGCGTACGTCACGTGCACCGTCGTGTCAGTGTACAGCGCGCGCACGTAGCGCGCCGCCGCGATCGGCGGTGAGTCGAGTGCGAGGAGAAAGCCCTCGAGCTCACCACGGTCGGTGGCCAGGCGACGCGCCACGCATGGACAGCTACACTGAATGACGGGCGTGCCCTCGCGGGTGCCTAACTCCCGCAGGCAGGCATCGGCCACCAGTTCGTCCCCCCAGCTCGCGGGGATCGCGACGTCGAAGCCGGCGGCGCGGCAGGCGTGCGCGATCTGCACCGACGTCGCCGGTAGCGCGGCGAGCATGGTGTCGGTGCCGAGGATCACGATCCGCGCTTGGGGATCGCCGGCGCGCCGCGGCGTCACGGGCGAATGCACGTTAGGCACCGGCGGGCGTGGTGCGCGCCGGGCGACCTGTGCATCACGCGACCTGGTCTGTACGGTCCCGAACAGACAACAACGGCAGGGTGTGGCCCGTACGTCCGCGAATCTGCATGTTCCGTCTGACGGAACGAAGCTTGCGACCCACGGGCCATCATCACGCAGACTGAGGGCACACCGTGAACGACGCGACGAGCTTTGACAATCCGCGGTTGAATGCAGTCGATGTCGCGACTCTCGCGCCCTACGGGGCGACGGCCCGCTGGCCGGCAGGGTTCGCGATCTACGAGAGCGGCGCCGAAGCGGACGGCGTCTTCGTCGTTTTGCGAGGGCAGGTAGTCCTGCGCAGTCGGGTCAAGGCGGGGCGCGGCTTCGTGCCCGCCATCATCACGCCCGGCGGCACCTTCGGGGCCGAGGGGCTGGGTGACGACGGACGTTATCGCACCGACGCGCGGGCCGAAGGCGAGGTCGAGACGCTGCATCTGAGCGGCCCCCGCTACCGCGCGCTGGTCCGCGAGCGGCCGCAGCACGCCCTCCCGTTGCTGGCGCAGCTGTGCGCCGAACGCGCGCACCTCCTGGAGCGACTGGGCGAGCTGGCGGCGTTGAGCGTCGAGCAGCGGCTGGTCAACGCGATTCTCCGCATGAGCGTCGCCCGGGCTGCCGCCGACGAGGCCATCCACCTCCCCCCGGCTGCCGGCTCGCGAGCCGCGCCGGCGCCGGGCGCGCGGACCAGCTGGACGGGGATCGGTCCCTCCAACTATGGCACACCGGCCAGCATCCATGCCGACGGAGCCGGGGGCCGCGCGAAGGTCACCTTCCAACCGCTGGAGCTCGACGCCTCCGGTTACCGGTTGCTCTGTGAACTGGTGGGCGCCACGCGCGAGTCGGTGTCGCTGGTGATGGCGCGGTTGATCGCGGACGGCAGCGCCGAGCGGCGCGGCAACGACGTCGCGATTCCCTCCCCCAAGGCATTGCTCCGCCGCGGCCGCGGGCGCGCCACCGGCCGGGACCGCGAAATCACGATCGAGCGCGGGACCGAACTCAGCGCCTGACCCGCATCGGGACCGTGGCGCGGACGGCGCGCCGGCGCGGCAGGAGTCGATCTCCCGCCGCGCCGGCGTGACGTGTCGCCTGTGGAGCCAGATTACGGGCATGGGGACAGGAGGATAGCGCCGTGCCAGCGGCGGGAAAACGACTGATCCTTCGGGAACGTCGCGATGGGGCGTCGGTCGCTCGGGCGTGCCGCCGGCCGCGCTATACTTCGCGACGGGAGCCCATCCGGATGGAGTATCGGCCGCTCACCTTGCGACATGAGCGGCGCGGGCAATCTGGGGGCCAGCGAGCGAGCCTCGCAATGAATTTACCTAAGTGCCAGCGCCGTGGACCGTTCCGTGTCACCGTCCCTCGACGGTCTCGCCCCCGACGAACTGCTCCGATACGGACGCCATCTCTCGCTGCCCGGCTTCGGGCTCGCGGGGCAGCAGCGCCTGCGCGCGGCCCGCGTGCTCCTGATCGGCGCCGGAGGGCTTGGCTCCCCCGCCGCACTCTATCTGGCGGCGGCGGGGGTCGGGACGCTGGGCATCGTCGATGACGACGCGGTCGATCTGTCCAACCTGCAGCGGCAGCTACTGCACGGAACCTCCGACATCGGGCGGTCCAAGCTCGAGTCGGCTCGCGATCGGCTGCGGGAGACGAATCCTCACGTGCACGTCGAAGCGTACGATACGCGACTGACGTCCGTGAATGCGCTCGAGATCATCCGCGGCTACGACGTCGTGGTCGACGGCACGGACAATTTCCCGACGCGCTATCTCTCGAACGACGCCTGCGTACTGCTCGGGGTCCCCAACGTGTACGGCAGCGTCTTTCGGTACGAGGGGCAGGCATCGGTGTTTGCAACGCCCGATGGGCCATGCTACCGATGCCTCTTTCGCGAGCCGCCGCCGCCGGGGATGGTGCCGACGTGCGCCGAAGGGGGCGTGTTGGGCGTGCTCCCCGGGCTGGTCGGTGTCATCCAGGCCACGGAAACGATCAAGCTCATCCTCGGCGTGCCTGGAACGCTGGCCGGGCGACTGTTGCTGGTGGACGCGTGGCGGATGCGCTTTCGTGAGATTGCCGTCCAGCGCGACCCGAGCTGCCCCGCCTGTGGCACGCGCGAGCTGCGCGAGTTGATCGACTACGAGGAATTTTGCGGCCTGCGCCGAGGAGCATCGACCATGACCGAGTCGCCCGGGGCGCCCAACGCCGCCCGTCCGATCGATCTGACGCCCGAGGAGCTGCGCGGGAAGCTCGAACGCGGCGAACCCGTCTTCGTGCTCGACGTGCGCGAGCCATGGGAGGACGAGGTCGCGCCGTTTCCGGGGTCGCACCTCGTGCCGCTGCAGACGCTGCCGGGCGCGATCGCCTCATTGCCGCGCGACCGGGAGATCGTCACGCTCTGCCATCACGGGATTCGCAGCGCGCACGCGGCCGCGCTGCTGCACGAGGCCGGGTTCGATCGGGTGTTCAACCTCGTCGGGGGCACCGATCGCTGGAGCGCCGAGGTCGACCCGACCGTGCCGCGCTACTGACTTCCGCTCGTCAGGCGCACGCCTGACGAGCGGGGCCCGCATCATTCGAATCGCAGCATCGTCGCCAGTCCGGTGCGCGTCGCGCGACGGGCGGGGATCGCGCAGGCGATCACGGACACCAGCGTCAGCAGCGCCATCACCACGCCAATGGTCAGCGGGTCGGCCGCTCCGACGCCGAAGAGCAGGCTCCCGATAACCCGCCCCGCGGCCACCGACAGCGCGAC
>JBBQHX010000108.1:0-11056 GCA_038324385.1 Gemmatimonadales bacterium | reverse complement strand
CACCTATCGCGTCACGATGCTCCCGGGCGTGCAGGACCTTCGCAACAACAGGATGGACAGCGCGACGGTGGTGGTGTTCTCCACCGGGGCCGAGATCAGCGAGACGCGCATCCGCGGCGTGGTGTTCGACTGGGCGGCCGGCCGTCCGCTCGCGAATGCGCTCATCTACGGCATCACGCGACCCACCGCCGAGGCCACCGACAGCGTGCTGTACGTGGCCCGCGCCGATGCGCAGGGTCGGTTCGAGCTTCCGCACGTTCCTCGCGGTGAAGTCACCGTGGTCGGCATTCAGGACGCGAACAACGATTTCGGAATCGACGCGCGTGAGGCGTGGGATTCCACCCGCGTCACCCTCGGCGACTCGGCCCGCGTCGAGTTGTACGCCTTCGTGCAGGACACGGTCGGCCCGATCATCGCCGAAGCGACGCTGATCGATTCGGTGACCGTGCGCCTGACGACGAACCAGCCGCTCTCGGTGAGCGCGCCGATCACCGTCGAGCAGTTCTCCGTCTTCGACCCCGACTCGCAGCCCGTCCGCGTCACGGCCGCGCTCACCCGGGCCGCCTACGACTCGGCCGCCGCCGCCCGCCGCGACAGCGCGGCGCCCCCGGTCGACTCGGCGCGCGTCGACAGTCTCGCGCGCGACACCGCGGCGGCGCCGGTGCCGGCGCCAGTTCGCGGCGCGCCGGCGCGTGGCGGCGCAATCGATACGACCGCCAGCCCGCCCCCCCGTCCGAGCCGACCGACGCCGGCCACGGAGATCGTGCTCCGGCTCGCGACGCCGGTACGGCCCGGAGCCCGCTACACGATCGAGGCGCGGGGCCTGCGGAACCTGCTCGATCGGCCACGCGACAGTCGTCAGGTGCTGACGGTGCCCGAGGCGCCCGCGCCCGCCGCCCCGCCACCGCCCGATACCACCACGCCGCCGCCGCGGCGCGTGGGCGGGCGGCGCTGAGCGGTGGCTTCCCCGCCTGACGCCGCCGCGGGCCGGCCGGCCGCCTTCCTCGACCGCGACGGCACGCTGATGTTCGACGTCGCCTACGCCGCCGATCCGGCGCAGGTCGCCCTGATCCCCGGCGCGTCGGCGGCGGTTCGGCGACTCAACGAGGCTGGAGTGCCGGTCGTCGTGATTACCAACCAGTCGGGGATCGCGAGAGGGATGGTGACAGAGGCGCAGTATGCCGCCGTGCGCACGCGGCTCGACACCCTGCTGGAGGCCACCGGCGCCCGCATCGACGCCTCCTACCACTGTCCGCACCATCCGGACTTCGGACCCGACTGCCAGTGCCGCAAGCCCGGCCCGCGGCTCTACGACGACGCGGCGCGCGCGCATGGCCTCGATCGCGCGCGGTCGCTCTACGCGGGCGACCGGTGGCGCGATGTCGCGCCGGGGGTGGCCGCGGGCGGGTTCGGGGTGCTGCTCCCGTCGCCGATTACCCCCGCCGACGACCTCGCGCGCGCGTCGCGTGAGGCGCGCGTGCTCAAGACCCTCGACGAGGCAGTGGACGCGTGGGAACGGTGGCTTGGGACCGCGAGCCGCGACGCCGCCCTCACCTCCAAGGCACCATGACCGCGCGCATCGCGGTGCTCGCGTCAGGCGGCGGCTCCAATCTGCAGGCGCTCTTCGACCATCTCGCCGCGCTGGGGGACGCGCGCGGCGGCGATGTGGTGCTCGTGGCGTCGAACCGCCGTGAGGCGACCGCGCTCGATCGGGCGCGGTCGCGCGGGATCGCCGCCGAGTATCTGGCGGAACCCGCCGACGGGCCGTCGCTGGCGGCGCTGCTGCAGACGCAGGATGTCGACCTCGTGGTGCTCGCCGGTTATCTCAAGCTCGTGCCGGCCGAGGTCACGGCGGGTTGGAGTGACCACGTGCTCAACGTGCATCCGGCGCTCCTCCCCGCGTTTGGCGGTTCGGGGATGTACGGCCGACGGGTGCACGAGGCAGTGCTCGCGCATGGCGCGCGCGTCACCGGCGCGACGGTCCACCTCGTCAACGAGCGCTACGACGAGGGACGCATCCTCGCGCAGTGGCCGGTGCCCGTCATGCCTGACGACACCGCGGCCGCACTGGCGGCGCGGGTGCTGCGCGTCGAGCATCTGCTGTACCCGCGGGTGATCGACGCGGTGGCGGCCGGCCGTCTGTCCGTCACCCGCCCGGCGGCGGCGATCGACGACGCACCGGGCGCGGGCGCCTGCTTCGACTTCGCGCGCCACGCCGCCCCCTCCGGACGTTCGATCGACGCCCTGCTCACACCCTCGTTCACCTCGTGACTCCTCCGTCGAGCGCCTCGCGCGCCGACGTTCACTGAACCTGATCCCGATGCCGCGCGCCCTCCTCTCCGTTTCCGACAAGACCGGCCTGGTGCCCTTCGCCCGCTCGCTCGTGGAGCACGGCTGGGAGCTCGTCTCGACCGGCGGCACCGCCGCGGCACTCCGCGAGGCGGAGCTCGCCGTCCAGGACGTCAGTGAGATCACGGGCTTCCCCGAGATCATGGACGGACGGGTCAAGACGCTGCATCCAGCGGTGCATGGTGGCCTGCTTGCGCGCCGCGATGTCGATGCCCACATGGCGACCATCGCCGAGCATGGGATCGGCGCGATCGACCTCGTCGCGGTGAATCTCTATCCGTTCCGTCAGACGGCGGCGCGAGCGGGCGCGACCCCGGAGCAAGTGATCGAGCAGATCGATATCGGGGGTCCGTCGATGCTGCGGTCGGCGGCGAAGAACTTCGCCGGCGTCTGGGTGGTGTGCGATCCCGCCGACTACGACCGTGTCACGACCGCCCTGCTCGAGTCGGACGACGATCTGGAGCTTCGCCGCGAACTGGCGGCCAAGGTCTACGCGCACACCGCATCGTATGATGCGGCGATCGCGAACTGGTTCACAGGGCAGCAGGGCGAGCGCTTCCCGGAGCAGCTGACGATCGCCCTCGAGCGGGCGCAGTCGCTGCGGTACGGGGAGAACCCGTCGCAGAAAGCCGCGTTCTACGTCGAGCATCGCGGCGCCGGTCTCGACGGCTTCGAGCAGCTCGGCGGGAAGGAGCTCTCGTTCAACAACCTGCTCGACCTCGAAGGGGCGTTGATCGCCAGCGACCCGTTCGCCGGGGAAATCGCCTGCGCGATCATCAAGCACACCACGCCGTGCGGGCTGGCCGTGGGAACGAGCGCGCTCGACGCCTACCGAAAGGCGCTCGTCTGCGATCCGATCTCCGCCTTCGGCTCGGTGATCAGCTTCTCGGTCCCGGTGGACGCCGAGGCGGCCGAGGCGGTGTCGAGCCTGTTCGTGGAATGCGTCGTCGCGCCGGATTTCTCGGATGAGGCGCTGGAAATCCTCACCCGCAAGAAGAATCTGCGGGTGCTACGTGGCACCGCCGCACCCGAGCGGACGACGCTCGATTTCAAGCGCGTCCGCGGCGGCGTCCTGGTGCAGGACCGTGCGCCGATCGCCGCCGAGGCGCCCGAGTGGAAGGTCGTCACCCGCCGCGCGCCGACCGCGGAGGAGCGCGAGAACCTCGTCTTCGCCTGGAAGGCGGTGGCCAGCGTCAAGTCCAACGCCATCGTCCTCGCCCGCGGCGGGGCGACGATCGGTATCGGTGCTGGGCAGATGTCGCGCGTCGATGCGGCCTTCCTCGCGGCCCACAAGGCCCGTCTCGCCGGGCACGACACGATGGGAAGCGTACTCGGGTCGGATGCCTTCTTCCCCTTCCGCGACGGAGTGGACCAGGCGGCGGAGGCGGGGGTACGAGCGATCGTGCAGCCGGGCGGGTCGGTCCGCGACGCGGAGGTCGTGGCCGCCGCCGACGAACACGGCATGGCGATGGTCTACACCGGCCAGCGCCTTTTTCGACATTGAGTGCGCGCTCGCGGGCTGCCGTCCGGGTCCGCGCGGGGTCATCTTGCAACGCTGGCCCGGATCGGCCCCGCTTCACGCGGTCGCCCACCGTGCCGTTTCGACCAGGGCTTCTCTTCCCGGATCTATGTCGTCGACTGCATACGAGCTCGATCACCGACCGTCGTACCTCGCGGCTGCCCTTGTCGGCGGCGCGGTGTTCCTGCTCTATCTCCTCACCCTCGCGCCGTCCACGGCGATGTGGGACGCCAGCGAGTACATCGCCGCGGCCTACACGATGGGGATCCCGCATCCGCCGGGGAATCCGTTCTTCATCATCATCGGGCGCGTCTTCTCGCTGCTGCCGATCGCGCCCAATGTGGCGATGAAGATCAACATCCTCGCGGCCGTCTGTTCGGCGGTCAGCGCGGGCATGTGGTTCCTGATTACCGAACGGGTGCTCGTGAGCTGGCTGCCCAGCCGCCGCCACCGCATCCTCGGCGGCGCGCTCGCGGCGCTCATCGGCGCGACCGCGTTCACCGTCTGGAGCCAGTCGGTGGTCAACGAGAAGGTGTATACGGTCTCGCTGGTGTTCTTCGCGATCGTGGCGTGGTTGATGGTGCGCTGGTCGGATGATCCCGACGGCCGCAAGGCGGATGGCATCCTCGTGCTGGTCGCATACCTGTTGGGGCTGGGCTACACGAATCACCCGGCCGGGTTGCTTGTGGGGCCGGCGGTGGGCGTTGCCGTGATGGCCCGCCGTCCGATGACGGTCATTCGCTGGAAGCTGCTACTCGGCGTCGGCGCCGCCTTCGTGCTCGGCCTGACCGTGTTCGCGACCCAACCGGTCCGGGCCGCTTTCGATCCGCCCCTCAACATGGGGCAGCCCACCGCCTGCCGCGGCGAGTTCGCGCTCGACTGTACCTTCACGGCGGAGACGTGGGAAGCGTTCAAGTACAACGTCAATCGTGAGCAGTACGCCAAGCCCTCGCTCGGGGAGCGTCAGGCACCGCTGATCGCGCAGGTCGAGATGTGGTGGCTCTACTTCAAGTGGCAGTGGCTGCGCGACGCCTATGACGAGGCACCGGGGCTGCAGACCGCACTCGGCGTGATCTTCCTCTCGCTGGGGCTGGTGGGCGGCTACGTCCACTGGCGAAGAGACCGGCGAAGTTTCTGGTTCTTCGGGCCGCTGGTGTTCACGGTGACGCTGGCGCTGATCTTCTACATGAACTTCAAGTACGGCGCATCGCAGGCGCCGCAGCTCGGCGATTCCGTGGCGCGTGAGGTTCGTGATCGCGACTACTTCTATCTCTGGAGCTTCTCCACCTGGAGCGTCTGGGCGGCGCTCGGGCTGATCTGGGTGTGGGAGTCGGTCGCGGCGATGCTGGGCACGGCGCGGCAGCGCGTCGGACGTGACCTGATGGAGTTGCCAACCGCCGCGAGCTGGGCCAAGGCCTCGCCGGTACTGCTGATCGCCTTCGTGCCGCTGTTCGCCAACTGGAACGACGCCTCACGCGCCGGCGAGACCGACACGCGCGACTTCGCGCACGACATGCTCAACTCGGTCGAGCCGTACGGTATTCTCGTGACGGTGGGCGACAACGACACCTTCCCGCTCTGGTACGCGCAGGAAGTCGAGGGGATCCGCCGCGATGTCGTGGTCGCCAACACGTCGCTGCTCAACACCGACTGGTACGTGCGGCAGCTCGTCGCGCGACCGATCTACGAGTACGACGCAGAGGCGGGGCCGGCGATCTACCGTGACCGCCAGTGGCCGAAGCCGACGACCCCGATCGTGAGCTGGACGAAGGAAGATGTCGCCGCACTCCCCCTCTACGAGATGCTCAATCAGCCGATGAGCTTCACGAAGCCGGGGACGACGCTGCAGACGACGCTGCAGCCGGGCATTCTCGAGCGAGCGGACATCTTCGTCCTCAAGATGGTGCAGGACAACGACGTTCGATCAGTGAACTTCGCGCGCACGGCGGTGGGCTACCCGACCAAGTTTGGCTTCGGCGAGTACCTGCTGACCCAGGGCTTCGCGCGCAAGCTGCTACCCAATGTTCCGCAGCCGAGCCTCGACACCCTCCCCGTGCCGGGCCAGGGCTTCGTCGACGTGCAGCGAACGGCAGCGCTCTGGAACGATGTGTTCGAGGGACAGGAGGCGCTGATCGCAAAGGGCGGGTGGGTCGACCGTCCGTCGATCGGGATCCCGTATCTGTACGTCGACGTCGGCCTGCTGCTGAGCGACGCCTACCGCGCCCGCGGCAACACGGCTGCCGCACGACGCACGCTGGACGAGGCCCTCAACGTCGCCCGCGCCGTCCGCCTCGACGACATCGTCGCCGCGGCCGAACAGGCGAACGTGCAGCCGGCACTCCCCTTCCCGTCCGATACCGCGGCCCGTCCGCAGATCGCGCCCGCGCAGCCGCCGCCGCCGCCCGACTCGGAGTAGCGCGCCGATGACGATCCGTGTCACCGGTGCCACCTGGCGCATGCTGATCGCGGGGACGAGCCTCATCTCGGGACTCGTCGCGCTGTACCTGCATCTCTGGAAGATCGGCAAGGCCGGCACCCTCTCGTGTGGCGACGGCGGCGGCTGTGCCGTCGCCCAGCTCTCCGTCTGGGGGTATTTTCTGGGCATCGACGTCGCGCTGATCGGGACGATCGGCTACACGTTGATCTTCATCGTCGCGATGATCGGCACCCACGACCAGCTCGAGGACGCGCGTTGGCCGACACTGGCGCTGATCGCCCTGATCGCACCGGCGGTGCTGTTCACGCTGCGGCTCAAGTACGGGGAGTTCATCGTGCTGAAGACGTTCTGCCCCTGGTGCGCCGTTTCGGCCGTCGCGATCACGCTGTGCGCGATCTTCGTGACCTACGACTGGCGACGAATAAGGCAGCTATGAGCTGTGGGCTCTGAGCTTTGGGCTCATACGGACAGACAAGGACGGGGGACGGGCCAGCCGGCGCGTTATTTGTGCAGCAGCACTGGCACTACGGTCCCACAGCCGGCAGCCCAGAGCCCATAGCCGCTGTTCCCACAGCTTCCGTCCTAGTCTCCCGTGACCGTCGCCTCACGAGCGGGGAGGTTGCCGTCGGGACGGTGGACGAGTAGCCAGGCGGCGAGTCGTTCGCTGTTCCCCTTGAGTACGATGTAGGCACTCGGGACGACGAGGAAGGTCAGAACCATCGAGACGCTGAGTCCGCCGACTACCGCGACCGCCAGCGGGCGCATCAGCTCCGAACCCTCGCCGATGCCGAGCGCGAGCGGGAGCATGCCGAGCAGCGTCGTCAGCGTCGTCATGAGCACGGGGCGCAGACGCACCGCGCCGGCCTCGGCGGCGGCCTCGATCATCGTGTGGTCCGATTTTCGGAACTCCTCGATGTACTCGACGAGAAGAATTCCGTTGTTCACCACGATGCCGGCGAGCAGGACCACCCCCAGAAAGACCGGTGCGCTGAGGGGTTCGCCGAACACGCGCAGTCCGATCGCCACGCCCACCAGCGACAGCGGAACCGTCGTCAGAATCACCAACGGATTGACGAGATTTTCGTACTGCACCGCGAGCACGACATAGACGAGGAAGATTGCCAGCGCGATCACGATGAGCAGCTGGCGGTTGTTCTCGCGCACCGCTTGCTCCTCACCGCCGAACACCACGCTGTAGCCGTCTGGCACCGCCATGTCGGCGATGCGGGCGCGGATGCTGTCGTTCACGACACTGAGTGCCGCGACCTCCGTCACGGCGTCACCCGTCAGGCGCACCGTGCGAATCTGGTTGTCGCGGCGGATCGACGTCGGCCCCGTGGTCGGGTAGACGCGCGCCACGTCACGCAGATAGACCGGCGCGCCGCGCCCACCCGGGAACAGCGCCACGCCGCCGAGTTCGTCGACACCGGTGAACTGGTCACGCGGCAGCATGACGCGCACGTCGAACTCGCGATTGGCTTCCGCGTATCGCGTCGCGACCGTGCCGTCGAGCGCCGTGCGCAGCGTCTGGCCGACGACGGCGACGCTGAGCCCGAGATAACTCGCCCGCTCGCGATCCAGCTCGATCGCGATCTGCGGACTTCCCTCCTCCACCGACGCTTCGAGCCGATCGAGGCCGGGGATTCCGCGCGTCCGGCGCTCGATCTCGACGGCGATCTGCTGCAGCACGTCGAGCTCGTCGCCCTGGATGTTGAGCTGGACGCCGGAGCCTGACGACGACGTCCGGATCCCCTGAATCCGTGGGGGTCGGACGAAGACACGTGCGCCGGCGAATCCGCGTGCGTCGATGCGTTGCTGCATCCCCGCCACCCACTCGTCGGCGCTCATGTCGCGTTCGGAGAGCGGATCGAGACGCACCGTCATGTTGCCGCGGCCGGCCCGTGCGGCGGTCGAGGCGCCGAACAGGAATCCGCCGGCCGTCGAGAAGACGTGCTGCACGTGCGGCATCGAGCGAATCATCTCCTCCAGCTCGAGCGCGACGGCGTTGGTCTGCTCTGGCGGGAGCCCGGGCGGGAGCGACACGTTCACACTCACGCCGCCGTCGTCCACTTGCGGCAGGAACTCGTTCGGCAGCCCGCGCACCATCGCCCAGGCGCCGCCGAGCGAGGCGAAGGCGATGAGCAGCACCACCCAGCTGTAGCGCAGCATGCCCGGGAGGAAGGCACGATACCGCCGACGCACGCGGTCGAGCCCGCGGTCGACCGATCCGAGGAGCCGACTGTTGTCCAGTCCACTGGAGAAGCGAACCTTGGCGAGCTGCGCGGCGAGCATCGGCACCAGCGTCAGGGCGACGAGCAGCGACGCCAGAATCGCGAACGAGATCGTGAGGATCAATTCACGGAACAGCAGCGACGCCAGCCCGCTGATGAGGAGGAAGGGGACGACGGCCGCGAGGTTCGTGGTCGTCGAGGCCACGATGGCGCTCTGGACCTGACCGGCGCCCTCGTGGGCCGCGTCTTCGGCGTCGGCGATCCCCTCCTCGTCCCGTTTTCGGAAGATGTTCTCCAGCATCACGATGGAGTTATCCACCAGCAGTCCCACGCCGAGGGCGAGCCCGCCCAGCGACATGATGTTCAGCGTCAGGTTGGCCATTCCCATCAGCACGAACGTCGCGAGAATCGCCAGCGGAATCGAGATGCCGATGACGAACGTCTTGCGCAGCGACTTGAGGAAGACCAGCACGACGATCATCGCCAGCAGCGCGCCGGCGAGGGCCGCATTACGCACCGACGAGACCGAGTTCCGGATGAACCCCGCCTGGTTGGCGACGACGTCGAAGTTGATGTCGGCCGGGATGAAGTTCGACTCCGACAGGCGGGCGAGCTGCGCCTCGACGCCGTCGACCACGCCGACGGTGTTCGCGTCAGGCTGCTTGCGCACCGACAACTTCACGGCCGGCACGCCATCGAGGCGCACCCAGAGCCGCTGTTCCTGATTCGTGTCGCGGACCTCGGCGATCTCGTTGAGCGGAATGCGCGCGCCTGACGAGCTCGTGATCACCGCGAGCCCGATGTCCTCGACGTTGCGGAACCGGCCCGCCGTCACGCCCACCACCTCGCGGTCACTCGACGCGACGCGGCCGGCGGCCACGTCCTGGTTCTCGTTGCGCAGCGCGGCGATCACTTCGCCGACCGTAATGCCGAAGTTGCGCAGCCGTTCCTGATCGAGAATGACCTGGATCTCGCGCACGAGTCCGCCGGAGACGTCGACCGAGGCGACGCCATTGATCGTCAGCAACTGCGGCGCGAGACGGTCCTCGACCCAGTTGCGCAGCGAGATCAGGTCGCGCGTGCCCGAGGCGATGCCGATCTCGTAGACCGCGGCCTGGTTCGGATCGAACTTGAAGACCGTCGGGGGATTGGCCTCGACGGGGAGCGAGGAGCGCACGCGCTCGAGGTTCTTCGAGGCATCCTGCAGCGCGAAGTCGATGTTGGTGCCAAAGCGGAAGATCAGGTTGACGCCAACGCGTCCTTCCTCGATCTCCACCTCGAGGTCGTCCAGATTCTCGGTTGCCGCGAGCGCCCGCTCGAGCGGCTTGGCGATCGTCTCCTCGAGCACGCCGGGCTCGACGCCGGGATTGTTCACGCCCACGCGGATCTGCGGGTAGACGATCCGCGGCAGCAGGTCCAGCGGTAGGCGCGACAGGAAGAGCATGCCGAGGACGACGATGACCGAGGTCATCATCAGGATGCCCACCGGGCGGCGAATCGAGAAGCTGGAGAGTCCGCCCCGGCGCGACTTGAGATCGTCCTTCTGGGGGTCGCTCATTGTGACGGTGCTCCGGCGCCTGGCGCCGCCGGCGGCGCGGCCGTGGCGGGCGCCGCCGGCGTCGGGGTCTGCGGCGCGGTGAGAGCGCCGCCGGCCGTGGTGTCGGAGCCCGCGCGCCGGCCATCCGCCGCGTTGACGACACGCACGGTGGAGCCGTCGCGAAGCGTCGTGGTGCCGACGACGACGATGGTTTCGGCGCCAGTGAGCCCCTGCACGATCTCGACTCGGCCGCTCTGTCGCAGCCCGGTGATCACCGGTCGTCGTGCGGCCTTTCCATCCTCGACGACGAACACCGCCTCGCTCCCCGCCGTCCCGACGAGAGCGTTGGCGGGCACGAGCATCGCGTTCTCGCGCTCATCGAGCGACAGCGTCACCCGCGCGAGAAAGCCGGGGCGGGCGCGGCGAGCCCCCTCCCCCGTCAGCTCGACCTCCACTGGCACGAGGCGCGAGATGGAATCGGCCGTCGGGAAGATCCGGCGGACGCGGCCGCGGAAGGAGCGATCGGGCATCGCGTCGAGCCTGAGCTCCAGCTCCTCCCCTACCCGCATCATGGCCACATCCACTTCGGAAACCGGGAGGCGGACCACCAGGGTACCGAGGTCGGCCACGGTGAACAGGCGCGCCTGCGGGTTGGCGATGTCGCCGGCCTCGAGCCGCTTCTCCGTGATCACGCCGGCGATCGGCGCGCGTATCGTCGCGAAGCCGATCCGGGTGCGGAGCTGATCGATCTGCGCCTCGGCGGCCGCAAAGTTGGCCTGGTCGCGCTCGAGCTCCGGCGCCGTGATCACCTGAGCGTCGCGCAGCTGCCGACTGCGCCGCAGCGACGCATCCACGAGCGCGAACTGGGCCTCGGCCGCCCGCAACTGGGCCGCCAGTTCACGGTCATCCAGTCGCGCCAGCACCTGGCCGCGCCCGACCGCATCCCCTTCCTCCACGAGCACCGACGTGATCACCCCTGACAG